>NZ_JAMYLV010000026.1:0-82520 GCF_040318195.1 Mesorhizobium sp. M1273 | reverse complement strand
CAGCCATCGCCCAGAACCTCAGGAAATTGGCCAAGATTTGCACCCTCGGAACAAACGTCCGAGCCACTTAAGGCGAGGAGGTCGCGTCGACCTTAATCAAGACACTTCGGTGCGAGTGGATCCACGGCTTCATCGCCGACTTCTTCAACACTATCGACCCGTTTCAGTCGTCCGGGACGTTCCCCATTCAGAGCGCTTTAAGTGCATTCCGGTCATTCGCGTTCGAGCATGCTATACTGCACCTTGGCTCCAAAGCAGCCATTGATGGCTAGGAACCAATGCGGATGGGCAGGTCAGACCGACAGCAATTCAACAGCGGCTCCTTGCAGGAGGCGGACCAGCTCGTGCTCGGTCGTGAGGCTTACGAGGAAAGGGCGTGGGACGACGCCTATCGGTTCTTCTCGCGTGCCGGCGAAGCGGCTCCGCTCGCAGTGGACGATCTCGAACGGCTGGCGATGTCGGCCTATTTGACCGGGCGCGACGAGGAGTACCTGCGGGCCCTGGAGCGAACCCATCATGCATATCTGGACGCGGGCGAGTGCCATCGGGCCGCCCGCTGCGCCTTCTGGCTTGGCCTGCGCCTTGTCTTTCGTGGGGAGATGGCTCAGGCGGCCGGCTGGTTTGGACGGGCGCATCGGCTGCTCGAACGCGAGCCACATGATTGTGCCGAACAGGGTTACCTGATGCTGCCCCATGTCGAACAGCAGCTTGCTTCGGGCAACCTTGAAGCGGCCTACGCTGCGGCGAGCGGCGCAGTCGAGATTGGCGAGCGCTTTGCGGACGTGGATCTGGTGGCCTGTGCACGGCACTTGCAGGGCCGTGTTCTGTTGCGCCAGCGGCGAACCGCGGAAGGTTTCGCGCTCCTGGACGAGGCGATGGTTTCGGTCACGGCCGGCGAATTGTCGCCGCTGCTTACCGGCTTGATCTACTGCAGCGTGATCGAAGCGTGTCAGCAAGTCCATGCTCTGGGCCGCGCACGCGAATGGACCTCCGCCCTGGGGCGATGGTGCGCCGAACAGCCCCAGCTGATCAGTTTCAGCGGCACCTGCCTGATGCATCGCGCCGAGATCAAGCGGCTCAGCGGCGCATGGCAGCACGCGATCGACGAAGCGCAGCAGGCCGTGGAGCGTTTGACGCAGTCGAACAATCGGAGAGATACGGCTGGAGCATGGTACCAGCTGGCGGAAGTATACCGCCTTCGCGGAGACTTTGACGTGGCCGAGCAGGCATATCGGAGTGCAAGCCAACATGGCTTCGAACCGCAGCCGGGCCTTGCCCTGTTGCGGTTGGCCGAAAGGCACATCGATGCGGCTGCGGCCGCAATCCGGCGCGTCATGGGCGCGACGACCGACCAACTGAAGCGCATTCGGCTGCTGCCTGCTCACGTCGAGATCATGCTGGCGGCTGATGACATCGAGGAAGCACGGCGTGCCTGCCACGAACTGGCGGACATTGGAGAAAGCTACGGAACCGAACCGCTGCGCGCCCTTGCCGCTCACGCGCGGGGAGCGGTGGAACTGGCAGAAGGCGAAGCGCAGGCTGCATTGACTTGGCTGCGCCAGGCACTCGAGGGGTGGCAGCAAGTCGAAGCGCCATACGAAGCAGCGCGCGTAGGCGTCATGATAGGCCAGGCTTGCCGCGCCCTCGGTGACAACGATGGTGCGGAACTGGAGTTGCAGGCAGCCCGGACAGTGTTTCGGCAGCTCGGTGCCATGCCGGACCTTTCTCGTGTCGATATCCTGCTTGGCATGCGATCAGACGGAGCCCGCGGCCTCTCTGCCCGTGAACTGCAAGTTCTCCGCCTGGTCGCTGCCGGCAAAACCAACAAGCAAATCGCCAACGAACTGGATTTGAGCGGGAAGACAGTGGACAGGCACGTCAGCAATATTTTCAACAAGCTTGACGTCCCCACGCGCGCTGCCGCCACCGCCTGGGCCTACGAGCACCGCCTGGTTTGAGCAGGTCTGGCATGGGTCGAATCACCCATGCCGTCATCGGCGCCCATTGGGTGGTTCGCCCGAAGCGCCGCCCTCCCTTCCGCGCTAGCTTGCACTCGAAATCGATCGGCCATGGATGCGCGGCGCCACGGCGCAGCTCGCCCACAGATCGCGAGACGGACGCAGTGATCGCGCTGCGAACATCCGGCCACAATGAAGGGAAGTAGCGATGTCGCATGCCGATACCGGAATGCGGGTCGCGGGCGCCTGGCTTGCGATCGCTTCTGTACTCTTGGGTTTCGTCCTGATCGGTCACGGGCCGATTAATCCCGACCTCGCCCAGCAAATGCAGGCCATCGCCAGTGGCGTCACCCTGTGGGTGGTCGTGCATTGGGCCGCCGCGGCAGCACTTTCGCTGTTCGTCGTCGCGAGCCTGATCGTGCTGACCGCCGGCTCTCGACTGACCGAACGCTGGTGGACCCTATCCGCCTGGGCGGTGGTGGCCGTCGGCGCGCTCTGGACGATGACAACCGCCGTGGCCGAGGCCACCACCGTCGCCGATGCCGTCGCCGCCAACGACATGGCGCGATTCGCGGTCTGGTGGGCCTTCGCCGAGGGCAAGGCCAACGGCTTCATGTTCCTCTGCCTGGCGGTTGCCGTGATCGCCGGCAATGAGACGCTGAGCCGGCAACAGGTAACGCCGACCTGGGCGTCACTGGTCGGAGTCGTGGCCGGGCTTGGTGCCTTCGTCGGATGGCCGCTGGGCATGTGGTTCGGCATCGGGCTGGGCAGCCTCGTCTGGGTTGCGTCGTCTTTTGTAATGGCCCTGTGGACGTTGTGGTTCGGGTTGGGGCTCGCGCGAGCCGAGAACAGCGTGTCGAAAGCTCGCAGCGCGAGCTTCAGCGCGTGAGCACCCCAAGAGGCCAGCGGCGTCCTATCAACATCAGGGAGGCCATGATGACTCACGTTGAAGGTTACACCGCCACCCCGGCAGCAATTGAAGATAGCGCCGATGTCAAAGCTGAAGGCGTGCGGCAAATGTCGGCTATTGTTTAGGGTTACCGATGCCGGCCAACAGGTGTTGGCTTGGCGCGAGGGCTGGCGTCCGAAAGCCTCCAGGGAAAGAACCCGCGGGATGGAGGGCGTGGTTCCGGCGCTATGGGGATTTGACGGTTCCGCGTGGTTCGCGGTGGGTGCACTGATGCGGCTGACAGGTGGGACTGCTCAGGCTCACAGGCGCGCGCGGCCGGCCGAGGCGGCGCATGATGCGGTGTGGCGGCTGAAGACGCCGGTCGCCTCCGGCTGACGTTTCAGGATCAAACCCAATCACTCTGAACGACCGAGTTCGACCCGGTCCGACCATCAAGGCATTTCAGGCGACGAAGTCGATCCATCAACGTGCGTGGCTCGATCGCGCCAAAAGAAGGCGTGTGCGTCGGCTGAGCAAGCTCCGTCACAGCTGCGCTCAACGGGGCGCGACAAGTGCCGACCATCCAATTGATCGCTGATGGTTACTACGTGCTGGCCATGCTAGAATTCAGCGTCCTCGACGTGGTTAAAATCGGGGAATTGCGACCGGTTGACGGCGCGGGAGGTCGACGGACAAACACGAACAGATCACAGGGAGGAAGCAATGTTTCGGACACCGGTTCATCTTGCATTCTTGACAGCGTCGATTGTTGCCCTGCCATCTTACGCGGCCATGGCCGATGACACACAGATCGCGCGCGGCGAATATCTGGTTACGATTGCCGGCTGCAGCGACTGTCACACATCCGGTTACTTCTTCGGGAAGCCCGACATGTCGCGCTTCCTTGGCGGTTCAGATGTGGGCTTCGAGATTCCTGGTCTTGGTGTCTTTGTCGCCCGCAATATCACGCCTGACAGGGAGACCGGTATCGGAAGCTGGACCCCGGAGCAGATCGTCACCGCGATCCAGACCGGCGAACGGCCGGACGGCCGCATCCTGGCGCCGATCATGCCTTGGCGCGATTTCGCGCATCTCACCGCGGATGACGCCATGGCGATCGCGGCATTCCTCCAAAGTGTGAAGCCGGTCAGCCACCAGGTTCCCGGCCCGTTCAAACCCGGGGAAGCGGTGTCGACGTTCATGATGCGGATTATGCCGCCGGGGGAAGCCGCAGCCGCTGCAACGAAGTAGGGCGGCTTTGATCGGAACGAGATTTTTAGTCGAATAATGGGTGAATGTCCGCCTTGGAGATGATGAGGCCGATATCCGAACGGCAGAGATGGGTCGATTCGAGCCGTTGCGCGAAGGGCCGCTTTTGAGAAGCGCCATGAATGTCGCGATATTGGCGCTACCTACTCGTTCCCATCGACGAGACGAATGGCAGCATCCACCCTTCCCCCGGTCCTCGGCGGCGGACGCGATGAACGGCTCGATTGAGCCCGAAACGAACTTCTGTCACATCGGTAACCTGCCGCCACCTCCTCAAATTGCCCGCGAGCTCGGTCTGAGCCAGCGGACGGTAGACCGTCACGTTAGCGATATCCTGACGCGGCTGAACGTGCGCACGCGCGCGGCAGCCACGGCCTATGCGGTCGAGCACGGCCTGATCGGCATGGTCGTATCTGGGTAATCCTACCCAAGCCAAATTTCTCGCTGCGTGGGTACTTACGCCGAAGCGGGCAACCGTGGCGCGGGTCTAAACTTCATGGCGTGGTAAAGGCCACAGGAGGTTTTCCCGATGCAAACGAATGATAACAGCATGAGCGGGCCGGGCGGTGTCTGGCTCGCCACCGGAACGCTGCTGCTGGCGGCTGCGCTCGTCTTTCACGGGCCACCGGACGCGGATTTGTCTGTTCAGATGCAGAATATCGCTGAGGGCCATGGGCGATGGGCTACGGTCCATTGGACGGCGGCAGCGGCGCTGTTCCTGATCGCCGGCGCTTCGTTCCTGAACCTGGCGCTCAACCCCCGGGTCCGGCATTCGCCGATGCTGAGTTCCGCCTGGATGGTGATGGCTCTCGGCGCTCTGACCACGTTCTCCACCGCAGTCGCCGAGGCATCGGTGGTCGCGGTCGCGGCCGACCGGGGTGACACCAACGCCTTCATGACCTGGTGGGCGTTTTCCGGCGGCATGGGTAACGGATTCTGGGCGCTAGCCCTGGCGACAGCGCTTGTCGCGTATCACGATGCCCGCGACAACGTTGGGATACTGCCCCGATGGGCCGCGATCGTCGGCTCGGCGTTCGGTATCCTTTCGGCAACCGGGTGGACACTCGGTGAGCAGCTTGGGATCGGCATCGGAGGTCCGATCTGGCTGATTTCCTCGCTTCTCATGTGCCTGTGGCTCGCGTGGTACGGGCTGTCCTCAAGCAGCGTCCGGTCGGGGCAAGCCACGGCGTAAAGCGCCTGATCCAGCATCATCTTGAGACAGGAGGAAAAAATGTCCCTTCAAACGAAGGAAATCGAGGCGACGATCCACGACATCCACGGATTCTTCACCGACTGGGTGGCGGGCCGATGCCCTGGCGACGATGCGACGTTCAAGAAGAACGCGCTCGACCGGATCAGCGACGATCTGGTCGCCATCATGCCGGGCGGCAGGGCGTTCGGGAAAAATGATTTCGCAGGTTACATGAAGAGCATCTACGGATCGAATCCGGCCTTCCGTATCAAAATACGCGACATCCGGATCAGCCATCAAAGCGCCGACCTGGCGGTCGTGAACTACCACGAATGGCAACGCGACGCGAAGGACTCTGATCAACCGAACAATGGCCGGGTCACGACGATGGTGATCCGCGATCGCGGCTACAGCCGGGGGCCCGAGATCTTGCAAGTTCATGAAACCTGGCTCCCAGCCGATGTCGTTCAGTCCGCGGATTTCGCGTTCTGAGAAGCGTCGGTCCGAAACGGGCAGAGAAAGGAATTGCGCTGGCGGCACCATCGGCTCTGCCGGCGTCATGGAGCCAGAACTGTGCTTCTTTTCAGCCCGAATTGATCCACATTCAACGTCCGGCTAGCCCAGCAAGCCGGCCATTCCATGCGTTCGCGTGGAGCGTCGGCTCGCCACCCATTGCTGCCGCTTGGTCGGCTGAACGCTTCGGCAGATCTTAGGCCCAGAGCGGACGTTAACCCGGCGCAAGATTTGGTCGCGAACAGCGCGGCCACGTCCGCAGGAGCCACGAAAGGAACCAGATCGGCGCTCCGGGGCAGGGATTTGGAAAGTATCATTGCCTAAGTTTCTGGTACTTTGAGGAAGTTCGGATAGATCATCTGCGGGACATTCAACCGCAACCGGCCGGCGGGCTTTTCGGCAAAGCTTCCCGCATCCCTCATTGCGGCAAGGATGAGCTCCAGCGCCGGTCCTGCCTGGCTCAAAACCTCTCGCCGGCTTCAGTCAGGCTCGTCGCCCTCGTGGTCCGCGTCAGAAGGGTCGCGCTAAGCCGCGCTTCCAGTTGCCTGATCATCTTGCTGATCGCCGACGGCGAGACCCGAAGTGTCTTGGCCGCGGCCGTGAAGTTGGCCGGCGCCGCTGGTTTCGCATGTTTCTTGGCGAACAGACGCCCGAAGCAGCGTTGGCCGCAGCCGACGATCCCGTCCCGGTCCCGGCCAAGAAACGCGAAAATCTATGCGAGGCCAATCTCTATGTCGCGGAGTTTTTACCGGCTCGACGGCCGTGACGATGAAGCCTTGCGGCGGTACCGGCTTGCGGTACGCGACTGCCCCCACGACTTCATCGAATATGTCGCAGCAGGCAATGCACTGCGCGCGCTCGGTGTGTCGCCATAGTGCGCCGCTGCGGATGATCCATTGTAGGCTCGAGCGCAACCTCGGCGCAAAGGCGACGGCAGGTTCGGTGCGTATTGTCGCTGCTGTCAATGCCGCAGGATCTTGCTCAGAAAAGCGCGGCTGCGGTCGGTCTTCGGGTTGGAGAAGAACTCATCCGGCGTGCCGCTCTCGACGATGGCGCCGGCGTCCATGAACACGACGCGCTGGGCGACCTTGCGGGCAAAGCCCATCTCGTGCGTCACCACCATCATGGTCATGCCTTCCTCGGCCACCGCGACCATGACGTCGAGCACTTCCGAGATCATCTCGGGGTCGAGCGCCGAGGTCGGCTCGTCGAACAGCATGATCTTGGGGCGCATGCCGAGGCAGCGCGCGATCGCCACGCGCTGCTGCTGGCCACCAGACAGCTGCGCCGGATAGGCGTTCACCTTGTCGGCGAGGCCGACCTTGGCGAGCAATTCGCGCCCGGCCTTCTCGGCTTCAGCGCGCGGGATCTTGCGGACATGGATCGGCGCCAGGGTGACGTTCTCGAGCGCCGTCTTGTGCGGGTAGAGGTTGAACGACTGGAAGACGAAGCCGATCTCGGTGCGCAGCCGCGTCATGTTGGTGGCGGGGTCGCCGAGGCGCTGGCCGTCGACCGTCAGGTCGCCGTCGCGGATCGTCTCCAGCCCATTGATGCAGCGGATCAGGGTGCTCTTGCCCGAGCCGCTCGGGCCGCAGACGACGACCACTTCCCGCGGCTCGACGCTGAGCTTGATGTCCTTCAGCACGTTGAGCGTGCCGAACCATTTGTTGACGCCGCGAAATTCGATCATGCCGGTTTTGGTCATATTGCCGGACCCTTGAGGTTCGATGTCACAACTGCACCTCGCCATGCGCCGCGCCCATGCGTTGCTCCAGCCGGCGGGCCAGCATGATCAGGGGGTAACAGACGATGAAGTAACCGAGCCCGACCAGGAAGAAGACCAGCAGCCCATTGGGTACACGCTGCACCACCAGCCAGCCGACGCGGGTGAGGTCGGTGAGGCCGATGGCCGAGACGACCGAGGAATCCTTGATCAGCAGCACATATTGCCCGACCAGCGGCGGCAGCACGATGCGCATCGCCTGCGGCAGCACTACCTGGCGCATGCGCTGCCAGCGCGACAGGCCGGACGCAAGCGCTGCCTCGACCTGGCCGGTCGGCACCGAGCGGATGCCGGCGACGACGATCTCGCAGATGAAGCAGGCGGCCAGGTTGGTCAGCGCGATGATGCCGGCGGTGAAGGCGTCGAGCTCGATGCCGAGTTCCGGCAGGATGAAGAAGATCAGGAAGATCTGCACCAGGAACGGCGTGCCGCGGATCAGGTCGACCCAGGCGCCGATCGCGCCGCTGATCAGCCGGTTGCCGCCGGTGCGCAGGATGCCGAGGCCGAAGCCGAGCAGCGTGCCCAGCACCAGGCTGATCAGCGACAGCACCACGGTCATGCCGAGGCCGCGCAAGGCGAGGGGATAGCTGCCGGCGATGCTTTGCAGCTGCTGCCAGATCATGTCCGTGCCCCCGCCAGGCCGAGCCAGCGCCCGGAGAGCGCCGCCAGCCCCTTCAGCCCGTAATAGAGCAGGAGGTAGAAGGCGGCGATGGTGATGAAACCTTCCGCCGGCATGAAGCGGTCGGAGGCGAGCAATTGTCCGGCGCGCGTCAGCTCGGCAACCGAGATCAGCGACAACAGGGCGGAATCCTTGACCAGCACGATCGCCTGGCCGAGCAGCGGCGGGATCGTCACCTTGAACGCCTGCGGCAGGATGACGAGGCGCATGCGCTGGACATAGGTCATGCCCGAGGCGACGCCGGCCTCCACCTGGCCGCGCGGGATCGACAGGATGCCGGCGCGGATGATCTCGGCGACATAGGCGCCGCTGTTCAGCGACAGGGCCAAGATGCCGACGACGAACTCGGGCAGGACGAAGCCGAGCCGCGGCAGGCCGAAATAGAGGAAATAAAGCTGCGCCAGCAGCGGCGTGGCGCGCACCGCGTCGATATAGGCCTTGGCCGGGACGCGGAACAGCCGGCCGCGCTGCAGGTTCATGGCGGCGAGCACGATGCCGACGGCGAGCGCGCCGGCAAAGGAGAGGACAGACAGCCACACGGTCGTGACGAGGCCCTGCCCGAACAGGGGCAGATATTCGACGATGGTGCGGAAGCTGAAGTTTTCGAGCATTTTGGACGGTGAATGGTGAATAGTGAATAGGGAATAGTGAATAGGGAATTGGGAATAGGAGCAGCAAGTAGCGAGTAGCTCTTCTCTACTCCCTACCCCCTACTCCCTGCTCACCATTCACCATTCACTCTACTTAGTGATCCTTCTTCCAGGCGTCGGAATTCACCCAGTAATCGAGGTTCTTCTGCAGGCGGCCGTCGAGGCTGACCTGGTCGAGGAACAGGTTCATCCAGACCAGCAGGTCCTGCTCGTCATAGCGCGTGGCGAAGGCCAGCGGCTCCTTCGACAGCATGTCCGGCATGATGATGAAGCTGCCGGCCGGGTAAGCGGTCGACTGGCCCTTGACCGCCGAGACGTCGTTGACGCCGCAATCGGCCTGGCCGTTGTTGACGGCGTCGAGCAGCAGCGGGCCGCCGCCCTTGTAGCTCTTGATGTCGGCATCGGGGAAGGCGGCCTTGGCTTCCTTCTCGCCGGTGGCGCCGAGCAGCACCGCAATCTTGGTGCCCTTGGCCTTGCAGTCCTCGGTGGACTTGAAGGCGGTACCAGCCTTGGTGAAGACTGTGCTGCCCGTGTACATGTAAGGCTTGGTGAAGGCGACCTTCATGCCACGCGCCAATGTCGGCGTCATATCGGCGACCAGAAGATCGGCCTTGCCCGACAGCAGCGCCGGGATCAGGCCGTCCCAGTCGAAGTCGAGGAAGGTGATCTTGACGCCCATTTCCTTGGCCATCAGTTCGGCGAGTTCGACCGAACTGCCGGTGCGTTCGCCGGCAGCACCCACTAGCGAGAAGGGCGGTCCTTGCGTCTGCACGGCGACGCGCAACTCTCCGCGCTTGGTGATCTCGTCGAGCGTTCCCGCACTGGCGGCAGCGGTAAGGCCAGCGAGCGCAAGGCCGGCGATGAAAAGCTTGGCAATCTTCATTTGGGCATTCCTCCTTGTTTCGTTTGTTGTTCCACTTGTTGTTTCACCCCATCGAGGTGCTTTTTGAGCGGCAGCGCCGTTGCCGGCGGCGACCACCGTTCGAAAATCCTTCAGTCCCAGCTCACCGTTTCGGCAACCTTGATGCCGCGCCTGGCCAGCTCATCGAGGAAGCGGCCATCGGGAACATGCAGCAGCGGATTGAGCAGGCCGGGCGCGGCGATCTCGCGCCGTGCCAGCATCTGCGCCACAATGCTGGCGGGATAGCCGACGCCGAGGCTCATGCCGAACAGGCCCGAGGCGAGGTCGCGTTCGATGACCAGCTCCGAGGTCACCGTCTTGCGGCGGCCGCCTTCGCTGCCGACAAAGACGTTGCGCATCACGCAAAGGTCCTTTTCGTCGGCGCCATATTGCAGTTGCGGGCCAAGCAGCCGGCCGAGGAATTCGCGTGGGCTGGCACCGGTGCTTTGCACCTTGTCCTCGGACAGGAAGCCGAGCTGCTTCAGCGGCGCCCAGAACGCTGACCAGCCGGGCCAGCGAAGCGAATAGCGGCCGGAGCGCTGCAGCCCCTTGGCGGCGGCGAGCATGCCGGCATAATGCGGCGCGTCGCCATTGGGGAAGGCTTCGAGCCTGCCCAGTCCCGCCACCTCGATCTCGTGGATGAAACGATTGTCGTGCTGGCGGGCGGCCGGCACATCGACCCGTTTGCCGTCCTCGACCAGCACGCTGTCGCGGTTCTGGCTGACCAGAACCATGTCGAAATTCCAGCTCACCTTGTAGCGCAGCGGCTCGACCACCGCCTTCGGCTCGGGAATGCCGCCGCAGTAGGAATCGATCGCGGTGATGGTGTCGAACTGGCTGGCGGCGCGCGCGTAGAGCACCAGGTCGATGCCGGGGTCGAGCCCGCATTCGGTCACGATCGACACGCCGGCCTTTTCGGCCTCGGGAGCGAGATCGGCGATGGCCTTGCCGTAATTGGTGGTGACCAGCGGCGTGCGCGTCGCGATCGCCGCCTGCACCGCGTCGCGCATCAGCGGCTGCGGCAACAGGTCGATGACCGCATCGACGTCCTTCATCACATCGGCCAGCACCGGACCGATCGCGCCCTCCGGCACGACAAAACGCACCCTGGCAAGGTCGGTCAGGCCACCAAGCCGCGCAGCGCCGTCGGTTGCCGTGTCGACACAGACCACTTGCTCGACGCCGTCGCTGGCAACGAGATCGGCGATCGCCGCCCGGCCTTGCAGGCCGAGGCCGCCGAGAACCGCGATCTTCATGCCATTTCCTTCCGCGTCTCGTCCGACCAGCAGCCTTCCGGCAGGCTGACCCATTTGTTGCAGGACGCCATGACGACGAAGGTCTCGCTGCGCACGACTTCGCCCGGCTCGCCGGCGCCGGGGATCAGCTCGCTGGTGACGCGGTAGAGATCGGCGACATCACCGGCCACGGTCACGTCGACGATGATGTCGAAGCGCCCGGTGACGACGGCGGCCGAGTTCACGAAAGGCAGTTCGGAGATGCGCTGCGCCAGTTCCCGGGCGCGGCCGCGTCCCTGCGCATTGATGCCGACGATGGCCGAGATCAGCTCAGGGCGTTCGGTCAGGTTGAGCAGCCCGACGATCTTGAGCAGGTTGCGGTCGAGCAGGTTGCGCAGCCGCATGCGCACCGTCGGCACCGAGATCGCCATCTTCTCAGCGAGGCGGTTGACGCCAAGCTGCGCATCTTGCGACAGCAGCTTGACCAGTCGCCGGTCGGTCTGATCGAGATGTTCCCGCAAACGCTCAGGCTTTCATAAAGGGAAAGAAATGATCGTATTTTCTTTCTGATATGAAAATACCTTATGAGAGATTTTTAACAACGGCAAGAGCCATGTCATCCGCCGTGCCGCTGCGCCTATCGGCAGTTTCGTCGATGTCGCCACATTTTGTTCTTGCTTTGTGCCGGCAGCTATGCTACTAATTTGGGTATGGTGCCAATTTGGCTCCAACGACCCGTCCTCCCGAGGCGGGTTTTTGTTTCCGGATCTTTTGAAGGTTCAGCGCCGCCGGTCTAAGATTGGCGGGACACCGTGGTTCCGCGGAGCGCAGCCGCAACTCATGCCTTCACGTGACGGGCGGAAAGGCTCATCCGCGAAATGGCCAAAATCGGCTTTTCAACAAAACTGTAGCTGGCCAGGGAGACGGCAATGCAGGCGGTGACAATAACCATGCCAGCAAGCCATGGTGATACGCTGACGCTTGCAACGACAGGAGCGGTCGCAAGCAGCACGATAGGATGCGTCAGATAGAGAGAGTAGGAGGCATCGCCCAACCTTGCCAGCAGGCGAAGAGCAAAAAGCCGGAAGTAGCTTTCCAGGCTGATGCAACCGGCGACAAGGATCAAGGCCGGGATTCCCTGAGCAAGGGTTCGCGGCAAGTTGAAGCCAAGTACCATCACCAGCATGGACACGATGGCGAACACGAGCGCCGAGACACCCAGGACGGTAGGCAAACGCGCCAGTCTGCCGACCAGGTGGCCGAGCGCCATGCCGGCAAGGAACTCAAACAGGATTGGCGTGGTGTAGAAAAACAGCACAGTGTCGGCGGCGGGTTTGAAGATGATGCGTGCAGCAACGGCGATTGCAAAGACAACGCCGACCGCGGCCATTTGCGTCAGCGTGCCGAAACGCATCGTCGCCGCGAACAGAATGTAAAACAGGATTTCCAGATTGAGCGTCCAACCCACGCCAAGCACCGGTTGGACATAGCCTGTGACCGTATCGAGATAGGGTATGAAAAGCAGGCTATTGGTGGTCTGCTCAAGAGACACTGCACGACCGGCAAACAACCAAAGTGCGGCGACCATGAGGAAGGTCATAACCCAATAGAACGGTACGACGCGTGTGAACCGCTGCATCAAAAAAGCACGGTGGTCACGACGTCTGTTCTCCGTCGAGAGAACCATGACAAAACCGCTGATGACGAAAAACAGGTCGACGCCGCTGTTTAGAATGGGAATAGACAGATCGAGCATGCCCAGTGCGGCCGGAAGATGATAGACAACAACCATGAGAGCAGCTAGGCCGCGCAAGACCTGTATCGATGTATATTGTTGAACCCGACGCGGCGCAGCGTGATCATTCTCTGGAATGATGTTCATCAAAAAATGGTCCCCGGTGCAGGAGAACATTAACATACGGGATCATTTATGTGGCTGATTAATTGTTGGTTTAATTAATACGCAAAGTTTTAGATAAAGTTTTATTGATATAGCGTGCCGCCACACTTACGCTCGGCCGACTTTGGCCTGCCTCGTTGCCGAACTTGGCATCTCCCCAGTGAAGAGGAGATTGGCCGTTCCCGCGCTAACGGCTGGACTCGAAGATAGCGACGGCTGCCGCTGTCAGCGCAGCGTTACTAGATGCTACTGTTCCATCAGGGAGCTCCTTGCCGTCTTCCAGTCCGACGCGCGTCGACCAACGGCGTTCCGCCGCCCGGTGCACGAAAGGCCAGACCGTGGCGTCGGCGCCGTGCAGCAGGATTGCCCGGCGCATTCCGGCGCCGTCGAGCACGGCGGCGATATCGTCGCTGATCTCCAGCGCAGCGTCCGGCTCCTGCTCGGAGATTTCGATCAGGATCCGCAGCACGCGTTTGCCATGGTCGAGGCTCACCAGGCGTTCGGCGTCGGCGACGGAGGCAAGCCCCGCCTCGATGCCAATGCCGCGCTGGCGCAGACGCTCCATGATAGCGGGCGCGGCGTCTTCGCTGAGATTGACCGAGGCATAGTCGGGCAGCTCGCTCCAAGCGGCGATCGCGGCCAGCGTCCGCTCGTCGTCATTCTCGATCCAGGCGCCGGTCGACACGCCGATCAGCGTTCCAGGGCAGGCGCGGCGGAGCGCCAGCACCGTCCGATCCATCGCCGCCGGAGCCAGGCTTTCGCGACCGTCCAGCCCGCGCACATGGACATGCAGCTCAGCCGCGCCGGTGGCGACGCAGGCGGCGCCATCGCGCGCCATGGCCTCCGCGTCGAGCGGCAGGTTGGGGTGGAAATCGGCGCTGCGCGCGCCATTGATGCAGGTCTGGACAATCATGCTATGGGCAGTCCGGTTGCGGTTGCTGCCAGTCTAGCGCGGGCCAGTGAAAACCGGAATCGCGCTGGCGAAGGCTCCTGACATATGGACGCCGGCCGGCCTGGATCAGTCGGGCAGAATGCACCTCTATCGTGTTCGGATCAGTCTTCTTAGCAAACGAACATCCGTCGGGCAGAGTTACGGCGAAACACCCAACTCGCGTAATGCAGCGTTGGCGGCACGGTATTCGATAAAATTCTTTGGACAATGGCTGATGGTATGCCTGTAAAGCGATAGTGCCTGATCGCGTTGCCCTTTAGCGGCCGCCTTTTCAAAGTCAGCCTGCGCCTTCGCCAGCGAGCCGGAATAGAAATAAAGAACACCCCTGTTTGAGTAGCTGTACGGATAATTCGGATCGAGCAGGATCGCCTGGTCGAAGTCAGCAATGGCTCGACCGTCGTCTGCCTTTCCCATCCAGGCAATGCCGCGGTTGTGGTAAATTCTTGGATTTTTCGGATCGAGACCAATCGCCCGGTCGTATTCGGCGATGGCCCGATCGGACTCACCTCGCTTGTTCCAGAGAAAGCCTCGGTTGTCGTAGGCGATGGCAAGTGTTGGGTCGATATCGATTGCGCGACTGTAGTCCGCGAAGGCGCGAATATCGTTCCCCTTTGCCACCCAGGCCAAGCCACGATTATTATATGCGAGGGCTTGTTTCGGGTCGAGCTTGATTACCTGGTCGTAGTCGGCGATGGCGCGATCATTGTCTCGCTTGCTAGCCCAGGCGATACCTCGATTGAAGTACGCGTTGGGGTCTTTCGGATCGAGGCTGATTGCCTTGTCGTAGTCGGCGATGGCGCGGTCATTGTCGCTCTTGCCTGACCAGGCCACCCCTCTGTTGTACCAGATGCTCTCATCGTTCGGATCGAGGCTGATCACTTGGCTGTAGTCGGCGATGGCGCCGTCAAAATCGCCGGCCGTCAGCCGGTGCGTTGCCGCGCCGGTAGTAGGCATGCGCGTTTTTCGGATCGAGGCTGATCACCTTGTCATAGTCGGCCAGCGCGCGCTCCTCATCGCCCTTGCTGGTCAACGCATCGGCTCGATCGTTCAGGGAACCGGCGTCGTTCGGGTTGAGCCTGATGGCCCGGTCGAAGTCGGCTATCGCGCGGTCGTCGTCGCCTTTGCGTGACCAGATCAGCCCGCGATTGTGGTAATTTCTGCCGTCTCCCGGATTGAGGCTGATTGCCCTGTCATAGTCGGCCAAAGCCCGGTCGTTCTCGCCCTTGAAGGTCCAGGCGACGCCGCGGTTGTAGTAGGCATCGCCATATTTCGGGTCCAGGCTGATCGCCTTGTCCAGATCGGCGATGCCCTTGTCGTAGTCGCCCTTGAAGACCCAGCTGATGCCCCGGTTGTAGTAGCCGCTGGCGACGGTCGGTGCGATGCCGATGAACGCGCTGTAGTCGGCGATCGCGCGGTCATAGTCGCCTCGTTCCGTCAGGGCATTGCCGCGCTTGAAATAGGCAATACCGCGGTTTTCGAGGGGCTCTGTCGCATCCTCGATCATGCGCGTACAGGCGGCGATCCGCGTGCTTGCCTCGACCTCGTCGTCGCTGACGCAGTCGCTGCTGGCGGGCAAGGCCGGGAGCGCCGAGACCAGCATCGCGACGAGGCAAACGAGGAATTGCCGGACTGCCCCGTCCCTTTGTCGAACCCGTCCGCTCAATTCGCCCCCCCATCGCGGCAAGCCCCGCTGCATTGTATTCAACGAAATCCCCGAGACAATCGCTAACGAGTTACCCGGCAAGAAACGGGTGGTCCGCGCGCGCCGTTTCACCCATCTCAATGACAGAGAAGCTACAGGAGGCGAAAGCCATGACAATCCATTCGATAGGCGCGAAAGCGGCGGTCAAATCGGCTGAGGCGCGCGTTGCCGGATATGACTGGCGGACGCTGGCCGATGAGCTGAGCGGCTATGGTTGCGCGGTGATGGAAAAGCTGCTGACGCCGCAGGAGTGCCGGCATATCGCCGGACTTTATCCGGACGAGAGCCATTTCCGCAGCCATGTCCACATGGCGCGGCATGGCTTCGGCAAGGGCGAGTACCGCTATTTCCGCTATCCCTTGCCCGATCTGATCGGCGGCTTGCGCACCGCGCTCTATCCGCGCCTGGCCGCGGTCGCCAACGACTGGAACGAGCGCATAGGTATCGCCCAGCGCTATCCCGACGAACACGCCGCGTTCCTCAGGCAATGCCACGAGCAGGGCCAGACGCGGCCGACGCCGCTCCTGCTGCAATACGTTCCCGGCGACTTCAACTGCCTGCATCAGGATCTCTACGGCGATCTGGCGTTCCCGCTGCAGGTGGCGATCCTGTTGTCCGAACCCGGCAAGGATTTCACCGGTGGCGAGTTCGTGCTGACCGAGCAGCGTCCGCGCATGCAAAGCCGCGCCGAAGTGGTGCCGCTGCGCCGGGGCGATGCAGTCGCCTTCGCGGTCCACAATCGACCGGTCCAGGGCACACGAGGCAATTACCGGGTCAATCTCAGGCACGGCGTCAGCCGGCTCCGTTCCGGCATGCGCCACACCGTCGGCATCATCTTCCACGACGCCAAGTAACCGGGCCGCCCGGTCAAGCCCTGGCGACGATTACCTCGAAAAATCGCTGCGCACGATGCCGTGGCGCTGGAGCTTGTCGTAGAAAGTCTTGCGCGGAATCCCCAGCGCCTCGATCGTGCGCCTGACGTCGCCCTCGTTGCGGCCAAGCGTCTCGCGGATGATGTCGGCCTCGTAGCGCTCCAGCCGCTCCGGCAGCTTCATGGCGGTGTTCGATTGGGTCGGGGCAGGGGGTTGTGCTTCGGCGCCTTCCTCCAACCCAAGCACGAACCGCTCGGCGAAATGCGCCAGTTCGCGCACATTGCCCGGCCAGCCATGGTCGCTCAGATGGCGATGCACCGAAGCCGGCACTGCCGGCACCTGGCGGTGGAAACGGGCGGCGGCGCGCTCGGCGAAATAGAAGAACAGCAGGGCGACATCGTCGCGGCGTTCGCGCAGCGGCGGGATCGAGATCGTCACCACGTTGAGCCGATAATAGAGATCCTCGCGGAAAGCGCCGCGCTGGCGCGGATCACCGAGATCGACCTTGGCGGCGGCGACGACGCGCAGATCCACCGGCCGCACCTCGTTGGTGCCGAGCGGGGTGACCTCGCGCATTTCCAGCACGCGCAGCATCTGCACCTGTGTCGAGACCGGCATGCTTTCGATCTCGTCGAGGAACAGCGTGCCGCCGCTGGCGTGCTCGATGCGGCCGATCCGTTTCTTCTGAGCGCCGGTGAAGGCGCCGGCCTCATGGCCGAACAATTCGCTTTCGATGACGGTCTCCGGCAGCGTGCCGCAATTCAGCGCGACGAAATTGCCCTTGGCGCGGCGGCTCCAGCGATGCAGAAGGCTTGCCACCACCTCCTTGCCGGAGCCGGTCTCGCCGGTCACCAGCACATCGACGTCGGTGTCGGCGATCTGGCGTAGTGTGCGGCGCAGCCTGTCCATCGCCGGCGTCTGGCCGATCAGCGGCAGGCCGTCCTGCGCCTCTCCGGCCCCCTCGCGCAAGGCCCGGTTCTCCATCACCAGGCGGCGCTTTTCCGCTGCGCGGCGCACGCTCTGTACCAGCCGGTCGGCGGCGAAAGGCTTGGTGATGAAGTCGTAGGCGCCGTCCTTGATCGCCTTGACGGCCATGGCGATGTCGCCATGTCCGGTGACGAGGATGACGGGAATGTCGGTATCCAGCCGCAGGATGCGGTTGAAAAGCTGCAAGCCGTCGATCTGAGGCATGCGGATATCCGACACCACGACGCCGGTAAAACCGGCGTCGAGCCCGGCCAGCGCCTCGGCCGCCACCGCAAAGGCCGAGACCGAGAAGCCGGCAAGCTCCAGCGTCTGCACGGTGGCCTTGAGGAGATCGCGGTCGTCGTCGATCAGGATCACCGGCGCGGCATTGTCGTTCGTCATGATGGCTTACGCTGCTGTCTGGAGATGAATGGTGAAGCGGGTGCCGCTGTCGTCGCTCGAAACTTCGATGCGGCCGCCATAATCGGCGACGATGTCCTTCGAGATGACGAGGCCAAGGCCAAGGCCTTTTTCCTTGGAGGTGTTGAACGGCGTGAACAGCGATTTGAGGATCGCGGGTGGAATGCCGGGTCCGTTATCGGACACGCCGACCGTCACGCCGTCCGCGGTCTCGTCGACCGACACCTGCACATGAGCGTCGTCGCGGCCGTCGAGTGCTTCGAGCGCGTTCTGGAAGAGGTTGATCAGCACCTGTTCGAGCCGCACCCGATTGCCCATGACCTTGAGGCTCGGCGGCGGCAGGTCGATGGCCAATGCGTCGAGCCGGCCGGCAAAGCGGCTTCTCAACAGCATGACGGCGCCTTCGATGACACCACGTAATTCGACAGGCTCGGCGGCGGTGCGGCCCTTGCGGGCAAATGCCTTCAACTCCTCGGTGATTGAGCCGATGCGTTCGGTAAGGGCTGCGATAGCGCCGAGGTTTTCCTCGGCCGGCCCGGTCTGCTTGCGGTCGAGGAAGGTGCGGGCATTGTCGGCATAGGCGCGTATGGTGGCGACCGGCTGGTTGATTTCATGGGCGACACCGGCCGCGACCTGGCCGAGGATGGCGAGGCGGTTGGCCTGGACCAGATCCTGCTGCACGATTTGGAGCTTGGCTTCCGTGCTGCGGTGGCCTGTTATCTCGGCCTGCAACCGGTCTCGGGCGCGGCTCAAATCCTCGGTCCGTTCGACGACGCGGCGTTCGAGTTCGGTGCGGGCCGCCTGTTCGGCGGCAATCCGCATCTGCGCCGACTGCCGGCGCCACAACAGATACGCGGCAAGGCCGAGCAGCGGGACGACGACGCCGAGCGCAAGAAGCCGCATTTCGCGGACCGCGGCGGCGATCGGCGCTTCGACTGGGATCAGATAGTCGAGCCGCCAGGGGGTCGAAGGGATCGGTGTTGAAAGGCTGAGATACTCCGTGTCGCTGGCGCCGGGCGTCATCGCGTGGACGATCGACACATCCGGGCTGAGCGCCTGCGCGTGCATGATCGGCAACGGCACAAGCGGCGCGTCGCCGAACTGTTGGCTGTCGCGGATCGCGGCTTGCTTAGGTGCGGCCAGCGGTGCGGTTGTCATGAAACGCCAGGACGGCACGCTGGTGATCAGCACGACGCCATTCTCGTCGCTGACATAAGCCGGGCGATTCGCCTCGCGCCAGTCGGCTTCGAGCTGGTCGAACTCCATCTTGACGACGACGACGCCGAGCGGTGCGGCTGCATCGCCGACGCGGCGCGAAATGTAGAGGCCGGGACGCTTGCTGACATTGCCGAGCGCAAAATACTCGGCGGTTCCGGCCTGCATCGCGCCGGAGAAATAATCGCGGAAACGGTAGTCGTTGCCGACGAAGCTGATCGGCTCGCGCCAGTTGCTGGAGGCGATCGCCAGTCCATCGGTGCCGACGACATAGAGCACCGACGCCTTGGTGCCCGAGACCAGCCCCTCGAGCTTGCGGTTCAGCACATCGATTGCCGCGGCATTTTTCTGCGACAGCGCGTCACGCACTTGCTGGTCTGCGGACAAAAGCAGCGGCAGGGCGCGCGGACTTTCGAGCACGGCGCGCAGCAGCGCGACCTTCAGGTTGGCGTCGGTATGCCCCTGCGCCGCCAGGGTCCCGACCTCGGCGGTGCGGCCGTAAAGGCCGGCGCCGTAGAGCGCTGCCGTGACGATCAGCAGGGCGACGGCCGCAAACAGCAGCCAGGCTCGGCGCGCCCGCCTGGCGAGTTGCTCGGGCGTCGAAGACAAGGCACCGGCGGGGCGTTGCAGCATCGCCCATTTGTGCATGAACTCGCACAAAACACAATTCGACCTATGCGGAGAGTCGCACTTGACCATGCGTCCGGCAGTGCGGACGTTTGCGAATGCTCAATAAAATCAATGCTGAAGCACTCTTCTGCGTATCTGGCACGACTGTTGCAAACACGAATTCAGCAGTCGCGAGGCTGCTGGTCTCAAAACAACTGCCCCGGGGAGTCGAGCTTTCGATCGGGGCGCCATGGAGGACGTCATGCAGACAGCAATCGCTGCCGCCGAGCCGCGCGGCAAACTTCCCTTATACCGGCATCTTTATGTGCAGGTGCTGGCGGCGATCGCCGCCGGCGTGCTGCTCGGCCATTTCTATCCCGAAACCGGCGAGGCGATGAAGCCGTTCGGCGACGCCTTCATCAAGCTGGTGAAGATGGTGATCGCGCCGGTGATCTTCCTGACCGTGGCGACCGGTATCGCCGGCGTTTCCGACCTGCAGAAGGTCGGCCGCGTCGCCGGCAAGGCGATGATCTATTTCCTGGTGTTCTCGACGCTGGCGCTGGTCGTCGGCCTGGTCGTCTCCAATGTCGTCCAGCCCGGCGCCGGCATGCACATCAATCCAGCGACGCTCGATACCGCCAAGGTGGCGGCCTATGCCGAGAAGGCGCACGACACTACCATCGTCGGCTTCCTGATGAACATCATCCCCGACACCATCACCGGCGCCTTCGCGCAGGGCGACATCCTGCAGGTGCTGTTCTTCTCGGTGCTGTTCGGTGTCGCCCTGGCGCTGGTCGGCGATCGCGGCCGTCCGGTCGTCGATTTCCTGCAGGCGCTGACCACGCCGATCTTCCGCCTCGTCGCCATCCTGATGAAGGCCGCGCCGATCGGCGCGTTTGGCGCCATGGCCTTCACCATCGGCAAATACGGCATCGGCTCGATCGCCAACCTCGCCATGCTGATCGGCACGTTCTACCTGACCGCGCTGCTGTTCGTGCTGGTGGTGCTCGGCGCGGTTGCCCGCTACAACGGCTTCTCGATCCTGGCGCTGATCCGCTACATCAAGGAAGAGCTGCTGCTGGTGCTCGGCACCTCGTCCTCGGAAGCGGCATTGCCGGGCCTCATGGCCAAGATGGAGCGCGCCGGCTGCAACCGCTCGGTGGTCGGTCTGGTCATCCCGACCGGCTATTCCTTCAACCTCGACGGCACCAACATCTACATGACGCTGGCAGCGCTGTTCATCGCGCAGGCGACCGACACGCCACTCACCTACGGCGACCAGATCCTGCTGCTCGCTGTCGCCATGCTGAGCTCCAAGGGTGCCGCCGGCATCACCGGCGCCGGCTTCATCACGCTGGCGGCAACGCTTTCAGTCGTCCCCACCGTGCCGGTCGCCGGCATGGCGCTGATCCTCGGTGTCGACCGCTTCATGTCGGAATGCCGGGCGCTGACCAATTTCATCGGCAATGCGGTGGCGACAGTGGTGGTGGCACGCTGGGAGGGAGAACTCGACCAGACGAAGTTTGCCGCCGCCATGGCCGGCGACTTGCCGGAGGAAGTCGACCTGTCGCTGCCGGGTTTGCAGGCCGCCTGACCGTCCAGGCCACATGACCACAAGGCCCCGGAGGCGGTTCGCCGGCTTCGGGGCAACAGCGGCGGCGGTCGCGGCATGCCGCCTGAAACGCAACCTGAAGTGGCGCTATTTTCGACGCGGGGCTTGTTCCAGCCGCATTTGCAGGCCAGTATCCGCCGTGCCTTCATGGCACCGTCCGCTTCGCTCCCGACCTGATCGCGAGGCGAGACATTTCCGTCGGGCTCGGTTTGCAACATCATCCTTGCCGAACCGTCGGAGCTTTTGCTGCCGCCGACCCTGACCATGGCAGCAGCCTCGAAGGCAATGGCGGCCTCAGTACGAAGTCGCAAAGCGAAACGTGACCCGTCTCCTCGTGGGAAGCGCGGGCTTTCTCCCAGGGAACTCGTTGCGCGCCAAGAGGGGCGCTTGAAGAGGGGGGCGGGCCCATGAGCGGGCCTTTGCCGAACCAAAGCAAGATGCGAGGTCAAACGCGATGCAGTCTGTCCAAAACAGGATTCCGGTATCCATCATCATCCCGAATTACAACTACGCGCGGTTCCTCAAACGCAGCATCGACAGCGCTCTCGAGCAGGACTACGCGGATGTCGAGGTCATCGTCGTCGACGATGCATCGCAGGACAATTCCACGACAATCATGGAATCTTATCGCGACGAGATCCTCGCATGCCCGCGAGCGCAAAATGGCGGACACGCGGCGGCATTCAACACCGGCTTCGCTGCGAGCTCGGGCAAGATCGTCCTGTTCCTCGACGCCGACGATTATCTCTATCCAACCGCCGTCTCCACCATTGTCGAAACCTGGGACGATGCAACCGCCCAGGTCCAGTCCAGACTGCATATCGTCGACGAAGGGCAACGCATCAAGGATGTCTTTCCGCCGCCCGAACTGGCTTTCGACAGCGGCGACGTCATGCCGAAACTCCTGCACAAGGGCCGCTATCAGACGACCGTGACCAGCGGGCTGGCCTTTGACCGCGCAACGCTCGAATCGATCATGCCGATACCGGAGCCGGAGTTCCGCCAGGGCGCCGACGGCTATCTGGCAACGCTGGCGCCGATGTACGGGCATGTCCAATCGATCGACGAATGCCTCGGCGCCTACCGGATCCATGGCGCCAACCATTCAGTCTTCGGTGAAAAGCTCGCCGAGCGGGCACGCTGGCGGGTAACTCACGATTTCCGCCGCATGCAGGCGCTGTCTGACCAGGCCTCCGGGATCGGCCTGACCATCGTGCCGTCGGATGCTGTCCGCCACGATCCGGTCCACCTGGAAGAGCGGCTGGCGTCGCTTTGCGCGGACAGCGGCCGACATCCCGTGGCCGACGATTCCCGGCTGGCGCTCGGGGCGGCCGGCGCCGTCGCCAGCCTCGAAATGACCGCATCCCTGCGGCGGCGTGCAATCCTTGCCGCCTGGTTCCTGTCGGTCGGGGTGTTGCCGCGGAAAATGGCGACCGCGGTGCTGTCGTGGAAGCTTGATGCGTCGTCGAGGCCGGCATTTTTGAGCCGCCTGTCCAAGACCATCCGCCACGCCATGGGATAGTGGGTGGCGCTGTGCCACAACTCCGCCAGGTTTTCGGGAGGTCTGGCAACCCGGGTAGATTTCGAACAATATCATTATGGGTACGTGGCGCCCCAAGCGAAAGGACAACCAGCCCATGACCTCTTATGAGCCGATGCGTCCGATGGAGCGCTGCCCATCCCACCCTGGAGCGCTGCTTGACGACATTATCCCGGCAACCGGAAAGACCAAGGTGGAGATCGCCAATCTGCTCGGAATCTCGCGCCAGCAGCTTTATGACATCATCCGCGAAAAGAGGCCGGTGTCGCCGGCTGTCGCTGCCCGTCTTGGAAAGATGTTCGGCGACGGCGCCGCGATCTGGCTCAGGATGCAGGCCGCCTATGATGCGTGGCACGCGGAACGCGAGGTTGACGTCAGCGCCATTCCAAGGCTGCATGCTGCCTGAGATGCAATAGATCGGCCGAACCACCGAGGCTCTCACAAATCGATCACGGTCCTGCCTGCCTGGACCGGTTCTCCGGTTCGACGGCGCGCTCGACCAGGACATGCGCCGCCCGCGCGGCCTCGACGAACGCGTCCCTGGCGGCTTCGGTCCAGCGATCGTCGCTCATGGCGCGGCGGCATGTGCGCAGTGCCAAGCCGTGTTTGGCGCTGCCGGCGTCACGCCAGTGGGCTTCCAGCAACTCGACAGCCTGACGTGCGTTGGAAATGTTGCGGATATCTCCGACGATGCCGACCGCAACCGCAACCGGCTTGGAAAACCATCCTTGGGTCATGGCGGAGCCTTCGACGTGTTGAACCATCTATAACGAAAATCGTAGCGCAAGGTTTCATTTGCGCCAGTCACCACGGCGTGAGGCGGCCCTCACTGCGCCGCGCGCAGCCTGACCACGACGCTGCGCGCCACAAGCACCAGCACGGTGATGACGATCAGGATCACCGAGAGTGCGGCGATCGCCGGGTCGATGTTGTCGCGCAGGCCCATCCACATCAAGCGCGGCAGCGTGATGGCGTTGACCGAGGTGATAAACAGGGTGACGCCGATCTCCTCCCAGGACAGCACGAAAGACAACAACGCCGCGGTGACGATGCCGAACTTGATGTTGGGCATGATGATGCGGGTGGCGCGCTCCCACACGGTGGCGCCGAGACCGCGGGCGGCGAGGTCGATGCGGCGGTCGAGCTGGCTGAGCGACACCAGGATCAGCACCGTGGCGAAGGGCACCGTCATCACCGCATGCGCCATGACGACACCCAGCCAGGTGTCATAGCCGAAGAACGACGAGAACCCGGAGATCGAGGTCAGCAGGAAGTAGAGCGTGATTGCCGAGACCACCGGCGGCACCACCATCGGCAGCAGCACGAAACCGACCAATGCTGCCGTGAAGCGCGGCTGGAACATCCAGATGCCGAGGCTGAAGCAGAGCGCCAGCACGGTGGAAAAGGCGCTGCTGACGATGCCGATCCTGATCGAGAGCAGGATCGAACTGATCCAGCGCGGATCCTCGATCAGCGCCCGGTAATGGCGCAGCGACAATTCGCCCGACGGCATCGCCAGCATGCGGCTCGGCGTCAGCGATACCGGGATGACGGCGAGCAGCGGCAGCAGCAGGAACAGCGCGACGAGGGCGGCGAGGACCAGCGAGACGGGACCGGGGCGGTAGGTCGGCATCGCGCTACACCAGTTGCTTGGGTCTGATATAGCGGAACAGCAGCGCCATCAGCGCGCCGACAAACAGCACCAGCACGACACTGATTGCGGCGCCCAGGCCCCAGTCCGGGCTCTGGAAGATGCGAAGGTAGATCAGCTCGGCGATCATCACGCTGCGGCCGCCGCCGAGGATCGCCGGCGTGACGAAGAAGCCGAGCGAAAAGACGAAGACGATCAGCGCCGAGCCGATGATGCCGGAGCTGGTCATCGGCACGAATACCGACCAAAAGGTGCGCATACGGCTGGAGCCGAGGCCGCGCGCCGCCAGCAGCACACGGTCGTCGAGGCTGCGCATCGATGAGGCCAGCGGAAACACGGCGAAGGGAATGAGGAAATGCGTCATGCCGACGATAACGCCGAACTCGTTGCGCACCAGCGCCAGCGGCTCTGAGATGAAGCCGACCGCCTGCAGCCAGGTGTTGATCAGGCCGCGATTGGACAAAAGCGCCACCCAGCCGAAGGCGCGCGTCAGCACCGAGATCCAGAACGGCACCAGGATGCAGAACTCGGCCACGACGCGCTGCACCGGCGTGCCGCGTACCCAGACAACGGTGATGGCGTAGGCGGCGACAACCGAAACGATCGTCACGATCGCGGCGATACGCAGCGTGCGGATGAAGACCGACTGCACCAACTGATCCGTGAGCAGCGCATTGTACTGCCCCAGCCCCGGCGTGGGCAGGGTGAAGCTCCATTTAACCACGCCAAGGAATGGCCAGGCATAGGCCAGCACAAGAAAGAGGAGCAGCGGCGCCATCAACAGCGCCGCGCCCATCCTGTCGGAGAGGTATGCTCTCATCCGGTTATCCCGGCTTGTCAGGCGGAGATGATCTTCGTGTATTCGTCGAGTGCCGCCCCGTAGTTCTTGGCGTACCAATCCATGTCGAGCGGGATCTGCTTCTTCATGTTCTCGGGATCGACCGGATTGATGCGCCTCTTGTCGGCGGGTATCAGCGCATCGGTGGCCGGGTTGGCCGGACCCTGACCGAGCTTTTCGAACATGATGAGTTCCTTCTCCGGGTCCTGGGTGCTGGCGATGAACTTCATCGCCGCGTCCTTGCCGCCAGGATTGCCCTTGAGCACGGCGAGCGCGCCGGGCGAGATCAGGCCCTGGTCCCAGATGAACTTGATCTTGCCGCCGGAATCCTGCTCGATGAGCGAAGCCCGGGTCGACCAGACGATCGCCATCGAGGCCTCGCCATTGAGCAGCACGCTCTGGCTTTCGGCGCCGCCACCCCAATAGGCGACGACGTTTTCCTTGAAGGCGGCGATCTTGTCATGCGCGCGCTTGAGGTCGAGCGGGTAGAGCGATGCCGGTGCGATGCCGTCGGCGAGCAGTGCCGCTTCCCAGCTCGACACGCCCCATTTGTAGAGCGAGCGCTTGCCGGGGAATTTTGCCACGTCGAAGAAGTCGGCCATGCCGGTTGGTGCCTGGCTGCCGTATTTCTCGGCATCATAGGCGATGACATAGGAGAAGAAATAGGTCGAGGCGGCGTATTCCCAGCCGAAGCCCGGCCGCATCTTCTTCTTGTCGACGACCGCATAATCGATCGGCTCGAGCATGCCTTGGGCGCCGAGCGTGATGGCCGAGAACGGATCGACGTCGACCAGGTCCCAGGTCGGGGCGCCGCTCTTGAACTGCGCCGCGATCGCGCCTTCGGTCGGGCCGGAGCCGTCCATTTTAACGACAATGCCGGTTTCCTTGG
Organism: Mesorhizobium sp. M1273; assembly: GCF_040318195.1. Lineage (NCBI taxonomy): Bacteria > Pseudomonadati > Pseudomonadota > Alphaproteobacteria > Hyphomicrobiales > Phyllobacteriaceae > Mesorhizobium > Mesorhizobium sp. M1273. The sequence continues at coordinate 56,285 of NZ_JAMYLV010000026.1, read as the reverse complement.
TGAAGGCCTGGCCGTAAGCCGCGTCATAGGCGGTAATGGCGTCGCCGCCCCAGTTGACGAGCACCAGTTCCTTAGCCGCGGCAAAGGCGCCGGTCGAGCGCAGCAGCATCGGCGTGCCGGCCAGCACCAGTGCGGCCAGCTGCGTAAACTGCCGGCGCGAGATCTCGCCGCGCACTGCCCTGGCGGATAGCGCCTCGATGGAATTTTTCTTGGTTTGGTTTGTCATGTCAGTTCCCCTTTTTTGTCGTTGATATTTCCTGAAAGTCAGCTTGGCGAATTCGCCGCGCCGATCGTCATTGTCCTCCGTTCGGAAGGAGGAAGCCTTTCTCCGCCGGCCAGGTCAGCCAGACGGAATTGCCCTTGCTGAGCGCGGAAGCGGCGACCTCGTTCGGCACAGAGATCGTCACCTTGGCGCCTTGCCGCGTCGTCAGATCGAGCCGCGTCGCAGCGCCGAGATAGGTCGAGGCGACGGCAGTCGCGGCAATGCCGTTCTTGCCTGTCGCGGCTTCGCGGGCGATCGACATGTATTCGGGCCGGATCGCCAGGATGGCGTCGCCCCGGACCTTCTCGGCCTTGCAGCGCATGCTGATCGCGCGGTCTTCGCAGAGGCCCGTCGAGCCATTGTTGGCCGGGCGTACGCCCTTCAGCGGCAGCATGTTGATCTCGCCCAGGAACTCGGCGACGAAGCGGTTGTCCGGCCGGTCGTAGACCTCGTCCGGCGCGCCGACCTGCAGCAATTTGCCGTGGTTGAAGATGGCGACGCGAGATGACAACGCCAGCGCCTCGCTCTGGTCATGGGTGACGAAGACGAAGGTGGTGCCGGTCTCCTGGTGCAACCGCTTCATCTCGGCCTGCATCTGGCCGCGCAGGCCCTTGTCGAGTGCTGAAAACGGCTCATCGAGCAAAAGTACGCCCGGCTCGAACACCAGCGCCCGCGCCAGTGCGACCCGCTGCTGCTGGCCACCGGACAATTGCGACGGCAGTTTCTTTTCGTGGCCCTTGAGCCCGACGCGCTCGATCATTTCGCCGACGCGGCGTTTGATCTCGGCCGCCGGTTTCTTTCGCACCTTGAGCGGAAAGGCGATGTTGGCCTCGACGCTCATATGCGGGAACAGCGCATAGCCCTGGAACACCATGCCGGCGGCACGCTGCTCGGCCGGCCGCTCGGTGATGTCGACGCCGTCGCTGTAAAGGCGACCGTCGGTCGGCTGAATGAAGCCGGCAAGGATCATCAGGAAGGTGGTCTTGCCGGAACCGGAGGGGCCGAGCAGGGTGAGGAACTCGCCACGGCCGATATCGAGCGTCAGATCGTCCAGCGCACGGAACGAGCCGAAGCTCTTGCCGATCCCGATTGCCTTGATCTCTGCGGCCCGGCCGGGTTGCTGCATCCTGCCCTTTCCTTAGCGTAGCCGAAATCGTAGGCAGGGCGGCGGCTCACCGCAACCGAATAGTTTTCGCCTGATCGGCAAATTTGATTCATCTATGCGCCAATCTCCCCCTCGAGGGGGGAGATTAACGCTGGTTCTCCGACAGCTTCGACCGCAGCCACCGCCCAAACGCCTCCAGCACCGGATGCGCCGCCTTGGCGTGCTCGGAAACCAGAAAATACGAGCGCGGTGAATTGATCGCTATGTCGAAGGGGCGGACCAGCCGGCCTTCGCTCAGTGCCCGGCCGCTGGTCAGCTCGTCGCCCATGGCGATGCCCTGGCCGGCGATCGCCGCCGAAAAGACCAGGTTCATGTCGGAAAAGAAGATGCCGCCTTCCGGGTCGGGGTTCTCGACCTTGGACAGCGCCAGCCAGCGCGCCCAGTCCTCGGTATCGCCGAGATGCAGGAGATTGGCGCGCAGCACGTCGGCCGGCTTGGAGAAGCCGCCGATCTTGTTGAGCAGCGTCGGGCTGCACAGCGGCGTAAAGGAGATCCCGCACAACAGCTCGACCGCGCGGTTCGGCCAATTGCCGACGCCGAAGGCGATGAAGGCATCGGCCTCGGCATTGCTCACGTCGTCGAGACGGCGCGGCGTCAGGATGCGCAGCGCGACATCGGGGTACATCTGCCGGAACTCGCCGATATGGGTGCACAGGAACAGCGAGGCGAAACCCGGCGTACAACTGACGCTGAACGAGCCGCCGATGCCGGTGCCGGCATGGCGTGTCACCGCGTCGCCCAGCACCGTCAGCGCCTTGCGCACGTCGCTGGCATAGCGCTGGCCGCGCGGCGTCAGCGCCACGCCCTTGCCAATGCGCTCGAGCAGGTCGAAGCCGAGATCGCGTTCGAGCAGGCGAAGCTGATGGCTGACTGCGCTGCGGGTCAGATGCAGTTCGTCGGCGGCGCGCCAGACGCTGCCGTGGCGGGCAAAACTGTCGAGGGCGCGCAGCGCCTGCGTCGAGGGAATTCTCAAGAGGTGAACCGAATTTGCATGAGTCGGGAAAACATATCACTTTTTGGCGGGGCGCTTCACTGCTTTCTTTCCGCCATGGAGAAACCGGTGACCTCCGCGCAAGCGACCGCACTTGCCTTTCTGGACGACATCCAGCCGTCGCTATCGGCGTGGACGCGGGCGATCTTCGATTTCGGCGAGACCGCCTGGCGCGAATACCAGTCGGCCGCCTGGTATGTCGAGCATCTGAAGCACGAAGGCTTTTCCGTCGAGGAAGGTTCTGGCGGCATGCCGACCGCCTTCTGCGCCCACTGGACCAATGGCACGGGGCCGACCATCGGCCTGTATGCCGAGTATGATGCAGTGCCCGGCAATTGCCAGGATGCGGCGACGGTGAAGCGACCGCGCCCGGGCCTCGGCGAACAGGCTGGCGGCCACACCGATCCGCATTCCGGCCTCGGCATTGCCAGCCTCGGCGGGCTGCTGGCGACCAAGGCGGCGATGCAGCGCCACGGCATATCAGGCACGCTGCGCTTCACCGGCGAGCCGGCGGAGAAGGTGCGCGGGTCGAAGCCGATCCATGCCGCGAAGGGCTATTACGATGGGCTGGCGGGCATGGTCTCCTTCCATCCTTTTTATGTGCTGCCGCTCTGCAATACCGCGCGCTGGGATACGCATTGCGGTGCGGCCTATGCGATGATCTACCGCTTTGTGTGCGACGAGCCGGAACATTGGGCGAGGGCGGCAGGCGGCGCAGCACCCATCCCGCAGGCGCATTCGGCAGTCAGGGCGCCCGGCGCCAACGACGCGCTCATGATGATGTACATGGCGTCCAAGGCGCTGCGCGATTCCATGCTGCCGCACCAGGGTGGCTGGTCGATCAGCGAGGCGATCCTGACGGCGGGCCAGGCGACCGCCGACAATCTGCCGGCCGGGCTGGCCGAGATCCAGTACATGATCCGCGTGCCGACGCTTGCGATGGCCGAGCAGGTCACCGCCGTGCTCGACCGCAATGCGGAAGCCGCAGCCAGGATGAGCGGCTGCCGCCATGAGCGGCACTGGGTGTCGAAGTCGCGGCCGGGGCTTGCCAACCACGCAATGGCCGGCATTGCCTTCGACGCGCTGGCGGCGGTCGGGCCGCCGTGCTGGGACAAGACGGCCAAGGCGATCGCCCGCGAAATCCAGGTCAATGCCGGCGGCGAAGCGACCGAGGAACCATTCATCGACGAACTGGAGCGGCTGATTGCACCACAGGATGCCGAGGCGATCCTGCGCCGTGACTTGCCGCCATCGCAGCTGAATTCGACCTCCGACGATTACACCGACATGTCGTGGCAGACGCCGACGGCGCGGTTCTACGTCGCCCGGCCGGCGCTGCGATCCGAGAACGGCCACGCGTTTCCGTCCTGGGCGATGAATGCGCTGGGCGGCATTTCTGCCACCATCGACCCAATGGTCATCTGCGCCGCAAAGACGGTCGCGCTGGCAGCACTTCGCCTGTTGGAAGACGATGCCGCGCGCAACGCGGCGATGGATGAATTCGTCGCCCGCACCGGCGGCGGCATCGGCGGCTCGAACTGGATCGCGCCGCTCTGCGACTACGATCCGCCCATCGGATTTCGCTGGCCGGAATACATCACCACCCCGCGCGGACGGGATTGGTGGATACCAGGCAACCAAGCCGCATGATCAACCAAGCCGCCCTTCACGAGGAGAAACCCCATGACCGTCCATGACCGCATCGTCGCCGAGGCGTTTTCGCTGCAGCACCGCAACCCGGCCGGCGGAACCAAGCCGCTGACCGCCTGGGGCTTCGCCAACGAGACCGACGTGCTGACCGACGTGCTGCTCGGCTCGCCGAATTTCCTGCGCCATCTCTCGACCAGCTCGCTGTCGCGCAAGCATCTGCGCGAAGCGCCATGCAACGTCCAGATCGCGCAGGCGCAGCACAAGGACTTGGTCGCCGCCTATGAGCATTTCGGTGTCAACATCCACTGGCACGAGCCGACGCCGGAGTTGCCGATGCAGGTCTACTCGCGCGATTCCAGCGTCATGACGCCGTACGGCGCCATCATCACCGCCATGTCGCAATGGTGGCGGCGCGGCGAGAACTACGCGGCGATCCGCACCTATGAGAAGCTCGGCATCCCGATCTACGACATGGTCACCGCGGGCACGTTCGAGGGCGGCGACTTCAACGTCATCGAGGACGGCGTCGTGCTGATCGGCTGCGGTGGCGCCCGCACGCAGGAGGAGGGCGCGCGCCAGGTCCAGGCCTGGTTCGACAAGGAGGGCTGGGAGACCCGCATCGCCTTCATCGACGAGTATTACGTCCATATCGACCTGATGGTGGTGCCGATCGCCGAAAAGCTGACCGCCGTCTGCCTTGCCTGTACAGAGCCCGGCATCGTCGACTGGCTGAAGGGCAAGGGCCACGAGATCATCGACGTGCCGTTCCAGGATACTATGGCGCTCGGCTGCAACTTCATGTCGCTGGGCAAGGACAGGGTAATCGCCCCGACCTCGAGCCAGACGCTGATCGGCCAGCTCAAGGCGCGCGGCTTCGAGGTGGCGGCCATCGACATGAGCGAGATCTCGAAGACCGGCGGCGGCATTCACTGCATGGCGCAGGCGCTGAAGCGCGAGCCGGCCTGAGGGGCCGGCCTTTAGCCCGGCCGCTTGCGCGAAAGCGCCATTTTCAGCACCGTCGATCCCGCCTGGCGTGCGGCGCGCGCCTACAGCACGATGAGCTTTCCCTTGCGCAGACGCCGGGCGCAACGATAGACGAGGTCGGCAGCGACCATGTCTTCCATCGCAATGCCCATCGCCTTGTAGGTGGTGATCTGTTGATCCGAAACGCGGCCCGGCGCGCGGTCGAGCAGCATGGCGCCAAGCTCGGTGCCGAAATCCGGGTCGAAGCCGGCAAGCTCGCAAGATCCGACCGGGGTCGGTTTGAATGCATCCTTGGTTTCGACAAAAAGACTGGATCTGCCGATGAGCGCGATCGGCATTTCACCGCCGGGCGGCGCCACCCCGACCGAGGAGACATGCGTGCCCGGCTGGACCCAGCCTGCGTCGATCACCGGCTGGTAGGAGTGGGTCGCCAGGCACACCACGTCGGAACTGCGCACTGCCGTCTCGAGATCGGCGACCGCCACCACCGACGGATGCAGCCGGGCTAGCGCTGCCGCATCGTCGAAGCTCTTCGAAGCGACACGGATTTCGGCAAAGTCGCGCACCAAGGGCAACAGATGCAGGTGCTGGTTGGCCTGCACGCCGGCGCCGACCACGGTCGCTATCCTGGCGTCCCTGCGGGCAAGCGTGCGCACCGACAGCACGGCGGAGCCGGAGGTCCGCACCGCGGTTATGAAGGTGCCGTCCATGATACACACCGGCAGGCCGGACAGCGGATCAAACAGGGTGATGGTGGCGAGGTGGCTGGGCAGGTTCTTGGCCAGGTTGCCTTCGAAGACGTTGACGATCTTGACGGTCAGGTTCATGCCCTCCATCCAGGCCGGCATGGCGAGGCTGTAGCCGGCCCCGGGGACGTCGAGCTGTGGTCGGGGTGGATTGACGACCTTGCCTTGTGACAGCGCCTTGAAGCCGTCTTCCAGAACATCGAGAAGCTGACTGAGGTCGATGCATTCCATCACGTCGGTTTCGCTCAGCACCAGGATCTCGGTCGCTCCCTTGCTGATTTCTGCCGCACTCTTGCCGGCTGGGCTGAACGCTTCCTTGGTCATCCTGCACTCCTGTGTTCGAAATCGGCTCACCACGTTTGCTTTCAGCGGTGAGGGAAGCGCAGGCTATTGCGAGGTTTTATGTTATGAAATACGTTGATTTCGGCGTCTCTGCGTGAAATCAACACGCAAATCCCTTAGATAGCGTGGATTGTGAAATGAGCGACCTCGACCAGATAGACCGCAGCCTGCTCCGGTTGCTGCAGGAAGACGGCCGTCGGACGACGCTTGATCTTGCCGGGCGCGTCGGGTTGTCGCCGACCGGAACCAGCCAGCGGGTTAAGCGCCTGTTCCGCGACGGGTTCATCACCGCGGTCAGGGCCATGCTCGATCCGCGCAAGGTCGGCCGGGGAACGCTGGTGTTCATCGAGGTCCGGCTTGACCACACGGCGCCTCATGTCTTTGACCGCTTCGCCGAAGCCGTGGCGAAAGCTCCGGAGGTTCTGGAGTGCCATATGGTGGTTGGCGGTTTCGATTATCTGGTCAAGGCGCGGATCGCCGATATGGCGGTGTTCCAGGATTTCCTGCAGCGGGTCATCCTGCCGCTGCCCGGCGTGCGCGAAACGCACACGTTCGCCTCCATCGCCGATGTCAAGCCGAACGCCCTCTTGCCGGTGTGATCAGGTGGAGGGAATCAGAGCGACCTGCATCGCATCTTGGCCCAGGTGCAGAGATGCCGGAGACCGGCTCTAGCCTTGCTGGGTCAGCAGGTTTGCGTCGCGTGCGAGCCGCCACTCACCATCCGCCTCCTTGCGCAGGAGCGTCAGCGCATATCCCGATCGATGGACCGGCTCGCCATTCGGCGGGGTCGCGGTCATATTGATGCGGCTGCGGATGAAGGCCCAATTGCCGAGAAGCTGTAGTTCCACGATATCGCTCGTGCCGTCGATATGAACGCCGGCCGTCTCCCGCGCGGCTGCCGCGAAGATCTCCTTGTCGAAGGGTTCCCGGCCGGGAACCATGAAGATTGCGTCGTCCGTCATCAAGCTGAGGACGGTCGCGATGTCTCCACGCTTGCTCGCATCCATCCACGTCTCGACCAGCTTTCGGATTGCTTTTTCGTCGCCCGTCATTCGTTACCTCCCTGGCATCTCGCCGTCATCGATGGCGCACGGCGCTCCTCCCTCGCTGCTACATAGGGCTTAGGTCGCTCTCGTCATCGATTGCAGTGCGTCGCGCCGCGGGTAGCACGGTCAGCGAGCCGGCAGGTTCGCGCCCTCCATGCCTATCGCCAGCCACCGGAGGCGGTGATGCGCTCGCCGGTCAGCCAGGACGCTTCGTCGGAGGCGAGGAACACCGCGACGCGGGCGACATCGTCGGGCAGGCCGAAGCGACCGAGCGGCGTCTTGGCTACAATCTGCTTCTCGAATTCGCTGCCGACGATGCCGATGCGCGCGAGGCCCTCGGTATCGATGCCGCCGGGCGCGATGGCGTTGACGCGGATGTTGCGTGCGCCGAGCTCCCGCGACATCGACAGCGTGATCGTGTCCACCGCACCTTTGGTCGCGGCGTAGACGAGCGAGTTCGGCTGCGGATTGCGGCTGGCGACCGAGCTTATGTTGATGATGCTGCCGCCGCCCGCGCCAAAATGCTTCACTGCTGCTTGCGTGGTCAGAATGATGCCCAACACATTGGTGTCGAACTCGCGGTGAAACTCGCCCTCGGTCACCGCTTCCAGCGGCTCGAATGCGAAGACTCCGGCATTGTTGACCAGTATGTCGAGCCCGCCAAACTCCAATTTCGCCGCCTCGAACAGGCGGCGCACATCAGCCGCTTGCGACACGTCGCCCTGGACGGCGACGGCGCGGCCGCCACGGTCCTCGATCTCGGCGACAACGCGGTCAGCGCCTTCCCGTGACGAGGCGTAGTTGACGACCACTGCGGCGCCGGCCGTGGCAAGACTCTTGGCGATGGCGGCGCCGATACCCTTGGAGGCGCCGGTGACGATGGCGACCTTGCCGTTCAGCTTGCTCATCAAATCTCTCCTTTGTTGACGATGAGCGGTATTTAATCATGATCGAAACGCGTATTATGGTGCCCACAATCCGTTCTTTCGTTCCTGGAATTCCGGAATGACCACCATCCTCGAAAAGACCGCCGGTCTCGTCGCCTTCGTCCGAACCGTCGATGCCGGCTCTTTCCATGCCGCCAGCCGGCTGGTCGGCTCCAGCCCGTCGGCGGTGTCGAAAAGCGTGGCGCGGCTCGAGCGCCGGCTCGGCGTCAGGCTGATCCAGCGCTCGACGCGCCGGCTCGGGCTGACCAGCGAAGGCCTCGCCTATTACGAGCGCGTGGCGCCACTGCTAAGGGCGCTGGACGATGCCGAAGACATCGTCCAGATGGCCGATACGGCGCGCGGCCTGCTGCGCGTTACAGCGCCGGTCGAACTCGGTCGCGGCCTGATCGCGGCATGGGCGCAAGCGTTCCTTGCGCAGCATGGCGAAGTGAAGGTCGAGCTCAGCGTCACCGACCGTCACGCCGATCTGATCCGCGAAGGCTATGATGTTGCCGTGCGCATGGGGGCGCTGTCGGACACGGGGCTGGTTGCCCGCAAGATCGCCAATCTGCCGATCGTGCTGGTGGCCTCACCGGCCTATGTCGAGCGGCGCGGCCGCCCGGCATCGGTCGAGGACCTACAGAATCATGATTTCGTCCGCCACCAGATGGCCGGCCGGCCTTATCCGGTCACGTTTGCCGACGGTACGATGATCGTGCCGGATGGCCGGTTAGACACCGACGACGGCGGCGCCATCCGCAATGCAGCACTTGCCGGTGCCGGCATCGCGCATCTCATGCAGTTTGCGGTGCAGGACGATCTCGACACGGGCCGCCTGGTCCGCATGCTGCCCGAGGTGGCGATGCGGACCATGCCGGTGCACATCGTCCATGCCTACGGGCGGCAGCTACCGGTCCGGGCGCGGCTGTTCGTCGACTTCCTGGTGGGCCAAATGGCGGCACTGACGCGATAGGGCAGACGCGGTCTGACGCAAGCACCCAGCTTTTGGCAGAGACCAACCGTGCCGGCCGGTGCGAACCACCCTTACCCGAAGCTAGAACGTGATCTTCACTGAATCGGCGCTGCGGTTGGCCGCGCCGTGGTGGACGGCCTCGATGTTGTTGCCGTCGGGGTCGAGCAGGAAGGCGGCGTAATAGCCGGGATGGTAGGATCGTTCGCCGGGCGCGCCATTGTCGGTGCCGCCGCCGTCGAGACCGGCCCTGTAGAATGCGTCGACCATGGCGCGGTCATTTGCCTGGAAGGCCAGGTGGTGGCGGCCGGTCAGCTTTCCCAGGGCCGCCGGGCTGTCGGGGCTGGAGATGAACAGCTCGTCGGCCCAGAAATAATCATTGCCGGCGCCACCGATCGGTATGCCGAGCACGTTGAGAACCGCCTCGTAGAAACGGCGGCTGGCCTTGAGATCCCTGACCACCAGCTGGAGGTGGTCGATGAGACGGCCGCGATGAAGTTCCTGATTTGCCATGCTTGACAGCTCCTGATCGCCGGTTGGAAATCTAGCTTCGAATGGTGCGCGGTCAATCCAGAAAGCCGTGGAATGGCGCCATCGCGTCGACTGGATAAAAAATGCAACCGGATTGTCGGATTCAAGACATGTCCAACGTCCTTCGGACGCAAGCGGCTCGGCGGAGCTCGAAAAGGTCGTGCCGTATCAACGCTTCCGGCATGGGAGAAAAGTGAAATGAGCCTTCCCTATCGTTGGGTTATCGTCGCGGCTGGCGCGCTGATGACCTGTGTCGCCCTCGGGGCGATGTTCTCGCTGGCGATCTTTCTCGAACCGATGGCGCTCGACACACAATGGTCGCGCGCCGGCATATCGAGTGCGATGACGCTGAACTTCCTTGTAATGGGCCTCGGCGGCTTCGCCTGGGGCGCCATTTACGACCGCTTCGGCGCCCGCATCGTCGTCATGACCGGCGCCGTGCTGCTCGGCCTGGCGCTGGTCCTGGCCAGCCGCACCGGTTCGCTGCTCGTTTTCCAGTTGGCCTACGGCGTGCTCGTCGGCCTCGCGGCAAGCGCCTTCTTCGCGCCGATGATCGCGCTCACCTCCGCCTGGTTCGACACGAACCGCAGCCTCGCCGTCTCGCTGGTCTCGGCCGGCATGGGCGTGGCGCCAATGACCATCTCGCCCTTCGCCCGCTGGCTGATTTCGGCCTACGACTGGCGCACCGCAATGTTCGACATCGGCATAACCGCGTGGGTGCTGCTACTGCCGGCCGCGCTTCTGGTGCGCCAGCCGCCCAAGCCCGCTGCCGACGGCGCTGCCCCAAGCGTTGCCGCCGAGGGTGCCGGCATGACGGTTCCGCAGGCGCTGCGCTCGCCGCAATTCATCGTGTTGGGACTGACCTTCTTTGCCTGCTGCGCGGCGCATTCCGGGCCGATCTTCCACATGGTGAGCTATGCCATGCTGTGCGGCATAGCGCCGATGGCGGCGGTCAGCATCTACAGCATCGAGGGCTTGGCAGGGCTGGGTGGCCGGCTGCTTTACGGCGTGCTTGCCGATCGGCTGGGCGTCAAGCCGGTGCTGATCACCGGGCTGGCCATACAGGCCGTGGTTATCGCCGCCTATCTGGCGGTCAGCGAGCTTGGTCAATTCTACACGCTCGCCGTCATCTTCGGCGCCACCTATGGCGGCGTCATGCCGCTCTATGCGGTGCTGGCGCGCGAATATTTCGGCCAGCGCATCCTCGGCACGGTGTTCGGTGCAGTAACCATGCTGTCCAGCCTCGGCATGGCTTTCGGCCCGCTCGCCGGCGGCATGGTGTTCGATGCCTATGCCAGCTATTCCTGGCTGTTCATCGGCTCGGCTCTTGTCGGGCTTGGCGCGATGGCGATTGCGATCGCCTTCCCGCCGCTGCCGCGCAGGGAGTTGCAACCGGCTTAAAGCAGGATCGGCGGAAAAGGGCGGCCGCTTGGATGGCAAGCGGCCGCGATCCAAAATAGCTGGCAGTGTTCGGCATTATGAAGCGCGAATTGCTATACAAGCAGAATTGCTATGCAAGCAGAGGCACCACCTCGGCGCCATCAAGCGTGTAGCGCGCATAGCGGAAATCGCGAATTCTCGACAGTCTGTCGCCGGCCCATTCCAGCAGGATGAAATATTTTGGCCCTCCGGCCGAGTCATCCGGGTCGATCACCAGAATGGCCGGGCGCCGATCCACCAAGCCTGGAAGCAGCCGCCAATCGTGGATATCCGCGTAATTATGGAAGTACCGGCCCACTTTCGTGCGGCCGCTCGCCCGGAGCCGGTTGACGAGGTCAAGCCGGACGTCCTCGGCCAGCATGTCGCGGATCGCATCGAAGTCGCGGGCGTTGAACCGCTCCACGTAGGCTGCCAGACGCGCCCGCTCGGGCTCGGCCAACACCGGCACAGGCCGATCGTCAGGCTCGCCGGAGACTTCGCGCAAGCGCAAACGGCCGCGATGCAGTGCGGCTTTCACCGCCGGAACGCTGCTGTCGATAATGTTGCCGATCTCTTCGATCGTATAGCCGAGCACATCCATGAGGATGACGCTGCTACGCTGCGCCGCGGGCAGGCGCATGAAAGTCTGCAGGCTTGCGGCTGCAGTGTGTCGACCCTCGGCCGACATACCGGGGTCAGGGATCATATCGATATCCTCAACGACATGCGCGGCATCCAACCTGGCACGACGGCGCAGGTGGTCGAGCGCGGCATTGTGCGCGATGCGAAACAGCCAGCCCTCGACATTGGCAATCGGCCCGGTCCCGGGGAACGCCTCGAGCGCCTTGACCGTAGCTTCCTGGACAACATCCTCGGCATCGATCACCGAACCGGTCATGCGGGCGCAATAACGGTGCAGTTTCGGCCGTAATTCGCCGAGCAGCCGGTCAAATGGCTCCCGTCCTTCTGGGGTGCCGGTTGCGGATCCGGTCATCGCACAAGGATCAATTTCATGCGTATCTCCCAGGCAGGCGCCCGTCATCAGGCGCAGCGTCTTATAGACGCTCGACGATGGCAAAAGGATTCGGTCGAAAAAACTTTCTCTTGCTGGAATCCTTTGATGGTTCCTACGCGTCTCTGGATCACGGGTCCGTAACCTGGCGGGCCCTTTGTTCAAGCGGGAGGCGCCATAGTCATGAGCAAGCAAAGTGCGGGATCAACGAAGGTCTGGGTTCTCGCCCTCACGTCGATAGGCTCCTTGATGGTCGTTCTCGATGCGATGGTCGTGGCGACGGCATTGAGCACGATGCGGGTCGAGCTCGACGCCTCGCTGGAGACGCTGCAATGGACGATGAACGCCTATAATTTGAGTTTTGCCGTCCTGCTCATGACCGGGGCTGCGCTCGGTGACAGGTTCGGCCGCCGCCGTACGCTCGTTGCCGGATTGGCGCTGTTCGTCGCAGCGTCGGTTGCCTGCGCGCTCGCTGGAAATGCCGGATTGCTGATTGCGGCCCGTGCGGTCCAGGGCGCAGGTGCCGCAATGGTCATGCCACTGGCCATGGCGCTGCTGAGCGTCGCTTTTCCTCCGGAGGAACGAGGCAAGGCGCTGGGTATCTTCAGCAGCATCACCGGCCTGGCCCTGATCATCGGCCCGATGGCGGGCGGTGCGATTTCCGAAGGCCTCTCCTGGCACTGGATCTTCTGGCTCAATGTCCCGGTCGGCATCGTTCTCATCCCGCTGGTGATGCGTCGGATTCCGGAGAGTCACGGGCCGGGCACGGTCATTGATGTCCTCGGCGTCGTGCTGGTAACCGCGGCGGCGTTCGGAGTGGTCTGGGGCCTCATGCGCGGCAACATCGTGGGCTGGAGCAGCTCTGAAGTGCTGACGGCGCTGACGGCCGGGCTGCTTTTCGCCATCGCGTTCGTCCTTTGGCAGCTGCGTACCCGTGAGCCCATGCTGCCTTTGCGGTTCTTTCGGGCGCGCGCATTCTCCTCGGGCGTAGGGGCGAACTTCCTGCTTTGCGCCGCCATGTACGGCCTCGTATTCCTGTTGCCGCAGTTTCTGCAGTTTGCCCAGAGCCGTGGGCCGTTCGGCGCCGGCATGGGATTGCTGCCCTGGACCGCCACGCTTTTCGTGGTCGCACCGATCGCCGGCAGCCTGATCAACCGCGTTGGCGAGCGCTGGCTTGTCGTGGCCGGATTGATCCTGCAAGCGGCTGGAATGGCCTGGCTGGCGCAGATCGCAGCACCTGATCTGCCCTATATCCAGCTAGTCGCCCCGCTGATCATTACCGGTGCCGGCGTGTCGATGGCCATGCCTGCCGCGCAGAACGCGGTTCTCAATGCGGTCGCCCGGCCGGAGGTCGGCAAGGCTGCCGGCACGTTCAACACATTCCGCTTCCTCGGTGGCGTATCCGGGATCGCGATCGCCGGTGCGGTGTTCGCCGGCACTGGAAGCTTCTCGTCCACCGACGCGTTCAGCGATGGCTTCACCTCGGCAATCGACGTCTCCGCTCTGCTCTCGCTCGCCGGCGCGCTCGTCGGATTGGGGCTCCCGGAGCGTCGCGCAGTGGCGCTCGCGAATGCCAGCAAGGAGGCGTAACTCGAAGGCGGGAAGCTTGCGCTTGCTCCCACTGTTGTCGCGCTAACAGCAGCCGCGCCAGCGCAGCAAAAAGGTCGCCGGGCGTCGGTTGCCGGCCGGTCCTGTGGCGGGGCATCTGTGTCCAGACCCAGATTTTGCGCCCGTGATGGCGGCGAACATGCTGCATCGCAGCACCCTCTCGCCGATATCGGCGGGCCAAGGCAGTGCGAAAAAATCGTCAAGAATGGACAATTCAGGCTGTTTCCTGCTGTTTTTTGGCTTTTATTAGTCGCGCCTCACGTTCCTGTTTCAAATGTGTCAACTTTTTGTGTTGCGTTGCACAATGGTGGTCCTATTCTGCGCAAGGGGGGCGCTTCCGATTGGAATGCGCCGTGAACGACGCCGCTATATTGACCGATTGGCAGTTTCGCCGTCCCGCCGGCGTATGCCGCTAATGGGAAATGCGCGCGACACCCAATTGGACGCGCTGAGGGCCATCGCCGTGACGATGGTGCTGTACTCCCATTTCTTCGCAGCCGGAGGGTCCTCGTTCTGGGGCCATATCGGCGTGCGCCTGTTCTTCGTGCTGAGCGGCTTTCTGATCACGCGACTGCTGCTGGAAGCCAGAGCGGCCGCCGAATTCGAAACCGGACCGGCGCTGAAATCCTTCTATATCAGGCGGGCGCTGCGAATATTCCCGCCCTATTTCGCCGTGCTGGGTTTCGTCTGGCTGGTGGACCTGGAGCAGTCCAGAGGATCGCTGGCCTGGCATGCCCTCTATCTGTCGAATTTCTGGTACGCGGCGCAGAATGAATGGACGCCCTGGCTGCTCTGCCATTTCTGGAGCCTGAGCATCGAGGAGCAGTTCTATATCGCCTGGCCACTGATCGTCCTGCTGGCACCGCGCCAGCGCCTCGAAGCGATCTGCATCGGCGTGATCATGCTGTCGCTGGCCTACCGGTTTTATTGGCCGATCGCGGGAACGCCCGGTTTGGCGCGCGACCTGCTGCCGCCGGCGTCGATGGATGCATTGGCGTCAGGCGCGCTGCTCGCCGCCTACCGGTCAAGAACAGCCGGCTTGCCGCAATGGCTTCGAGCTGGCTGGCCGGGGCTCGCCGCGGCGTTTTTCGTTCTGCAGTGGTTTGCGCCGGCGCCGGCAAATCCGGTGCAGGAATGGGGTCTCTGGCTGCTGTTGCAGATCCTGCCTGTCGCGCCTCTGGTGGTCATCGTTGCAAGCTGTTCAACGGGCATTGGCGGTCGCGTCGGAAAACTTCTCGAACTGCCGCCGCTGCTTGGCCTTGGCCGCATAAGCTACGGCGTCTATCTCTACCATCCCATAGTGCTGGCTCTGGTTGTCAAGTCGCAGCCCTGGATCCCGCTCAACGTCTCGGAGCAAGGGCCGGGGCGGTTCCTGGTCGCGGGAACTGCGACGCTCATGCTGGCTTCGGTTTCGTGGCTGCTTTTCGAAAAGCCGCTCAACAGCCTCAAGCGCCACTTCCCCTATGTTGCTGGAAAAGGCCCAGGCGCCATCTCGGCAGGCATGGACGTGGGCAATGCCGGATGGCTCGTGGCGGGAGCATATCCGGGCAGGCCGCTTGATGGCGGCACGTCACTCTTGCCGCGCAAGCTGCACCGAACCGATCGGAGCTGATCATGGCTGCTGCTCCCTTGGTTTCCGTTCTGCTGCCGATCTACAATGCGGGACCTTATCTCGCCGCTGCGCTGGGCAGCGTCCTGCGCCAGGATTACGAGCGTCTGGAGGTCATCGCCATCGATGACGGCTCGACCGACAACTCGCTGCAGATCCTGCAGAAATACCGCCAGGCCGACAATCGCATCTCGATCATCTCACGCGAAAACCGTGGCCTGATCGCAACTTTGAACGAAGGCCTGGCCGTGGCGCGCGGCGATCTGGTCGCCAGGATGGACGCCGACGACATCGCCTATCCCCAGCGCCTGTCGCGGCAGGTCGCGCTGTTCAACCAGCAGCCTGACCTGGCTCTATGCGGCGCGGGTTTCGATACCTTGCTCGGCAACCGCATCGTCAGGGGTTCGCCCGATCCGATATTCCAGGACAATATCCTGCGAATACTGTCGATGTTCTTCACGATCTTCATGCATTCCACGGTCGTCTACAACAGGAAGGTCATCGAAGAGAGCGTTCTATTTTATGACGAAAGCTACAAGCATGCCGAGGATTTCGACCTGTTCAGGCGGCTGACCGACCGCTACCCGGCGGCCATGATCCCCGAAAGCCTGATCGCCTATCGTATCCATGACGACAGCGTGACCAACAGGCACAAGCGCGAAATGCGCAGGACCCATTTGAAGATCGTCGCCGAGAACCTCGAGCGCGAAGTGCTCGCCCAAGAGACGCAAGGCCTGCGCGACATCGGTGAGGTCCTGTCGATGGACACGGTTCGCCGTGCCGCCGAATGGATCCTTGCGCTGGAAGGAAGGATTTCCGCACTGCCGGCCGAGACGAGGCCGAGCTACCAGGCCGGCACGCTGAACCTGTTCTATTTCCTCTACCAGCTGATATCGGGGGAAAGGCAGCCGCTGCTGATGCACGAATTCCTGACGCGGACGGCGAAATGGAACCTCATCCGGCGGCGCGAGCAGTACGTGTTTCGGACCGGTGCCTTCGCGCCGCGCTTCAGTCTCGCCTCGATGTCGGTCACCAGGCAGGTGGATGCCCTGTCGCGGTATCTGCAGTCCGTGCCGGCCGCGGCGGTTTTGCCTTCGAACCAGTTGAGCTAGCAACGCATGTTCGTCAAATCGCACCAGCTCCAGCAGCGCGGCCGCTCGACGGTGCCGGCGGCCATGTCGCCGCGGCCGCAGCAAGGACCGGCGCCGGCGGTCAGCTTCATTGTCTGCACACGCGACCGTGTCGCCGTACTCGAGCCCTGCATCAGCTCGATCCAGGCCGCGTGTCGTGCCCATGCCGACTTTGCCGCCGAGCTGGTGGTTGTCGACAACGGCTCGACCGACAGCACGGCCAAACGGCTGGCCAGCATCGCCGAACTGTCGGACATCCCGTTCACCGCCATTTGCGAGCCGCGACCCGGATTAGCGGCCGCGCGCAACGCCGGGCTGGAGCGGGCGCGGGGCCGCGTGCTGGTCTTCGTCGACGATGATTGCGCGGTCCACAAGGATTATTTGCGCGATCTGCAGCGGCACTATGCGGCCGGCGAACGGGTCATCCGCGGCGGCCGCGTCGAGATCGGCGACCCCCGCGACCTGCCGTTCACTATCAAGCGGTCGCCGGTGCGCGCGCGGCTTACGCAGGATGTCCATCCCGGCGGCTTCGTGCTTGGCTGCAACATGACGATGCATCGCGATGTCGCCGCCCGTATCGGGCGGTTCGACGAACGGTTCGGCGCCGGCGGCCCGCTGCGATCGGCGGAGGATACGGACTATCTGGTGCGGGCGGTGCTGCTTGGGATTCCGGTCGAATACGTGCCCGACATGACCATCTATCACCATCACGGCCGGCGCGACCGCAAGGCCATCGAAAAGCTGCACCGCGACTACAGCATGGGCAATGGCGGGCTTTGCCTGAAACATATCCGCCACGCGCCGTGGCTGCTTCGGCATTGCTACTGGTCGATGAGGGCGGCCTTGCGCGAACTGGTGAAAGGCCCTCTGTTCGACCGTGAACTCAAGCTGTCGCACTGGCCGATCGTCGGCATGAATTTGCTCGGGGCGGCCAAGTTCGCGGTGCTTTTGCTGGCGAAATCGCCGCAGCCGGCGCAAATGCGACAGGAGCAACAGGCAAATGCCGAGGCGAGGTGATCCGCCACCATGCGATTGATGCCGCCCAGCTTGCCGATGCTGCGCCGCGCGCTGGGGAGAAAGCAGTTGCGCCTGCTTCCTGCCGTGGTGGTGCTCGGGCTGCTCAGCGCCGCGCTTGAAGGCTTCGGCATCGGCCTGATCATCCCGTTGCTGAACATAATCATGGGGCAGCAGGGGCAGACCGGCATGGCCGGCTTTTCCGCCGTCTTCCAGCATGTCGGATCGAGCCTGAGCGAGCGCGACCGGCTGATCGTCATATCGGTCGCCATCCTCGGCTCGATCGTGCTGAAGAACCTGTTCGCTTTCGCCAACACGCTGCTGACCACCTTCATCTACGGCAAGGCGAGCCATTCGATCCGCAGCGCGCTGTCGGAGCAGCTGCTGCGGGTGGGCTACCCATTCTTCCTGCAGCAAAGCCCGGGACGGCTGCTCAACATCATCTCCAACGAATCCTGGCGGGCCTCGGATGCCATCCAGATCACGTTGGGGGCAATCGTCAATGCATCGGCCGCAATCATCCTATTGGCCTTCCTGCTGCTTCTGTCGTGGCAGATGACGCTGCTGGTCACGCTGGGGCTGGCGCTGGTCCAGGTCGCGCACGCCGTGCTGTCGGCCAATTTGAAGGCGCCGAGCCGCAGCGTCGCCTCCCGCAACAGCCAGCTCGCATCGCAGATGCTGCATCTGGTGCATGCCGGGCGGCTGATCCGCATTTTTGGCCAGGAGCAACGCGAGAAGGCGGCATTCGACCAAGCATCGGATGCGGTGCGCCGGGCGGCGTTCGTGCTTTTGACGCGTCAGGGAGCTTTGCCGCCGCTGACCGAGGTTCTGCACGCCATGCTGTTCCTGGCGGTGGTGATCGGCGCCTGGTTCGCCAATGTTTCCTTCCCGCTGATCGTCGCCTTCGTCATCCTGCTCTACAGGCTGCAGCCCTATATGCGGTCGCTGCAAATGGCCTGGAGCCAGCTGCAGGGCCTGAGTGGATCGCTTGAAGAGGTGACGTGGATGCTGGACCCGTCCGACAAGCCCCAGCCGCCGCAAGGCAACAGCCCATTCCCCGGGCTCAGCCAAGGCATCAAGTTCGAAGACGTCACCTTTACCTATTCCGGTTCGGAACAGCGCGCGGTGGTGCTGCATGCGGCGAGCTTCGACCTCCGCAGCGGCCGCTCGACCGCGCTGATCGGCCGGTCGGGCGCCGGCAAGACGACGATCGTCAATCTTTTGTGCCGCTTCGTCGAACCGGATAGCGGCAGGATTCTCGTTGATGGATCGCCTCTGGACCGCATCGACCCCAGCCAATGGCGAAAGCACATCGCGCTCGCCAGCCAGGAGCTGGAGCTGGTCGACGGCACGATTTTCGACAACATCATCTACGGCCAGGACGCGGCCTCGGCCGATGACGCCGAGCGCGCGGCAAAACTGGCCGAAGCGCATGGCTTCATCGAGCAACTGCCGCAGGGCTACCGGACGGTCGTCGGCTATCGTGGCGTCAATCTCTCGGCGGGACAGCGGCAGCGGATCGCGCTGGCCAGAGCCCTGGTGCGCGATCCCAATATCCTCATCCTCGACGAAGCCACCAATGCGGTGGACGGCCTGTCGGAAGCTGCAATCGTCGAGACGCTCAAGTCGCGCGCCGGCCGCCGCACCACCATTGTCATCAGCCATCATCGCAGCACCGTTTCGTTCTGCGACGACGTCGTGATCCTGAGCCACGGCCGCGTGAAAAAGCAGGCGCCGTTCGCCGCGCTTGCGACGCTCAGCATGGACGAGCTTTACCAGCACGAGGCGCTGGAAGGCTGAGGGCGACCCCGCTGCGTGCGCGCGCTGGGAGGTCGTCTCGGATGTCAAGCCAGGTCAAGCATCTCAGGGGCGAGGAAGACCTCCGCCTACGTCTCTACGGGATTTCTGGGATGATGAGTGATCCCGAGCTTACCCGCTTTCCATCTGGAGCGTACAGAACCAAGGGTCCGCCTGCCAAATCCAGCAATGGCAGGCGGACCCTAATCAGCGCATGAAGGGACTGATTCTGCGCCGATGTCTCCTCGAGGAGGTGACGCCATCAACTGAAGACGGGCGCAGTTGTTCCCGATGCCGGCCGTACACAAGACCATTGCGCAGGCAGGTCAGACTTAGGTCCCTGTAAACGCGCATCGCTGGCTGGAGTGAACATCGGATCGGCTCGGTGGTAGCGAAACTTCGGCCGGAGATAGATGCAGCCATTGGGTTCCGGGGCATGACCGGCTCGGCGCTGATCATGGGCGGCGATCGATCCCCGCACGACTGATGCCGAGGGGCGCTTGCAGTCCTGCGGAATACGCATCCACCGGCGCCAGTGAAGTTGTCCAAGCGGTACCGGCTCAGCGGTCGTCAAGCTGTTGCTAATATGCAGCACAGGCAGCGCTCTATGAACGGCGTCGCTTGGAACCGCTACCTCCGACCAACCGTTAGTGTCACAATGACACCAAAAAGTGAGGCTGATGATGGACCCGCTGCAAAACAACACGTTGGAGATCTGGTGTCTTGCGGCCGTTCCGCTGTCGCTGCTCCTTACGGTGTTATTAGCCGGACTTATCCTTTAGCCGGACCCAACGAGGCCGGCTGCGGACCGGGGCCTGGAAGATGAAAATGCCGGCTATTTAGGCACGCTAGGCGTCGCGGACACCCGTAGCACCAGGCTGTGGCAGCCTTTCCAACATTGCCATCATAATCGGCTCTTTCGACCGGTCCGGTCGGCGGCGATTGCTCGCAGGCCCGTTGCGAGGGCGAGCATGCGAGCTCGTACGTTTTTTACACAATCTCTGATTGGTGGACTCGCCCGCCGCCATCGACGTTAATTTTGCGTTAGCGACAGGAGGGGGGAGATCGCTAAAGGGAGGAAGAAAATGAAAGAAAACTACGATCTGACGATCGACTACGACGACGAACCTTACGACAACAAGCCTTATGATCTAGCCACATTCGCAAGGAAGCACGGGCTCAACATTCGAGCCGCCGAGCTTCTTCTTTTCGCCAAAGGCCCGTCTCGAGCGGCCTGCGATGCCGCGGCGAGGGCTTTTCTCGCGGCGGTAGCCGCACAAGCTATGAGACAATCGGCGCGGTAGGTCTCACAAAGCCATTGCTGACACGGCCTGCCGTGTCAGCAACCCAACGGACAGCGCTGGAAATTCCAGGCCGTTTCCAACAAGATGCCTGAGCATCCGGGAACGGCCTGAAATGTGCAATCTCTACAACATCACGACCAGCCAGGAGGCCATCCGCCAGTGGACCCGCGCCTTGCGCGACATCCTCGGCAATCTCGAACCCTCCATCGACATCTATCCCAACCAGCCCGGCCCGGTAGTGCGCAACGCGCCGGACGGCGAACGCGAATTGGCCAATCTGCTGTGGGGCATGCCGACGCCACTGGAGCGGGTCAAGGGCAAGGCCGACTATGGCACCACCAATGTCCGCAATCCGCAATACGGCCATTGGCAGCAATATCTCGGCATCGAGAACCGCTGCGTCGTGCCTGTCACCAGCTTTGCCGAGCCCAGCCCGACGCCCGGCGACAAGGACCCCGGGACCGGCATCCAGCGCAACTACTGGTTTGCACTCGGCGGGGACCGCCCGCTGTTCTTCTTTGCCGGCCTGTGGACGCGCTGGCATGGCCTTCGCAAGGTCAAGGACGGCCCCGCCGATCACCAGGTCTATGGCTTCATGACGACCCAGCCCAACGCGCTGATCGCGCCGATCCACGAGAAGGCGATGCCGGTGATCCTGACCACGCCGGAAGAAACCGAGACCTGGCTGACGGCGCCATGGTCGGAGGCAAGGCACCTGCAGCGCACGGCGCCCGATGATGCGCTGGTGATCGTCGACAAGCCTGCGACACAGATCACGTTTCCGCAGCAGGCGCCGGCGCAAGGCTCGTTGTTTTAGCGCTTGAATTTCTGCAGCACCCAGATGTAGCCCTTGGGCGGATGGTCCTGGTCGATGAACTGCATCTTCACCGTCGTGTCCTTGCGGCTGCATCGTTTGCACCTGAACCTGATCGCTTCCAGCGGCTTGCTCCAGCCCACCACCTGGGCCACGTCATTCGCCCTGAAGCGTCCGACATGGTAGCAATGGCCGCACTCCACGATGAGCAGCATGTTGGCCTTGGCGGCACGCCCAACGCTGTCCATCGGCTCGGCCATGGCTCATTTCCGGGTCGAGTAATCCTCGGGCAGCGGAAGCAGGCCAAGCTCCGCCATCCGGTAATCGGGCTCCTTCTCCGCGACGCTGGCCAGCACCTCGTGCAATTTCTCGACAAGCCCGCAAAGCTGCCAGAACAGCTCGCCATGCGCCTTCAAATGCAGCTGCGACGACAGCACCGTCCGGCGCAGGCTCAAAGCGTCCCTGATGATCGCCTCCGCATCCCTCGCCGACAGCCTGTCGAACCGGCTTTTTCGTCTGCCCATCGCGGCTCTCCTCGATTTGTGAGCAACCGCCCCACCTACTGACAAATAGGAAGGCATTCAGCATATTGTACTTTGCGTACCCACCAGAGAGGTGGTACCTTGCTGAGCGTTCCGACAGGAATCGGGCGGGCAGTTTGGCCACGCGCATTGTTTGGCGGCCCGCTCGCGGGAGAGCGATGGGTGCGGCACATTTACATAGATGAGTCAGGAACCAGTTCGCGAGAACTGGTTGCCGTCGTGGCCGGCGTCATCATCGATGTAGATAAGGACTATAGGGGTGTCGTAAGTTCAATTGAAAGAGTGAAGCGGCATCACCTAGGTGATAACTATGACCGTTGGTTTCATGCCGCTGATATTTTTGCCGCCACTGGCGATTTTGAAAAACTAAGTGGATGGACAAGACAAGAAAGGGTTATTTTTATCCGCGACATGATTGAAGTCTGTAATTTTCACGCGATACCTGTGGCTGTTTCTTGGATGCACAAAGATGCCACGGTTGGCATTCCAACAAAAAATAGAAATACCTATCGTCATTGGTCGGCATTCTGTGCGTGTTTTGTGGTAGTCGATAAATATATAGCGAACAATTTCCCAAATGAACACGCTTCAATAAAGGCCGAAAGCTGCGATCACATGAAAAAATACCTCGATTTCGCCTTGGCTGATGTTAGGAGAATTTCTCCTAAGCCGGATTCATGGATATACCAAAGGCAGATAACTAATATAGTGGATGACATTCAATTTCTCAGGAAGGGCCAAGCTCCACTGTTGCAATTGGCAGACGCCTATAGTTGGGGATTTAGGGCATATATGACGGCGCATCCGCATACAGACGAGCTTTACCCCGCGTTGTTCGCAAGCAAAGACTCGCCGATACCAGATCGCAGGAGCGAACTTATTGGAACATCTATTTTAATTCCCATATTTGTTCCTAATCCCGACGCGTCGCAGCTAGCTACATGAATTGTAAGCGCGCGCCATCCGGTGCACGCTTTTATGGGTTATTCTCCGTAATCCTTACTCCTTTACCTGACGTACCCAATTGGGTGAATTATAAAGGGGACATAAGAGTTACCTGGATGTCCGTCCTATCCGACCGCCACTTTCACGACGAAGCCGCCGCCTACAAGTTTGTAGAGGCCAGGATTTGGCCGAATGGCCCAGTTTGCCCGCATTGCGGCGGCTTTGAGCGTATTTCGAAGATGGAAGGCAAGAGCACCCGCATTGGCACCTACAAGTGCTACCAGTGCCGCAAGCCCTTTACCGTGAAAATCGGCACCATCTTTGAAGCTAGCCACGTCAAGCTCAACCATTGGCTACAGGCGATATTCCTTATCGCTTCGTCCAAGAAGGGCATTTCGAGCAACCAGCTTCACCGCACCCTTGGCGTGACCCTGAAGACCGCTTGGTTCATTTCGCACCGCATCCGCGAGGCCGTGCGCGACGGCAACCTTGGCCCGCTCGGTGGCGAGGGTCAAATTGTCGAGGCGGACGAAACCTATTTCGGCAACACCGCTGAGAAACCCGTGCTGCGCACCGATCGCAAGACCCCGTTCAAATTCAAGAGCCGTGGCGGCCCGTCCGGCAAGCGCGCCGTGCTTGGCCTTATCGAACGTGGCGGCTCTGTTCGCACCTTCCACGTCGCGCAGGCGACCAAGATCAACGTTGCCGAACTGGTGACTGAGAACGTTGCCCGCGAAAGCACCCTCTACACCGACGAAAACAAGTTTTATGGTGGCATGAGCGATCACTTTGCCACTCATGATTCGGTCAAGCATTCGGCTGGCGAGTACGTCCGTGGCGAGGTGCATTCGAACACCATCGAAAGCTATTTCAGCATCTTCAAGCGTGGCATGCGTGGCACCTATCAGCATTGCGCCGAGAAGCACCTTCACCGCTACCTCGCCGAATTTGACTTTCGCCATAATCAGCGGGTAGCCCTTGGCGTGAATGATGAAGCGCGGGCCGATCGCATTCTTGATGGTATCGTCGGCAAGCGCCTCACCTATGAAACAACTAAAGCAAGGCGAGGCACCCTATGGCGTCTGGCGACCCTCCAAATACCGCCCGAAAGCCAAGGGGCAAAAAGGCGACAAAGCTTAGTCAGAAAGAGCAATCCGAGCGGTTTAAGGAAACCGCTCGGGAGCTTGAAGTTGACGAGAGCGGAGAAGCATTTGATAGAGTCATACTTGGAATAGCCAAACGAATTCAGCAGAAAAAAGGTGGATAGCGAATCGTCAAATCCAGTTGAACGTTGTAGCGTTTATTGACCCTTCCCAATCTTTTTCTGACAAGTCGTTTCCAATTATACTTCTAACAAATTGATCTCCGAATTCAGCTCTATTAAAGAAGCGTCTAAAACCATAAGCTACTGAGTCTGCAAGAAGTATAAGCTTGTCGTCTGATTTCTCTACGAAGTGTATGGTCGCTCTTATTCTGGAGACGCGCAATTCTGTTTCTTGCTTTATGTAGCCGAGTTTTGTTTCTTCTTCTGTGGGAGATAGATCCGATGGTGGAATAACGCGCGGAAACTGTCGGTGGAACAAAGCGCCAGCGCGAAGAAACTTCGTCATTTCCGAAGCCTGTTCCGCAACCACGGTCCCAACCTCATCAATCTGCCCATGGTCGCGTATGTGTTTGTCCGCTCGCGCAATGCACGTAGCAAAAGCCATGAAATGCTCAAACTGATGCGGCTGCATGGGGGGCTCCGACAGCGGCTCCTTGATCAAACCGCGCCTGACAATCGATAGGGTTATCGGCGCCTTCAAACGTCTCGGTAACGACATCATTGATTTTAGGAATGCTAGTCGATTCGATCGAGACCATTTTTCCCAATAATCTGGGTTGTTCCAGACGTCCTTAGCGGAATACACAAAGCCTTTCCGAAGGTCGGTCGGGACGGATTCAAGCGCCTCATTTACTGCCGCTTCCGCTCTCATTAGCTGCTTGTCAGCGTCAATAATGATACCAACAACCACAGTTACAGGGGCTGACGGTTCAGTCCCCGCCTCGTCAATGAACACAAAAGCGCACGGCCTTATCCCCCCAGAGCAGCCCGCCAAATAGGGCTTTCGGCAGCAGGTTATTCATAACCTACTCCTCCGGGTACGCGAAGTACAATATGCTGAAGGCATTCCTCGCAGAGTCAATTCGCTCTTGACATTTTTGTTCCCGTTTTGTTCAAGATCAACAGAAACTAATGGAGGCATCGAAGCGACAGCACGCCGCCTCAATGCCTCTTGAAATACTGCACCTCACGTTCGTGCTTTTCGGCGGCCTCGCGGGTATCGAAGGTGCCGAGATTGCGGCGCTTGCCGGTCTTTTCGTCCTTCTTGCGCGAATAGAGGCGGTATTTTCCGTCTTTGAGTTTTCTGATCATCTGTCACTCCCCGAGCCGCTGCTTCCCCTTAAGGTTGCGCGCGGCTTGTTCGATAGCCGCCCTGTCGTTTCCCAGCCTGTCGATCAGCTCCTGCGCCTGTTCGCCCGATATGCCGGTGCGCACCGCCAGGGCCTCCACCGTCAAAACGTCGGAGCTCGCGACCTCGCGGGTTTCCGGCAGGGCATCGCCTGCCGTCAGTGGCAGGGCCGCCTCCCTGTCGATCTCGGCCTCGGCCCGGTGCCAGTGCCGCTCGGGATCGCCATGGATCCCGCCTTCGCGTTCCCAGATCTGGTATGCGCGCTCACGAATCTTGTCTTCCCGGTCGTCGCCCATGTTGATTTCTCCTTTGGGTATCGGATGAACGCCGCGCCAACCCGAACGATCCAAGAAATCTGCGTGATCGTTGGGTGGGGTCGCGCAAGGCGCTATGCACTGCGGCCGCCAGCCACCCCACGGCCTGCCTACTCGCACTGCCTGCGCGGCCCGCCCGAATACGGCTGATAGCTGTTGTCCTCCGGTCGATATGACCGGTAGCGGCTGAAGCAGTATTGCACGTGGTCGAATGAGAGCTCGGCGGCGCCGGGTTCATCCGATGGCGCGTAGCCCTCCACCGACGACGTATCGCTCGCCTCGAAATAGCTGCCGTCATCGGCGGCGCCGAGATAGGGCGAGATGCAGGGGCGCTGTTGTCCGCTGTAGGATGTGTAGTGGTTGTCGTCCGGCCTGTAGGAGCGGTAGCGGCTGGCGCACCATTCCACGTGGGCGGCGGGCAGCGTCTGCTGCTCTTCCGCTGGTGGCTGGATGGAGCCGGTCGCGGTAATGTCGGTTGTCGACGCTGCGGCGGCATCGGTGGGTTTCGAGCTGCGATCGACTTCCGAGGTGCGAACGGGGACCGGGCCGGCCGGGAGGCGTTCGAGGCGCTGCGAGGCCGGGTTCACCGGTCGCGGGTCCTTGGCCCACAGTTCGGCGACGCTGGAGACCGGGGCGGCCGGCCGTACCGGCTTGGCTATTAGAAGCCAGGTGGCGAAGGCGAGGCCGCTGGCGAATACGGCGAGCGTCAGCACGAAGCCGCCGAAGATTGCGAACAAAGCTTTCATGCCGCGCTCCTTCGCCTCCCGGTTAAGGAAATGCGGGGGCGGGGAATCCGGTTCCAGGAAAGAGCGGGGCAGGGGTCTTAGGCGGCTTTCAGTGCAGGCCGAATTCGCGCAGCAATTCTTCGCGGTAGCGCACGAAGCGGCTTTCGCTGCGCTCGCGCGGGCGGGGCAGGTCGATGTCGATCAGCCGCGCCGCGCCGCCTTTCTCCTTGGGCAGGATCAGCACCCGGTCGGCGAGGTAGATTGCTTCCTCGAGGTCGTGCGTCACCATCACCATGGTGACGTTCTCCTCGCTCCAGATGCGCGCCAGTTCCTCCTGCATGCCGATCTTGGTCATCGCATCGAGCGCGCCCAGCGGCTCGTCGAGCAGCAGGATTTCGGGCTGCACGGTCAGCGCGCGGGCGATGCCGACGCGCTGCGCCATGCCGCCCGATAGCTGCCGGGGAAAGGCATCGCTGAATTCGGCGAGGCCGACGAGCGCGATATAGAAGTGCGCCCGTTCCTCGGCCTCGGCCTTGGGCACGCCGCGCACTTCGAGGCCGAAGGCGACATTGCCGAGCACGGTCAGCCAGGGCAGCAGGCGCGGTTCCTGGAAAATCACCGCACGCTCGGCACCGACGCCGTGCACCGGCTTGCCGTCGATGGCGACGCCGCCGCTGTCGGCGGCCTCCAGCCCCGCAAGTATGCGCAGCAGCGTGGTCTTGCCCGATCCGCTGGCGCCGACGATGACAAGGCATTCACCCGAGCGGATGTCGAGGTTGAGGGTCCTCAGAACGGCGAGCGAGCGCCCACTGATGCTGAACGATTTGGACAGGTCGCGTATGCTGACCTGACCGCCGCTTGTGCTGCTCATCGCGCTCGTCTCCCAACTGGTTGGTCGGTTGCTTTTGTCAGTTGGTCTTGGTTTCGCCCGGCCGGTAGAGGATGTCCGTTGCCTTCAGCTTGCCCTTTGGCAGGCGGCCGTCGCGCTCGAGCACGCTGACCCAGAAGTCGATATCGCGGTCCGTCGCCTTGGCGCCCTGGCGCAGGCCGAAGCCGGTCCAGTAACGCGCCAGCTCGCCGTTCTCGCCGCGCTTGTCGAGGATATTTGCCAGCACCTTGCGCGCTTCGTCGGGGTTCTGCAGCGACCAGTCGGAGGCGCGCGCCGATTGTTCGACGAAATTGCGGGCGGCGTCGGGATGCGCGGCGATGAAGTCGCGCCTGAGCACGACGAAGCCGCCGGCCAGCTCGCCCAGCACGTCGGTGTCGTTGAACACGCCGCGCACGCCGCCGTTGTCCACGAGGGCGCCGGCAAACGTCGCCTGCCAGTAGCCGAGCGCCGCGATGTCGACCTGACGGGAGCGCAAGGTCTGTTCGAGCTGCGGTCCGGGCACGACGACGAGATTGGCGGCATTCGGCGGCAGGCCGACGCTGTGCAGCGCCTCGCGCACGGTGTAGTCGAGATGGGCGCCGAGCGTGTTGACGGCGATGGTCTTGCCGGCGATGTCGGCGATCGATTTGATCGGGCTGTCGTCCAGCACGTAGAAGACGCTACGCACCTTGCCGTTGATGCCGTTGCTCGGATAGGCGGCGACGAAGTCGTTGCCGCCGGAGATCGAGTTGATCACGGCTGCGGTTGCAGCCGAGCCGATATCGACGCTGCCGGAGGCCAGCGCAAACAATGATTCCGGGCCGCCGCCGGAATAGCCGACATTCTCGACCTCGATACCGAGGCCTTTGAAATAGCCGAGCTCGGCGGCCAACTCATGCGGAGAGATGCTGCCACGGCTGGCGAGTGAGCGGAACTTGACGGGTGCCGCTTCGGCAAAGGCGAAGCGCGGCAGGCCGGCGGTGAGAAGGCCGGCGGCGAAGGGCGCGCCAGCAAGCAGGGAACGGCGGGAGATTTTCATGGTCCGGGTCTTTCCTGATTTGAGTTCTGGCCTGGTTGAGATTGGTAAGGGCGGGTGGTCAGTCGACGGCATTGCTCCAGCGGCAGAGCCGGCGCTGCAGGCTGACCAGCGCCTGGTTTGCAATCAGGCCGAGGCCGGCGAGGATGACGATTGCCGCAAACATCAGCGGGATCTGGAAATTGTATTGCGCGTTCATCACCTGGAAGCCGATGCCCTTGTTGGCGCCGATCATTTCGGAAGCGATCAACAGCAGCAGCGCCGTGGTGGCGCTGAGCCTCAGTCCGACGAAGATCGACGGCACGGCGCCGGGCAGCACGACGCGACGGAAGACGGTGAGCTGCCCGGCGCCATAGACGCGGGCCATCTCCAGCAGTTTCGGATCGACCTGCTTGACGCCGCCGATGGTGTTGAGCAGCAATGGGAACAGCGTCGCCCAGAAGATGACGAACACCTTGGAGGCTTCGCCGAGCCCTAGCAGCAGGATGAAGACGGGATAGAGCGCCAGCGCCGAGGTCTGGCGGAAGACCTGCAGGATGGGATCGAGCGCGGTCTCGACCGTGCGCACCTGACCCATGAACAGGCCAAGCGGGATGGCGACCAGCACGGCGGCCGCGAAAGCGAGACCGGCGCGCTGCAGGCTGATGGCGATGTCGCTGAGCAGAGTGCCGCCGACCAGCCCCTTCCAAAGTGCCGCGACAATCATGTCGATCGGCGGCAGCACGGCCGCGTTGACCCAGCCCGCGCTGCTCGACACTTGCCAGATTGCGAGGAAAGCGATGAGGACGCCGTAGCGCGACAGGATGCGGATGCCCGCCCGGCCACCGAGGCGCAGGAAATCCGTGCCGAGGCTTGTCGTGCTGTCAGGCGTGCCGAGGCTGGCGGCCTGTTCGATGTGCTGCAAGGTCATCGGGTTGCCTCCTGCTTGGAAAATATCGGGCTTCTCGGGATTATTCGGCGGCCAGCACCGCCGAGCGGGCGGCGGTCCAGGGGTTTTCCGGCCGCCTGAGGCCGAGGTTCTCGCGCAGGGTCCTGCCTTCATAGGCGGTGCGGAACAGGCCGCGGCGCTGCAGTTCGGGGATCACCAGCTCGACGAAGTCGTCGAGCCCGCCGGGCAGCCAGGGCGGCAGGATGTTGAAGCCATCGGCGGCTTCGTTGCCGAACCATTCCTCCAGCTGATCGGCGACCTGCGTGGCGCTGCCGATGACGGTATAATGGCCGCGGGCCGTTGCCACCCATTGGTAAAGCTGTCGGATGGTGAAGTTGTGCTCGTCGGCAATCTGGCGGATCAGCGCCTGGCGGCTCTTCATGCCTTCGGTCTCCTTGCTCGGCGGCAGCGGTCCATCGAGCGGATAGCCGGTGATGTCGAGCGTCTGGCCGGCCAGCCCGTTGAGCAGGGCGACGCCGTCTTCGGGCAGGATGAGATCGTTCAGCTGCTGGTACTTGGCGCGCGCTTCTTCTTCGGTGCGGCCGACGAAGGGTGCCACGCCCGGCATGATCAGCACCTGCTCGGGATTGCGGCCGGCGGCCGTCACGCGCGCCTTGATATCGCGATAGAATTCCTGCGCCGACGCCAGGTTCTGATGGGCGGTGAAGATGACTTCCGCCGAGTGGGCGGCGAGCTTGCGACCGTCTTCCGATTGCCCCGCCTGCACCACGACCGGATGCCCCTGCACCGGGCGCGGCACGTTGAGCGGCCCTTTCACGCTGAAATGCGCGCCCTTGTGGTCGATGTCGTGGAGCTTGTCCTTGTCGTAGAAGCGCCCCGATTTCTTGTCGCGGATGAAGGCATCGTCCTCCCAGCTGTCCCACAGCGCCTTGACCGTCTCGACGTGCTCATGCGCGCGGGCATAGCGCTCGGCGTGGGCAGGCTGCGTCTCGCGATTGAAGTTGCGCGCGGTTTCGTCACCGGCCGAGGTGACGACGTTCCAGCCGGCGCGGCCGTTCGACAGATGATCGAGCGAGGCGAATTTGCGGGCGAGCGTGTAGGGCTCCTCGTAGGTGGTCGAGGCGGTAGCGATGAAGCCGAGATGCGTGGTGAGCGGCGCCAGCGCTGCAAACAGCGTCACTGGCTCGAAGCCGGCGATCTTGGCATTGCCGCCTTCACGCGCGCCGAGGCCGACCGTCAGATTGTCGGCGAGGAAATAGGCGTCGAACAGGCCGCGCTCGGCGGTCAGGGCGAGCTGCTTGTGGAACTCGAAATTGGTGGCGCCGTCGGCCGGCGCCTCGGGGTGGCGCCAGGCGGCGATATGCTGTCCGCCGCCGGGCAGGAAAGCGCCCAGTTTGATTTGCCCGGATTTGGTGGATCTGGTCATCGCGGCGTGCTCCTGGACGGATCGGAAAGGGGATCTCGGGTCAGTGGTGCGTTCAGGCGGCAAGGCCGACGCCGTAGGGCACCCCGGTTACACGGCATGCCTCGGCGACCGCCTGCCGGGCGCGGGCGTGGATGGCTTCCGACACCAGCACGCCATTGGCAAAATCCTTGTCGGAGGCGTAGATCGCGGTCGGCATGGTCAGCGCCTCGAAGAAGCCGAACAGCGGCCGCAACTGGTGCTCGACGATCAGCGAATGGCGCTCGCCGCCGCCGGTCGCGGCGAGAATGACGGGCTTGCCCCTCAGCGACGACGGATCGAGCAGGTCGAAGAAATGCTTGAAAAGCCCGGTATAGCTGCCTTTGAAAGTCGGCGAGCCGGCCACCAGGATGTCGGCGCCCAGCAGCCGTTCGACAATGTTGCGCGCCGCCGGGTCGAGGTCGCCGAGGCGCCTTGCCTGCGGCAGGGAAGCGCCGAGATCCTCGATATCGAAGACGGCCGAGGCCGCGCCGATGCTTTCGGCGGCCTGCCCGACGATGTGGCTGACGAACGCCTTGGTCTTCGAGGGCCGGGTCAAATTGCCCGACAGCCCCACCACGAGCTTTTTCGACATTCCTGGCTCCCTCTCAAGCGCTCTATTTTAAGATCTTGGGTCTAGCGATCTATGTTAAATCTAGAGAGTTTATAGAATTAAGAGAGTGAGAAAATTTCAAAAGTAGCGCATTGGGCGAACGGAGTTTGCGGCACATCGCCCACAATTGGTTCATTCAATGCGGCGTACTGTGCCGTCGCAGTGCATCGACCAGCGATGCAAAAGCCTGCCAGCACCTTGTCCCGCGGGCTACGGTGAGTCAGGCCAATTTGATTCAAATCCGGCTGTGGATATTTGCTTTTGGGTAAATCGAGGCGGTCATCTTGCCGGCCGGCGGGCAACAGGGAGAAGCCGATGACAAGCGACTTTGCCGCCGCACACCTCCATCTCGAACGAGCCTGCCATTATCTGAGCGGCGAGGACGAGACGAGCCGCACGGCTCGTGCGGCACTGGATATCCTGATCGATGCAATTGTCGCAGCGCAATACAAGCGGCCGGTGGGAGATGTTGTGGAGTTTCCAAGGCCGGCAAAGCTGGGGCAATCCGCAAGCGGGAACGGGTAATCCAACCGGCGGCGTCCCTTTGCTTCCGCCTGATCACATGAACCAGGTTGCCACCAGGCCGATCGTCGCCGAGAAGATGGCGACGGTCGTTGCCCAGCCGAGTATGTTGGTGCTGCGGCTGTTCACCTGATCGCCCATGATCCTGCGGCTGTTCGTCATCAGCATGATGAGCAGCAGCAAGGGCGGTGTCGAGAAGCCCTGAACGATGCCGGACCAGACCAGCGCCTTCATCGGATTGAAGCCGAGAAAGTTCAGGCCAGCGGCGATCGCCGTAAAAAATCCGATGGCGAGGTAAAATTTGGGCGCCTCTCGAGCCCGGGCGTGCAGGCTGTTTTTCCAGCCGATGGCTTGTGCCACGTCATAGGCAGCTCCGGTGGTCATGACAGGAACCGCTAGGAAACCGACGCCGATCACACCTGCGGCGAACAGAACGCTTGCGGCCTGGCCGGCGAGCGGTCGCAGCGCCTCCGCGGCTTGCGCGGCCGTGTCGATATCGTGATGCCCCGCCTTGTAGAGCGTCGCCCCCGTCGACAGGATGATGAAATACATGATGAGATTTGAAAACATCATGCCGATGAGGATGTCCCGGCGCGAGCGGCGGAGTTCGCTGTCGGTAGCGCCCTTCCTTTGGCTGAGCGTTGTGCGCCCCTGGGCAATCTCCTCCTCCACCTCCTCATTGGACTGCCACGTATAGAGATAGGCGGACAGCGTCGTGCCGATGATGGCGACCAGGATCGACAGGAACTCGCGATTGAATTCGATCCTGGGGAGCAGCGTCCCGCGCAGCACCGCCGCGGCGTCCGGCTTGGCCAGAATGGCGGCACCGACATAGGCGAGCAGCGCCAGCGCCAGCCAGCGAAAGATGTTACGGATCAAAGTATAGGAGCCGAAAACCTGGAGGGCGAAGATGAGGGCGGCGACGAACAGCACGATCAGCGGAATGGGAAGCGGCACGAATATGTTGATCGCCGCCGCCATTCCACCAAGATCCGCCGCTGCCTCGATGGTGTTGCCGACGAGCACACCCAACAGCACCGACCAGAGCAGCCACCGCGGGTAGAAGTCCTTGATGACGTGGAACAATCCGCGCCCCGACACCTGGCCGAGCTTCGACGACAGATAGACAACCGCGTACATCATCGGCAACGTCACCGGGGCCGTCCAGAGCAGGTCGGGTCCGAAACGGGCGCCGGCACTTGCATAGGTGCCTATAGCGGAACAATCGTCGTCGGCCGCCCCTGTTATCAGGCCGAGGCCGAGCGCTCGTCCTATGCCGCCCTTGCCCTCCTTCGGTGGGATGGAATGATCGGAACCGGCCTGCCTCATTGCGACCGGACCGGGTTGCGAACGAAAGACGCGGCCTGCCATGCAATAATGGTAAGGATGGGTCGCGGCGCTGGTCTCATTTTGCTTCCTTCAACAACTTGCCCAAACCCGGCGTGCCATGACTTGTTCCGCGACGACCGGACAGGGGTTTTGTCTCAGGCAAAAAAGTTCAGGTTGACCACTTCCGAACGCGAAGCGACTATCCATTCGAGGCGAAGATCGCAGGAGGAAATGCAATGGACGAGCCCGGTCAGTGGCGCCACATGTCGAGCGCGCCAAGGGACGGCAGCAGAATCCTTGTCACGGTTCGGCCGTCCGAGCAGGGTCCGGCCGAGGTCGACATGGCTTACTGGGCCCGCGCCGATCAGTTCGGCAGCGAAGGCTGGCGCGCCTCCGACTCGTCTCCAGGACGCATCGTCGAATATGCCGAACCCGAACTGAAGTGCTGGATGCCGCTGCCGTCGGCCAATCTCAGCAAGGGATCGATGCCGAGCCCCTGGGAGGGCGAAGATGTGCCGCTGGTGGATGGCTCCGGGATATGAGCTAGCGGGAAGGTAGTTTTGATCGCTGGCGGGACAACGCCTCCCTCTGTCCTGCCGGACATCTCCCCCACAAGGGGGGAGATAGGCAACTTCACTGTCGGCCCTCAGAACAGGAATGCAGCTGTAGCGGGGTTCGGGCCGGTGCGGCCGTCGGGCGAATCCATGCCCCGGATAAGCTCGAGGTCCTTCGCTTCGAGCTCGAAATCGAAGACATCGAAATTGGCGGCGATGCGGTCCTGGTGGATCGACTTTGGAATGACGATCAGCCCTTCCTGAAGGTGCCACCTGACGATCGTCTGCGCCACCGACTTGCCGTGTTTCCTGGCGATACTTTCAAGCGTCGGATCGCTCAACAACCGGCCGCTGCCCAGCGGGCTCCAGCTCTCGATGCGGATGTTGTGGCTGTCGTGGAATTCACGTTTGTCACGCTGCTGGAAGCGGGGGTGGAGCTCGATCTGGTTGACGGTCGGCGTGACGCCGGTCTCGCCGATGATCCGTTCGAGGTGGTCCTGGTTGAAGTTCGAAACGCCGATCGACTTGATCCGGCCTGATTGCCTGAGTTCGATCAGCGTCTTCCAGGCCTCGACATATCTGTCCTGGCTGGGCACCGGCCAATGGATCAGGAACAGGTCGATCTGTTCGATGCCGAGCTTGCTCATCGTTTCGTCGAAGGCGCGCAAGGCGGCGTCGCGCTGATGCGCGCCGTTGCGCAGTTTCGAGGTGATGAACAACTCGCTTCTCGGGACGCCGGCCGAGCGGATCGCCTGCCCGACACCTTCCTCGTTCTGATAGCCTTCGGCGGTGTCGATCAGCCTGTAGCCGGCCTCGATTCCCCAGCGCACCACCTTGGCGGTGATGGCTGGATCGACCTGCCACACGCCGAGGCCGATTTGCGGAATGGCGGAGTCGTCGTTCAATCTGATTTGTTCAGGTCTATTCAGGGTAATCTGTTCAGGCATGTTCAGGTCCTTCTGCATCGTTCCGCCCGGCGCAGGCTCTATCTAGTCTGAATGGCCGCCAAAGCCAGTCGATATCAGGAGAATGTGAGGAGACGGACGTGAAGCGCTGATCCTCCGCTTCGGGCCGACAGCTCTCTGTGACCCACGGGCTCCAGGGAACTCTATGCAGGATGACCCCACTATCGCGGATTCTGTGGTATTCTGTGACTATCCGAGGAGGCGACTGCGTTGACCAACAGCTTGGAAGCCGAAGGGGCAAGAGACTGGTCGCCCCTGCTGGTCGCGGCAGAACAAGGCGATGCGGAGGCGGTTCGATCGGAATTGGCGGCTGGCGCCGACATCAATCAGTCGGACGACGGCGGCTGGTCTGCACTTCACCTTTCAGCCCTCAATGACCGCACAGCTGTGGTGGAGGCGCTGATCGAAGACCCGGAAATCGACGTGAATTCCAGAAACAAGTGGAAGAGCACGCCCTTGAGCCTTGCGGCGGCCAAGGGACATTACGCGTGTATCTCTGTCCTCGTGAGACACCCCCAAATAGAGATCAACGCTCGAGCTGACTACTACGGCAGAACGGCCCTTATCGAGGCGGCGAAGAACGGGCATCTCGAAGTCGTCAAGTTGCTCGTGGAGAATGGCGCGGAAGTAAATCTGACCGACAAGACGGGGAGAAACAACGCGCTCATCGAGGCTATCAAGGGGCGGCACTACGAGATCGCGGAATACCTGCTGGATTCTGGGAAAGTGAGCTTTATCAACAAAGAGATGAGGCTAAACGCCCTGATCTGGGCTGGCAGCTGCCACAACCCTCAGCTTATCGAAAAGCTGGAAGCCGCGATCCACAGTTTCTTCGACGGCAAATAAGGGCCTCGCCCTTACTGTCGCGGGGCGCGTCCGTATCTCCCGTCACGTCGACACGTTCGACGGCGCAAACGGCCCCGCGGCGCTTCACATAAATTATTCAACCAAACGGTTGACTATCTCAATGCATGCGTCTATATTCAACTATATGGTTGAATTAGAGACACCCCAGATGGACGCGGTTTTTCACGCCCTTGGCGACGCCACCCGGCGGCACATGCTTCGCGATCTCGCCGATGGCGAGAAAACGGTAAGCCAGCTGGCGGAACCCTTCGCGATGTCGCTCGCGGCGGCCTCCAAGCACATCAAGGCGCTGGAGAACGCAGGGCTTATTCGTCGAGAGGTGAGGGGCCGCACGCATCTGTGCCGACTAGCCCCTGGACCGCTGGCCAGCGCCCATCAGTGGCTCAGCTTCTACGAGCGCTTCTGGACCGGTCGTCTTGATGTTCTCGAACGCCTTCTTCGCGAAGAGGACGCACGCAAAGCCCAGGAAGAGCCCAGGAAATCGCCCAACCCGAAAGAAGGAGACGAGCAATGAACCAGATGAGAAGCATCGACGCCTACGGCGCGCTGAGCGAGGCCGCCACGTTCACCATCCAGCGCCTTTTGCCCGGACCCATCGAACGCGTCTGGGCCTATCTCACCGAGAGTGACCTGCGCCGGCAGTGGATGGCCGCGGGCCGGATGGAAATGAAGGCCGGCAGCTCGTTCGAATTGGTCTGGCGTAACGACGAGCTGACGGACCCGCCTGGCCAGCGCCCCGCGGGCTTTCCCGAAGAGCATCGTATGGAGGGCCGGATCACCGAACTCGATCCGCCGTCCAAGCTTTCCATCACCTGGGGAAACACCGGCGGCGTCTCCTTCTTGCTGGAGGCGAAGGGTAGCGATGTGCTGCTCACCGTCGTTCATCGCCGCCTGCCGGAACGTGCAATCCAGCTCAACATCACCGCCGGCTGGCACATCCACCTCGACCTGCTGGCCGCCCGCCTGGCGGGCAAGACGCCGACCTCGTTCTGGGACGGCTGGAGCCGCCTGCGGGAAGAATACGACCGCCGTCTGCCGGCCTGATGTAACTCGCGGCGGCTATCCCTGAGGTCGCCGCCAGCAACACGAAGCAACGCTGAACCGATGAAACGTGCTTGCATCCCGCAAGCCTGATGGAGGAAGTCATGCGCAAATTGATCGCTGGAATGAAGATTTCCGTCGACGGCAAGATGGAGGGGCCCGAGGGTTACGCCGATTGGGTCGACGCGTGGTCGGACGAATACGGCCTGACGCCGCAAATCGATGCCTGCCTGCTTGGCAGCGTCATGTATGCCGGCTACGAGCGCTACTGGAGCGCCATCCAGAACGAGCCCGACAAGCCGCTGCCGATGACCGGCAAGTTACCGAAGCCGGCCGAGCTCGAATGGGCCAGCTTCGCCGCGCAGACGCCGCATTATGTGCTGTCGAACACAATGACTTCGGCGGCCTGGCCAAAGACGCGCTTCGTGCGGAATTTCGAGGATATCGCTGCGCTGAAACAGCAGCCCGGCAAGGACATCTACCTTATGGGCGGCGCCCGAATTACCGCGAGCCTTATCGATGCCGGGCTGGTCGATGAACTCAGGCTGATCGTCTATCCGCTGCTCGCCGGTGACGGAAAGGCGCTGTTTGGGACGGCGAAAAATCGTCGTGGGCTCGAACTGCGCAAGGTCGAACAGCTTTCGGACGGCCGCGTCGGGCTGGTCTATGGGATCGGCTAAAGCGCGTCGCGTTCGATCGGCCTCATGCGACGCGCTTTTTGCGCGGCATGCATTAGCGCCAAGGTCAGGCAACGACGCCGCGGCAGGCCCAGGCGACATTGGCAAAGGACCTCGGGCCGTCGGGCCGGCCGGCCTCGTAGGCGTCGCGCATGGCGGCGTCGGTGCGCGCCCGCTCTTCCGGGTCGAGCGCGGCCACATACTTGCCGAGCGGCCCTTCGCCGGCGGCAATCGGCGCCCAGTAATCATCGAAATTTTGGTAGTCCATGCGGATCATCAACTGGGTTTCCGTAACGTCGCGGAGACCCTGTTCGACAAAGGTCCGTTTCATTTCACCCGGCTGCATCATCGGCTGCGTGCAATAGCGGGCACGCAGCTGGCGTCCGCCTTCACTGAGCACCGCCACCGTGTCGATCATCATGCGCATCCCCGGCATGCCGCCGAGATGGTCCCATACCGTCGCCGCGACGACGCCGCCCGGCCGCACGACGCGGCGCATCTCGGCGACTGCCTTGCCGGCTTCGGGCACGAAATGGAGCACGAGCAGGGCCAGGGCACGGTCGAACGCGCCATCCTCAAAGGGCAGGGCGCAGGCATCCGCCTGACGGATTTTTATCCGCGGATCGGTGTTGCGCCGGATTGCCTCCTCGACGAAAACGGCCGAAAAGTCGATCGCCGCGACCTCACCGAGGTCAGCGGCCTTGACGAGCGCGAAGGTCAGACTGCCGGTGCCGCATCCGACGTCGAGGATATTTTCGCCGTCCTT
Source organism: Mesorhizobium sp. M1273 (assembly GCF_040318195.1). Classification (NCBI taxonomy): domain Bacteria; kingdom Pseudomonadati; phylum Pseudomonadota; class Alphaproteobacteria; order Hyphomicrobiales; family Phyllobacteriaceae; genus Mesorhizobium; species Mesorhizobium sp. M1273. Next base: position 18,418 of record NZ_JAMYLV010000026.1, on the reverse strand, counting down.
GAGGCCCGCGAAGCCGATGAACAGCGGCGCGAGCTTTTGGCTCCAGCGGCCCATGAGCTGCTCATAGCCGGCAGCATGGTGAACGTTGAAACTTGAAGTCATCGAAGCCTCCTCCCAAAGCCGTATGCTAGACTTCGGCAGCCGCTGACGAAAGGCACTTTTGGCGCGTGTTGGTTCGGCAGCCCGGAGCGCGCGAAGACATCGCCGGCCGCCTCGACCACCTATTCGGCGGGCAACCCGCGGCGCTTCCATTCGCTGCGCGGCACCGGATTTCCAACACGAAAGGCAAACGAAACGACTCTCGTCGCGTTAGGATCGACCTCGCAGCGAAAGCTCAGATCGTACCACTGTCCGTTTGCAGGGAACGGCGCACTGGCGACGTTCATGACCGTGCCGGCCTTCAGCCGATACTCAAGCAGGCTGTTTGGGAAATAGGGGGGCGACGCGTGCACCAATTGCTGTGCGAGTTCCGTGTTGCAGAGCTGACCGATCCGCACGGCGCGCGGCACATTTTTCATGGCGGTTGTCGCCACCGGATCACCGGTTGCTGATTTCGAGAACAATCTCTTCGCTTCCTGAAGCTTCAAGGGTTTTTGCTCCTTGGCGACATCCGCTGGCTTGGGCTTCGGCGGCGGTGATGCGCCAGGCGACGGAGCCTGGTCTTTCCCCTCGACCGCTGTCACGGCAGGTGGCTGTGCAAGATCCTGGTTACTGGGAACTTGCGGCGCTGGCGGTTGTTCCGAACCATCCTCCGCACTGTTGCCGTCCAGAGACTTGCGAGGACCGGCGTCCTTCTCACCGAATTGGAAGACAGGTCTCTGCGCGGTGACCTCACGGCTCGTCGGCGTCTCGACCTTGGCTTCCGGCTGCTTTTCCGGCTTGGGCGGTTCAGCGGGGGACGGAGGTTTGGTTTTTTCCGGCGGTTTAGGCGGCGGCACGATATCAACTGCGATGGGCTGCTCCTTCTGCGGCTGCGGGGGCGACAGCGGCAGTGCGGACAAAAGAAGCGCGGCGGCGAGCAAATGCACGACCGCGGAGGCAGGCAAGGCCCACCCGAATACCCGGCGCTGATCCCGTATGTCGTTTCTCATCGTGACCGGTGTGTGGAATGAAATATTGGCGGCATCAAGCATCGATGCCGCCAGACGTAGAAATAACCCGTTGCGAATCGAAAAGTCGGCGGCTGCAATGCGGCGCGGCATCCAATCGTGTGGCGTCGGCGTCCGCGCAGGGGACCGGGCCAGCAGCGCATGCATCAAGTCGTCATTTCAGGCGGCTAGCAGGCACGCCCTCCCGGTACGGTGTCGCCGGTTGAAATCACAGGGAAACCGATAGCCCGCCGTCAACCGCCAGCACGTGCCCGTTGACGTAAGCGGCAGCGTCGGAGGCGAGAAACACCACGGCTCCGCCGAGCTCCTCAGGCTGGGCCCAGCGGCCCGCGGGGGTTCGTGCCTCGACCCATTTGGTGAAGGCCTCGTCGTGCATAAGTGCGGTGTTGAGCTCGGTGGCGAAATAGCCGGGGGCGATGGCGTTGACGGTGATGCCGTGACGGCCCAGCTCAGCGGCAGTGGAGCGTGTCAGCCCGTGCAGGCCCGCCTTTGCCGCCACATAGGCGTGAATGGTGGGGCGGCCAAGGATCGCTGCGACCGATCCGGTGTTTATTATGCGCCCGAACTTATTTGGCAGCATCAGGCGCACCGCGTCGCGCATCATGCGGAAGCAAGCCGACAGATTGACGGCAACCACATGGTTGAAATCCTCGTCCTGCCATTCGACCAGCGGTTTCCGATGCTGGATGCCGGCGTTGTTGACCAGAATATCGAGGCGGCCGTGGCGTTCGACGATTCCTTCGAGCGACGCCCTTGAGATCGCCGCGTCGGTGACATCGAACGGCAGGGCTTCTGCACCGATCCTTTCGGCCGCCACGGAAAGGGCGGCCACGTCGCGGGCATTGACGATCACCGTCGCACCGTTTTCGGCAAGTGCCTTGGCCATGGCAAAACCAAGACCACGCGAGGCACCCGTGACCAATGCGACACGGCCCTTGAGCGAGAACAATTCCGGCATTGAGATCCCCTATGAAAAGGGCGGGAGTTTCCTCCCGCCCAAAAGCGCTATTTGGCGACGCAGGTGTCGGCTGTCTCCGGAGTGCAGACATCGAGGCCCGTGTAGGTCGGGTCGGCCGGCGGAGCCTTGCCCTCCTTCATGTCCTTCAGCGCCATCATCGTCTTGTAGCCCATCTCGAACGGCCGCTGACCGACCTGGCCAAGGGAGAAACCTTCCTTCATCTGGTCGATCTGTACCGGAAGCGTGTCGGCAACGACAAGGGCCAGGGCTTTCGAGGCGATCTTGTCCTTGTACGGTGCGACCGCGGCGCGGTTGGCGTCGGGAATGAACTGCGGGAAGCCACCGGTTGGGACGAATGCGTCGAGGTTCGGGTTTTTCGCCATGATATCCTCGAACTGTTGCACCGAAAGCGGGAAATCATCGTTGGTGTAGAGCGGACAGCCTTCGATTTCGGTCCAGCCGTTCTGGCCCGTCAGCCGATCCCCGGGCGAGGCCGCCGATTTGGTGCCCGAAAGCGTATCGCGAATGCCCTGCATGCGCTCGTTGTGGTTGGCCGCCGCGGCGCCGCCGGACTGGATGCAGATCGTGCCGCCTTTGGGCTTGATCTGCATGACAAGCTTGGCGAGGTTCTCGCCGATCTCATAATTGTGCGTGCCGATATAGGCAACGCGCAGATCCTTGTTTTCGGGCAGGAGATCGGAGTCCCAGGTGAGGACCGGGATGCCGGCTTCCTTGGCGGCCTGCAGCGCAACCGCCATCGCGGCGGCGTTCGATGGCGACACGGCGATGCCGTCCACCTTCTTGGCCACGAGATCCTGCACGATCTGCACCTGCTCGTCGCCACCACCATGCTCGCCGGGGCCGATATACATGCACTCCACGGCGCCATTGGATTCGGCCTCGGCTTTCTTGCAGCCGTCGCGTGCCTGGTCGAAGAAAGGATTGTTCATGTTCTTCGGCACCAGGGCGAAGGTGTATTTCGCCTGGGCGCCGGAAACGGCAAGCACCATTGCGCCAAGCGCGACGGCGGCCGTCAGCAGATGTTTTTTCATGTGACGTTCTCCTCCTTGGTGTGATGTCCCGCAAGCCTCCCGCCGGCGGGTTTCTAGCGGCGTTTTTTGGGCATCAAGACTGCCAGCGACGCGGCGAGAATCGATTTGCCGCCCGTTTGCATGCCCAAGAGAACCGCAAGAACGATGAAGGCGCCGACGAAGGCACCCTGCCAGTTTGAATCGATGCCGGCCATCAGCAGCGCATTCCTGATCACCTCGAGGAAGGCCGAACCGATGATCGCACCGAAGGCCGTGCCGGCGCCGCCCATGAGGCTGGCGCCGCCAATGACTGTCGCGGCGATAACGCGCAGTTCGTAGCCCTGGCCCATGGCATTTATAGCCGAACCGTTATAGCCGAGGAGCAGGAGCGAGGCGAGCGCGGCGGTGAAAGCCGAGAAGACATAGGCCTCGAATTTAATCCAGTTGACCGGAACGCCGGTGAGCCGTGCCGCCTCCTCATTGCCGCCGATGGCGAAGAGATGCCGGGCCCAGGCTGTGAAGTTGAATACGAAGCCGACAATCAGGGCCAGGATCACCATGGTCCAGAACTGTGACGACAGTTCTGGTATCCAATGCGGTGCCCAGTCGTTCGGACCATGCCGCGGCCATTTCCACTGACCGATTGCCTTCACGATCGGAGCATCGGGCCCGAACTGGTAGAGCATCTGGTTGGCCGAGAATACGACCGCCAGCGAGCGCGCGACGGACAGCATGCCGAGGGTGACCACAAAGGACGGCATCCCGACATAGGCGACAAAGAATCCGTTGACCGCGCCACAGGCCAGACCGGAGAAAAGGCCCATGGCGAAGGCGACGTACCAGGGATAATGCCAGGTGAGGAACAGGCCGGCGACGATGACCACGAGACCCATGACGGAGCCGACCGACAGATCGATACCGCCGGTGATGATGACGATCGTCATGCCAAGTGCCATGATGCCGAAAGGTGCGAAGTTGCGCGTCACATTGGCGACATTTTCAGACGTGCCGAAGCTCGGCTCCATCGCAGTCATCAACATGACGAGCGCGATGAGCGCGATCGTCACCCAGAAGGGCTGACTTGAAATCACACGTTGGAGAACTGTTTTTTCCTTGGTCGGGACGAAATCCGACATGGCCGGCCGGCCATGTTCTTCGACTGAGCCCTGAACGCCAACTGACTCCTGAACACTATTCGCCACGGATGGCCCCCGTTATCAGTCCAGTGATTTCCTCGGGCGATGTTTTGTCGGCTGGCTTGTCGGCAACTTTCGAGCCCCGCCTGAGGACGATAATGCGATCTGCCACGGCGAACACGTCAGGCATTCGGTGACTGATCAGCATGACGCCGACTCCTTGTGCTTTGAGGCGTCGGATCAGTTCGAGTACTTCCGCCACCTGGCGCACCGAGATGGCGGCCGTTGGTTCGTCCATCAGCACCAGCTTGGCATTTGAAAGCCGGGTCCGCGCGATGGCGACGGCCTGGCGCTGCCCACCCGACATCTTCCTGACGAGGTCGCGCGGCCGGGTTTCCGATTTGAGTTCCTTGAACAGCGCTGCCGAGCGATCGATCATCGCCTGCTTGTCAAGAATCCTGATCGGCCAGAAGCCTTTTTTGATCTCGCGCCCCAGAAAGACGTTCTGCGCGGCCGTCAGATTATCGGCGAGCGCCAGGTCCTGATAAACAACTTCGATCCCCTTGGCGCGGGCCTGCACGGGCTGGTGGAAGTGGCACACCTCGCCCTCGACTACAATTTCGCCGTCGCTCGGAGGAAAATTCCCGGCCACAGTCTTGACTATCGTCGACTTGCCGGCCCCGTTGTCCCCCATCAGACCAACGACTTCGCCTCGCTCCACCTGGAAGCTGACGTCAGTCAGGGCCTGGATAGCCCCGAAATTCTTGGAGACGTGGCGAACCTCAAGCACCGGCATCGCGGTCCTCCCGGGACAACATTTTATCGGTCTTGTCCCTGGTCTATGCACAGCAGCTAATCAGCGAAACGTATTCAACACAATCATTTATTAGGTCAGGCATTTATTAGGTCAGGCCTCCCGGCAGTGACACGCGTCGTCTTAGGCCGTGACCTTGTAGCTGCTGCAGAACACCGAGGGCTCGGCCGGTCCTCAAGACAATCACCAGGCGATCCTCAGGCTTGCGCCGCTTCATATCCGTTTCGGGTGAAATGAGCAGGCATTTTGCGAGCGGTGCCAACGCCTCGGGTATGGAGCGCGGCAGAACACGGCTTTGCGTCATTCAAACACACGAGGACAGTGGCCAAGCCTGTCCCTAGCGTGCGTCGGCCAGAGCGCACGTCAGGAGATGAACCCGCATTCGGGGGAGGCGAGGGTCAAGTATTGAAAATCCGCTCCTTGCCGGCGCTGCACGAGAGGGATATTCGGTCATGAATTTCAAAGGTTTGATCAAGCGTGCCGAGACAGTGGAGAGAGCGTTCAAGGAGCTCGAAACCGATTTGGCGGATGCGTTTAGCGAATGTCTCAATGTGGACGATCAGTCGCCGTTGAACGACGTCACTGTGCCGGATGAGACGGTATCGGATGAGAATCTCGCGGCAACGGATGACAGCTCGCAACTCGAAGCCAATGCGGACGCCTTCGAGACCGCACGACGGCTGTCCCCCCATACGCAAACCCGGCTGGCTGCCTTAAATGCGGTCGATGGGCTCTTTCACGACGCGCAGGAGTATCTGGGGGAGATCAATGCGAAACTGTCGGAGATCGCGACCTCGCATCATCTGACGGGCGAATTCCTGAAACTGCTCCACGGCGACATTCTTCGCGCCAACGAATTGGAACTGGCAAATACCGGCCTGACCGCGCAGCAAAGGGTGCTGTCCGAACAGCTCCACGATGCAACCAGAAAGCAGCGCGAGCGCGACAGCGCTATCGAGGCCCTGCAGCAGCACGAGGCGAGCCTGGTCGAGGACAAGGAAGCACTTCGCGGCGCGCTGGCTGCGGCAAGGCTGGAACTCGTCGTCGCAGGCAATGCGAGCGCAAAACGCGAGGCCGAGTTCGGCGAGCTTGTCAAAACACTCTCGGCCAGAGCCGTCGAGGCCAACAGACGCTCGCGCGAGAACGAGATGCTGCGGGAGAAACATGTCAGCCTGTCGATCGACCTCGACAAGGCGCTGAAACGGGAGGCCGAGGCTCGGCACAGGCTGGACGAACTCTCGACTGTCCATGCCAATGATGCCGCGCAGGTTTCGGAACTGCTGGCCGCGCTTGGCAAGAGCGAGAAAGAGGAGATGCGGCTGCAGAAATCGCTCGATATGGCGCAGGCAAAGCTATCGGAAATAACGGAAGCGGCCCGCATCAGGGACGGTGACAGGGAAGCCGAACTTGCACGCAGTGTCGCGCAGATGACCGGCTTGCGTTCTGAAATCGAGGATCTTCGATCGCGACTGGAGGCCGCCTCCAACCACAACAGCGAAGCCGCCAGCGAGATCGCCAGGCTCAAAGCCCAAGCGAGCGACGCGGTGGCGGAAAAGCAAATTGTCGAGCAAAAATTGTCCGCCCTCACGAAGGAGAGCGAAAACGACAAGATGAACCTTTCCGCAATCAGCGCGAATTTTTCGCAGCTTTCCCTGCAGCAGGCATCCGAACAGATACAGTTCGACGTCCAGCGGCAGGAATGCGAGGATCTGCGAGCCGAAGTCGCGTCGCTTCAAGCCCGGGTCAAGGAACTATTGCCCTATGAGCGGCTCCACAAGGTCACCAACGCCAGACCGCGTGAAGACGGCGTGGTCGAGATCACCGCCGCGGTGGCGGAGAAGGCCCGCGCCAGCAGGCGGCGCCTTCGCCTGCGCGCTGCATCCTAGCTCAGGCGCGGCTGTCTGAATTTCGACTGGTGCGAAGCGGACATCCGTCAATGGATGGTGGGTCGAGCGTGAGGCTGGCCTTCCCTGCGTTGGCCTGCGATAGTGCACGCCGGGGAGGCGGAGGGGGCTGAGCATGCGGCTATTCACAAACCGGAATCACCTCCGGTGGAGGATATTGGCCTTCATCGCCCTTATTACGCTTTCGCCGAAAGCGGCGTCGGCCGACACCATTACGCCCGACCGGATCGCCGCGGCCATTGCGAAGCTCGAATTACTGGCCGAAGGCGTCGTCGCGGATGGTAGCGTGCCCGGTCTGGCCATCGGCGTCGTGCATGGCGACGAGGTGATCTTCCTCAAGGGGTTCGGGCATCGCGAAGCCGGAAAACCGGAGATCGTCGATGCTGACACGGTTTTCCAGATTGCCTCGCTCTCCAAGCCGGTCTCCGCCACCGTCGTGGCGGCGCTGGTCAGCGACGGGATCGCTTCGTGGGATTCCAAGATCGCCGACCTCGATCCGGCTTTCCGGCTCGCTCAGCCCTATCCGACCAGCGAACTCACGGTCCGCGACCTGTTTGCGCACCGCAGCGGGCTTCCCGGCACCGCCGGCGACGACCTCGAGGATATCGGCTATGACCGCGCGGAGATCCTGCGCCGGCTGCGGTTCGTGTCGCCGTCATCGAGCTTTCGTGCGGGCTATTCCTACAGTAATTTCGGACTGACCGAGGGTGCCGTCGCGGCCGCGAAGCCGACGGGTAAATCATGGGAAGAGGTCTCCGAAGAGAAGCTCTACCGTCCGCTTGGAATGGCCTCGACCAGCTCGCGTCATTCGGACTTCATCAAACACGCCAACCGCGCCGAGCTCCACGCCAAAATCGATGGCGCCTGGACCGCGAAGGTCCAGCGCTATCCGGATGCGCAGGCGCCAGCAGGCGGCGTCAGTTCCACCGCACGCGACCTCTCGCAATGGATGCGCCTTGTGCTCGGCAACAGGGTCTATGCCGGCAAGAGACTCATTGCCGCCGATGCGCTGGACCAGACACATATTCCCTTGACGGCTCGCGGCAAGAATCCCGTCTCCGGAGGCGAGGCCTTCTACGGCCTCGGCTGGAATATTGAATTCGGCCGGCACGGGCTGATCTGGGGTCATGCGGGCGCCTTCAGCACCGGCGCACGCAGTCTGGTGATGCTCTTCCCCGAGGAGAAGCTTGGCATCGTCGTCATCGCCAACGCCTTTCCGACAGGCGTGCCGGACGGGCTGTCCGACAGCTTCGCCGATCTCGTCTTCGACGGAACGCTGGGCAAGGATAAGATAAAGGCATGGAATGATATCTATGCGAGCATGTTCGGCCCGGTGATTGCGGCGGCCAAGGCCACCTATGCCGCGCCGCCCTCTCCAGCAAGTCCGGCCGAGCCGGCCAGTGCCTATGCAGGCCGTTACTTCAACGACTTCTTCGGCGAAGCTATTGTGTCGGGCGAAGGAGACACCCTTGTCCTCAAGGTCGGGCCCGCCGGCGCGCGGTCCTATTCGCTGAAGCATTTCGACCGCGACCTCTTCGTGACCTTCCCCGATGCCGAGATGCCGGACAGGCCCTCGGCCGTCAGCTTTGCAGTCGGCCCCGACGGCAAGGCGTCAACCATGACCATCGAATTTCTCGACGACAATCATCTCGGCACGCTGCAACGCGTGGGAGATTAGAGCACTTCCAGGAAAGTCCGGAGCGGCTTTCCGTCCATAATTGCGTAAAAACAGATATTTGGAGCGGGTCAGCGACTATCAAAAGCTGGACCGCTTTAGGTCAAAATTCAATCAGCTGGCTGCCGTCAACAGCCGAGATGGTCAAAAAGCAGTCAAGCTTATTATGGTAGGAATCGCCGATAGCGGATTCGACAAATCATGCAAAGACCGACTAACGAGACCAGTCGGCTTTCGTCCCAAATTGGAGACCAGCAGGTGGCCTGGGTGCAGAATTGGGTCTGGCTAGTTAATTGGAACCCGCTGATCGATGAACTCGGTCACATGGCTGGCGAGGCCCTTGATGTCGGATTGCGTAGGATTCTCGAAGACGAGCTCAAAGAAACCGATACAGATGCATCTCCACAGCGATGGGCATCGTGGCATTTCGATGGTCCCCGACCGATTGCCGCTTTGTTCGGAATTGATCAAGGAACAGACATTTTACTCGTTCGGATCGAGGTGCCAGACAACCTTTCTGTACGCGCCGAGACAACACTTGATCTGATGAAGTCATACGCGTTTGTGGCGCTTGACTGATCGTCCGCAATGGGGTCGAACTTGGTCGTTAAGTGTTTGGCTCGTTCTCAACTCAAAGGCGCCGGGCCGAACTGGAGCAATTTGAAGCAATCGCCACTTCCTGACTTCAACTGCGTCAGGAAGGGTTTCGACCGGTCGAGCCATTCCTGGTGCGATCTGGCATCGGCTTCGATTTCATTGGCCGGCGCAAGCTTGACGAAGCCGCGCCCCGTGCTGAAAAGCCAGCACGCGCGGGCGAGAAACCGCCTGCTGCGCTGGCGCAGGAGGTCGGCATCATAAAAGACGTCGAGCACCTCCTGCTTGATCTTCCGTTCCTTTTCGGGATTGGCGATCGCAACCTCGATCGGCTCGCCGCCGATTGCATCCTGCAGGTCCTTGTAATCCAGAGCGATCTGGGTGGTGGCATATTTGATATCGCTCTCGTCCCGGACGATGTTGAACCATAGCGTTGGGTTGAGCTCGTTGACGACGAACGATGCTTCGAAATCGCGCGACAGATTCAGGATATCGAACCCCTGAACATCGACGTCGCGCTCGACCAGAAGGATCTGCGAAACCTGCTTGGCGAGCGCCGTTCCGTGGGCGCTGACGGCGGCATTGTTTCCGCCGTGTTCCGGACTGACATAGGCACCGCCATCATCCAGCAGCGCGTCGAATTCGCCGAGGGCCTCCACGACAGCGCTGCCGCGGGCAACACGCGCCGCCAGTTTGGCGAGAACCTGCTGGAGCTCCGTTTCGCGTTTGCGCTGGTCCTGATAATTCTGCTGAAAAAAGAAGATGAACAGGGACACGCCAATCCCGATCAGGATCACGCCCAGCTGCGAAAAGATATTGCGATAATATTCCAGCAGCTTTTCACGATGGCGTACGTCGTCACGCACACTGTGCGCCACGCGAAGATTGACGATCAGCGAAACGACCAGGAGCCCGGCGCCGACCAGGATCAGGCCACCGATCAGCAGGTAGCCATGTCGTGAGTTGAAGTCCATTGCTTTGCCGCGCTCCCGAAACCCCAGACAGCGCAGACTAATACCATTCCGCCTCAACACCTACGATCATCCCCACCATTCGGCCACTGTTCTTACAGCCAGGACTACGCTCGCCATCCGCCTCGTTTCGTGGCGGTCTTCTCGCAGCCGGATTCAGGCCGCGTGCTTGGAACCAATGACCGGCGAGACTGTTCAGCTATGACTTTGATACGACGCCGACGTGCCCGGCCGGCTGGGCATGCGGCGATCTTGAGGAGTTCTCATCATGAAGATTTCGTCCAGATTTCGTTCAGTCGCAGTTGCCGTCATCGCTGCGGCGGCAGTTAGCTTTGCCAGCGTCGCGCATGCCGACAGCGGTACGATCCGCTTCGCCGTCTACAAGGCGGCCTTTTTCATCGGCGGCTCCGGAGGCGAGGGCACACTGACCTTCCATGGTCGCCGATATCCCATCTCGGTCGGCGGCATCTCGGGCGGCCTCGCCTTCGGCGCCTCCAAGACCTATTTCAAAGGTACCGTGCGCCACATACGCCGCGCCCGGGATGTGACAGGGGTGTACGGTGCAGCGGGCGGTGGCGGCGCGCTCGGCAAAGGAGCCCAGGTGATCGTCATGACCAATGACAAGGGTGCCCAACTCGAACTCACGGGCAGGCAGGTAGGCCTGCAAGTCAATGCCGATCTCAGCGGTATGAGCATCTCGCTGAAATAAGGACAGTCACTGCATTCGTTATTCCTTGGATGGGCCGGATTTGGCCGCTCCAAACCGCAGCCCATCCATCAGCAGCGACACCAATCGGCGCGAGCGATCGCGCCAGTCCTTGGTGTCCGGGGCCGAATAGATGCCGCCCAGCGCATGCAGCACGTCGGAGGCATCGACATCGCCGCGGATCGAGCCGTCGGCGACCGCGGCATCGATCAGCCGCCGCAAGGCGAGCGTCACCCTGCCGGAAACGTCGGAGAACAGGGTTGAGTTGGTCGTGAGCAGGATGCGCAGGCTTGTCGACAGCCCGCGCTTGGTGGCGATGTAGTCGACGAAGCGCTGCATCCATTGTTCGAGCGCCATGTCGGGCGCATGATCGCGGGCGAGTTCGTCGGCCGCCTGGCACAGTCCTTCCACTTCGCGCCGATAAACCACCTCGACCAGGTGCTCGCGGGTTGGGAAATGCCGGTAGAGCGTGCCGATGCCGACGCCGGCCTGGCGCGCAATCTCCTCCAGCGAGGCATCGACGCCTTGCGCGGCAAAGGCTTTTGCCGCGACCTCGACCAGAGCATCGCGGTTGCGCTGCGCGTCGGCGCGCAGCGGCTTTGCAACGGCGGCTTCGGTTTTGTCTCCAGAAATGACGGGCGGCTCCGCGGCCAATTTTTTCTCCAGTGCTGATCCGAAGCATACCCGGATAGGCAGGCCCCGTTTCAAGAACGCAGACGCTTCCACCTTCGTTACGTCTCCGGCAAATATAATCGCAAGTAAATATAATCACAGGATCGAGTCTGGGCCGGCGTTCCGGCAGGCGAGGCATCTTGCCCGCCTCCAGTGCACGGCCCGTGGATGACGTCCGGAGGATGACGACGGAGGATATTTCCTCGCGGCCGGCACTCGTCATCTGTTCGGCCGATGCCGTGGGGCAAAAATGAGCCCATGTTGAGCACGATCCCCTCAGGATCATTGGACTGTCCTGCCCCTACAGACAGTTCAGAGAGCACCACCGGCTTGGGCCGGTGGTGCTTTTTTGTCTCCAGGCAAGACGGCCGGCTGCCTGCCAATTTCCTCCAATTTTGATCATTTTCGATCCTGGGCTTGAACAGGACGGAGCAGGCCCTTAGGTAATAAGCGGAGGCGCCTCCGATTGTGGAGCGCCTTTCTCATGTAATCACGGGATCGGGTATGTCACGTCTTTCGACCTCCCAAGCCGCAGCCCTCCCGGAGCTCGCGCCAAGTCGAACCGACCCCCTCTGCCCTGCCGGGCACTTCCCCCAAGAGGAAGATAGCCTTCACCTAGCCATAAGCTGACCTTGCCGCTCGCCGGCCGGGCACCAGATCATCCCCTCCCGCGTCAAGCAACTGGAGCCAGACGCCCCATGACAAGCAAAACCCGAACTCCAATCCAACTTCGAATCAACGGACATCGACATGAGCTGGAGGTCGAACCGCGCGTTACCCTGCTCGACGCCTTGCGCGACCATCTCGGGCTGACCGGCACCAAGAAGGGCTGCGACCAGGGCCAGTGCGGCGCCTGCACCGTTCATATCGACGGCCAGCGCGTGCTGGCCTGCCTGACGCTTGCCACTCAGGCTGAAAGCAGGGACATCACCACCATCGAAGGGCTTGCCGGGGAGGATGGCACGCTGCATGCGGTGCAGGCCGCCTTCCTCGAACAGGATGCCTTCCAGTGCGGCTATTGCACGCCGGGCCAGATCATGTCGGCGGTCGCCTGCATTCGCGAAGGCCATGCCGGCTCGAATGAGGAGATCCGCGAATATATGGCCGGCAATCTCTGCCGCTGCGGCGCCTATCCGCATATCGTCGCCGCCGTGCGCCAGGCGGCCATGGAGGCCGCGTCATGAGAGACTTTTCGTATCTCCGCGCCGGCTCCGTCGATGCAGCCCGTGAGGCAGCAGCACTTCCCGGCGTCATGCTTCTCGCCGGCGGCACGACGCTTGTCGATCTCGCGAAATGCGGCGTTGCCGAACCCGAGACCGTGGTCGACATCACCCATCTCAAGGGACTGGACACGATTGCCGTTGATGACCGGGGCGCCACGATCGGGGCGCTGGCCAGGATGAGCACCGTCGCCGACCATGCCGGTATCAAGAGCCGGTTCCCTGCCGTTTCGGAGGCGCTGTGGCAGGCGGCATCGGCGCAGCTGCGCAACATGGCGACGATCGGCGGCAATCTGATGCAGCGTACACGCTGCCCCTATTTCCGCGATCCGGCGAATTTCCCCGCCTGCAACAAGCGCTCGCCCGGCAGCGGCTGCTCGGCGATTGGCGGCGTCACCCGCGGCCATGCCGTGCTCGGCACCAGCGAGGCCTGCGTCGCCACCTATCCCGGCGACCTGGCGGTTGCACTCGTCGCCTTCGACGCGATTGTCCATCTCGGCGACCGTCAGATCGCCGTCGATGATTTTTTCCTGTTGCCGGGCAGCACGCCCGAAAGGGAGCATGCGATTGAGTCCGGCGAGATGATCACCGCGATCGGCATTCCCGCTTCGGCGGCCGCCCGCCGCTCGACCTATCTCAAGGTCCGCGACCGCCAGTCCTATGAATTCGCCGCGGCAAGTGCCGCGGTCGGCATCGAATTCGAGGCCGACGGAAGGACGATCCGCGATCTGCGCGTCGCGCTTGGCGGCGTCGCCACCAAGCCATGGCGCGCCCTTGCCGTCGAAGAGGCGCTGAAAGGCAAAGTGCTCGAGCCGGAGGTCGTCAGGCAAGCCAGCCTGCTCGCCGTCGAGGGCGCCGTCGACCGTGGCGCCAACCACTACAAGATCGAACTGGCGCCGCGCGTCGTCGCCCGCGCCATTCTCAAAATGGGAGAAACGGCATGACCGTTCACGAGTTGAGAACAAGACCCGGCGATGCCAAACGCGGCGACGCTTCGGACGGTGCCGTCCTCGCCGATCAGGTCGGCGGTCGGCTGTCGCGCGTCGACGGCCCGGCCAAGATCACCGGTGCCGCCAAATACGCCGTCGAGCAGCAGCTCGAGGGGCTTACCCATGCGGTGCTGGTCGAGAGCACCATTGCCGCCGGCCGGGTGCGTTCGATCGACACGGCCGCGGCCAAGGCGTCGCCCGGCGTGCTGCTGGTGCTGACGCCCGACAATATCCTGCCGCTGAGAACCGCAACGGACTGGCTGGGCACGCCGCCGCCGGACGTCGCCTATTGCCCGCTGGCGCGCGACATCACCTTCAGCGGCCAGCATGTCGCGGCGGTGGTGGCCGAGAGTTTCGAGCAGGCGGTCGCCGCCGCGGCGCTGGTCAAGATCGCCTATGACGAGGCGCCGGCGATCGTCGACCTCAGCGATCCAAAGGCCGGCGACGGCATCCCCGTCGATGCGATGACCAAGGAATGGGGCGAAGCGGAGACAGCGTTCGCCTCGGCTCCGGTCAGGATCTGCAACGCCTACAACACGCCGCGCGAATACCAGGCGCCGATGGAGCCGCATGGCCTGATCGCAAAGTGGCAGGGCGACCAGTTGACGGTCTGGGAGCCGAGCCAATGGCTCGACGGCATGGCGCGGACCTATGCCGAATGGTTCGGCGTGCCGTTCGAGAATGTACGACTGGTCTCGCCCTATATTGGCGGCGGCTTCGGCTCCAAGGCGTTTGCCTATGGCTACGGCGCTGTAGCGGCAGTCGCCGCGAAAATGCTGGGACGGCCGGTGAAGCTGGCGGTCACCAGGCCGCAGACCTTCACCGCCTATGGCGGACGGGCGGCGACGCGCCAGACCGTGGCGCTCGGCGCCAACGCGGAGGGCCAGATCCAGTCGATCGTGCATCGCGGCGTCAACGAGACCTCGGTCGACGGCATGTGGGTCGAGCCGCTCGGCTCGGTCACCTCGGTCATGTACGCGACGCCGAATTTCTCGTCGCGGCAGAACGTCGTGCGGGTCAACACGGTGGTGCCGGGGGCATTGCGCGCGCCGGGCGAGAACCCGAGCGCCTTCGGCATCGAAAGCGCCATCGACGAGCTCGCCTATGAGGTCGGTATCGATCCGCTGGAAATCCGGCTCAGGAACTATGCCGAGCAGGACCCGCATGCGAAGAAGCCGTGGTCGACACGGCAGCTGCGTGAGGCCTTTGCGGCCGGCGCCGAAGCCTTTGGCTGGTCGAAGCGGAACCCCCGGCCGCGTTCGATGCGCGACGGCAACCAGCTGATCGGCTGGGGTGTCGCGGCAGGTACCTATCCGGTGCGGCGCGCCTATGGCGAGGCGGTCGTGCGTATTCTCGCCGACGGCTCGGTCGAGGTCGAAAGCTCATCGATCGACATGGGGCAGGGCACCTACACGATCCTGGCGCAGACCGCCGCCGAGGTGGTGGGCGTGCCGGCGGAAAACGTCGTCGTCAAGCTTGGCGATTCCCGCTATGCCCGTGCCGGCGTCACCGGCGGTTCGCGGCTGGCCGGGGTGATGACCGGCGCCGTCCACAAGGCGGCGAGTGCCGCGCTCGACCAGCTGATCGGGCTCGCCATCAGCGATCCGGCTTCGCCGTTCCATGCGCTGCAGGCCAACACGCTCGTCGTCGCCAATGGCCGCATCGCCTCGCCGCGCGGCAACGGCCCTGAAGTTTCCATCGCCGAACTGCTCAGGAGCGTCGGGCGCGAGCATATCGAGGCGAAGGGCGACACCATGCCGGCCAATTCGACGGTCGAGGACCGCTACAAGAACTACACCACCATAGCCATGGCGCTGCCACACACCGAGGGCGACTATTCCCGCCACAGCTGGTGCGCGCATTTCATCGAAGTCCGCGTCGACGAGGACTTTGGCACGGTTCGCGTTTCCCGCGTGGTGTCGGCGCTGGATTCGGGCCGGCTCTACAATCCCAAGCTCGCCGAAAGCCAATGGAAGGGCGGCATCATCATGGGCATCGGCCAGGCGCTGCTCGAGGAGGGCATCGTCGACCGCCGGCATGGGCGCATCGTCAACAACAATCTCGCCGACTATCTCATCGCCACCAATGCCGACATTCCCGACATCGAGGTGATCTCGGTCGGTATTCCCGATCCGCATTCCTCGGTGCTGGGCGGCAAGGGGGTCGGCGAGCTGGGCATCGTCGGCGTGGCGCCGGCGATCGCCAACGCGGTATTCCACGCCACCGGGAAAAGGGTGCGGGATCTGCCGATCACGCTGGAGAAGCTGATTTAGGCGGAGGTTGGGACTGTCGGCGCGTTGGCGATTGGCAAAAGCCGAGGTGACGACCGATCTCCCCACGAGAGGGGAGATCGGCAGCTTCAACGCTCTGCCTTTTTCAGGCTCACCACGACAGACTGAACGCGAGCTTGCCGAAATGCCGGCCGCCGGCTGCCATGTGGGCGTAGGCCTCGGTCGCCTGGTGCTGGCTGTAGACAGTGTCGATGACCGGATCGATACGGGCGGCGCCGATGGCCCGCGCCGCGTCGCACAGATCGGATACCGAACCGGTGTTGTTGCCCACCACCTTGAGTGCCTTGATGATGATCGGTAGCAGGTTCGTGGTGGCCTCGGCGCCGGTGACGAAGCCGATGGCGAACACCGTGCCGCCGGGCGCCGCGGCATTGATGGAGCGGGCGAAGGTGGCCGAGCCGCCGGTTTCGACGATCAGATCGGCGCCGAGGCCGTCGGTCAACTCGAGCACCTTGGCGTCCCAGTCCGGCGTCTCACGATAATTAATGAGATGATCCGCACCCAAGGCCTTGGCGCGCGCCAGCTTTTCGTCAGACGACGAGGTGATGATGACCGTGGCGCCGGCTGCCTTGGCCAGCTGCAGGGTCAGGATCGAGACACCGCCGGTACCGAGCAGGACGACGACCGACCCCGGCCCGGCATCGGCGGCGCGAAGCGCATTCCACGCGGTGGTGCCGGCGATCGGCAGCGTCGCTGCCGCTTCGAAGGACAGATGCGCCGGCATCGGCACGACGGCATTGGCCGGCAGCGCGACATATTCGGCGAGCGAGCCGGGCAGTGTCAGCCCGCGCATCTCTCTGGTCTCATAAGGCCGCGGACGGCCGCCGATCCAGCGCGGTTTTGCATGGGCGATGACGCGGTCGTTGATGGCGAGCCTCGACACGCCCTCGCCAATGCCGACGATCTCGCCGGCGCCGTCGACGACGGGAATGAGCGGAAAGCTCGGACCTGGATAGTTGCCGCTCGCTATCGCGACATCGACAAAATTGAGGCTTGCGGCGCGCAGGCGGATCAGCACTTCGCCGCGTTGCGGTTCAGGCGTGGGAACGGTGGCCGCGCGAAACGCGTCCAGTCTCGGGGCAGTCAGTTCGATCGCTTTCATGTCTCACTCCGGTTGATGGCCGATTGACGGGCCGGGATTGAGTGAAACTAGCTGCTGCGCTATTGGTATATAATCCTTGCTTTTACATTTGAGCTCTGCACCTGATGCAGCAATCGCACGAACCGGCAGCATTGGTCGAAATGGCCGCCTTCGCGGCAATCGCTGAAGCACGCTCCTTCACCAGGGCGGCTGCTCGCATCGGCCGCGACGCGACGATCCTGTCGCGGCGCCTTGCCTCGCTGGAAGAGCGGTTGGGCGTGCGCCTGCTGCACCGGACGACACGAAGCGTATCGCTGACCGAGGCGGGTTCGGAATTTCTCATCCGGGTCCGCGCCATCCTGGCTGCGGTCGACGAGGCCGAGGCTGCCGCGTCGGCGCATGCCGGCGGCGGGCCGCGCGGCGTGCTGCGGCTGGCGCTGCCCGGCTCGTTCGGGCGCATGTGGATCGGCCCGCTGCTGCCGCAGTTTCTCGCCGAATTTCCCGATGTCCGTATCGAGGCCGAGTTCTCCAACCGCTTCGTCGATCTCGTCGCCGAGAATTTCGATGTCGCCGTGCGTCTCGGCGCGCTGGAGGATTCGCGGCTGGTGGCGCGCAAGGTCGCTACACGGCGGCGGCTGCTGTGCGCCGCGCCGTCCTACCTCGCCCGCCGGGGCACGCCGACTGAACCTGAAGCACTGCTGGAACACAGTTGCCTGGGCTTCTCAGGCTTCCAGACCTTTCCGGCCTGGGAGATGACCGACAGTTCGGGCCGTCGCGTCAGTATCGAGGTCTCCGGGCCGCTGGTCACCGATGATGCCGAGGTACTGGTCGAAGCCGCCGTGCAAGGCGTCGGACTGATGATGAGCACGGATTGGCTGGTCGGACGCGAGCTCGCCGACGGCCGTCTGGTGCCAGTGCTGGAGGACTGGACGCTTGCCGACGAGGGCGCCGTCTATGTCGTCATGCCTTCGGCCAAGGGGCAAGCCGCCAAGACACGTGCCTTCGCCGACTGGATCGGCAAACGCTTTGCGCCGGTCCCGCCGTGGCGGAGGTGAGGGTGGGTCGCGGCGCGTGGAGCGTCAGCGCCGTCTCTCGTAGGGAAGGCGTCGGCGATCTATGTGAGACGACCTCCTCTGGCCGCTTCGCAGCCATCTCCCCCTCGAGGGCAGGGGAATCGCATATGGCGATTTTGGGGTTGAGTTTAGGCTGAGAAAGGATTCTTTGGAGAGGCAGTTGAGCGAAGGAGCGACTGCCATTTCCTGCCTTG
>NZ_JAMYLV010000025.1:0-83344 GCF_040318195.1 Mesorhizobium sp. M1273 | reverse complement strand
GATAAGGTGTTCCACGGACGGCTCCCTTGTTTGAGATCTCAACGAACTCATTCTGGCACATCCGATGCCGTCGGGCGCCGTCCACCCCATCATGCCGTGACCTTAGCCGAAGAACGCAGCGGAGCAGGATGCTGCACCGCTGCAGCGCTCTGATGTAGCGGCATGGATCCTGGGGTCTGCGCCGCGTCGCTTCGCTCCTTGCTTCGCCCCAGGATGACGAAACGACGGCGCCTCAGCCAATCTCCAAAGTGTACGATCCGCCGGCGCAAAAACCGTCCAAATGTCAACCTTCCGCGCCCAGGAAACCTAGTGCACCGCCGCGTACATGATCTTCTCCTCTGTCGCCTCCGCAGGCGAGAACTCCTCGACGATGCGGCCCTGCCGGCAGACCAGGATGCGGTCGGACAGGTTCATGATCTCCGGCAGGTAGGACGAGATGACGACGACTGCGAGGCCTTCATCGGCCAGCCGGTTGATGATCTGGTGGATTTCGGCAATCGCGCCGACATCGACGCCGCGCGTCGGTTCGTCGAAGATGACGATGCGCGGCTTCTGCACCAGCCCCTTGCCGATCACCACCTTCTGCTGGTTGCCGCCGGAAAGCTCGACCACGCGGGCATTGTCGTTGATCGCCTTGACGTTCAGCGTCCTGGTCCATTCGGCCGACAGCGCCCGCATCTCCTGCGCATTGATCACCCAGCCCTTTTCCCGCCCTGCCGCCAGGAAGCCGCCGAACAGGTTCTCGGCGACGTCCATCGTCTCGAAAATCCCCTCGCTCTTGCGGTCTTCGGTGACATAGACGATGCCGTCCGCCACCGCCTTGCTGGGCACGAGATAGCGCACCGGCCGATCGTGCAGCTCGATAGTGCCGCCGCGCAGGAAGTCGCGCTTGTAGATGCCGGAGACGATCTTGAACGTCTCGGTGCGGCCCGAGCCGATCAGCCCGAACACGCCGGTGATCTGGCCCTCGAAGATCGAGAAGGAATTGTTGCGCACGACATTGCTCATCGAGATGTCCTGTACCGACAGCACCTTCTTGCCGGGCTTGCGCAGCCTGGTCTCGTCGCGCTGGCTGTAGAGCTGTCCCGAAAGCGTGCGCCCGACCATCGCCGCGACGATCCTGTCGCGATCGAAAGCGGCGGTGTCGTCGGTAATCACCAGCTCGCCGTCGCGCAGAATGGTGATGCGGTCGGCGATATCAAGGGCCTCTTCGAGCGCATGGCTGATGAAGACGATCGACACGCCCCTTGCCTTGAGCCGGCGGATCAGCGCGAAGAAGTGCCGCTTTTCCTCTGGCGTCAGCGTCGCCGTCGGCTCGTCGAAGATGATGATCTCGGCATTGTGGTGGACGGCGCGTGCAATTTCGACCATCTGCCGCTTGGCGGCGCCCAGCGTCGCCACCATGGCATTGGGGTCGACAGGAAAATTCAGCGACTGCAGGAACTGCTGCGCTGAAATGTAGGTGCCGCGCAGCCGGTTGAGAAAGCTCTCGGTGCCG
The DNA here is from genome assembly GCF_040318195.1 of Mesorhizobium sp. M1273. Taxonomy (NCBI): domain Bacteria; kingdom Pseudomonadati; phylum Pseudomonadota; class Alphaproteobacteria; order Hyphomicrobiales; family Phyllobacteriaceae; genus Mesorhizobium; species Mesorhizobium sp. M1273. Next base: position 81,846 of record NZ_JAMYLV010000025.1, on the reverse strand, counting down.
AGATAGAGGTTCTGCGCCACGGTCATCGACGGCACCAGGCTGGTCTCCTGGAACACCATGGCGATGCCGGCTTGAAGCGCCGCATGCGGCGAGGCGTAGGCGATCTCCTGGCCCTTGTGGAACATCTTTCCCGATGTCGCGTCGACAACGCCGGCGATGATCTTGGTCAGCGTCGATTTTCCCGCACCGTTCTCGCCGAGCAGGGCGTGGATCTCACCCTTGCGCAACTCGAAGCTGACATTCTTCACCGCGGGCACACCGCGATAGGTCTTGGTCACGTTCTCCAGGCGGACGATCGGTTCCATCAGCGATGCCCTCCTGAAGCCAGGTCGATGGCCAGCAGGCAATCGCCGCCTTTCGAGGCAATGAACAGGCGACCGTCTGTCTCCGCCACGCTGCAGATGCCGTGGCGCGTGCCGTTGGCGCGGCTGTGCAGGCTGAATTGCGGCCGCATCTCCCGATCGAGCCTGACCACCAGCCCGTAGGAGCGGCTCGGCGACCACGGCTTGTGGATGCCCATGGTGCGGATGCCGCCGCATTGCAGCGGCTCGAGGAAGCTGCGGTTGGAGGCGAGTGCCGGCGCGATCCAGTGTTGCGGCGACACTTGCGCCAGCATGTCGTTCCGATAGTGCGTTTCCTGCAGCACGAATTCGATCAGACGGTTCCGGGGCGCAAACAGCGCCAGCCAGGCACCGCCATCGGCGGCGGGCGATAGCCGCGCGGGATAGCCGGGCAGATGCGCCAGCACCGTCGAGCGGCTGCCTGTCGCGCCGTCGAAGCGGACGAGTTGGTGCCGCCAGCTCTCGCCGACCAGCACGTCCTCGCCGGTTGGATGCAGCCCATAGGGAAAGGCTATGTCACCGGCGAGCTTGCGGAATTCGCTGCCTGCCGGATCGCGCTTCCACAGCGAACCCGACGCACCCTTCTTCATCAGATCGGCGGCCCATTCCGACGGCGCGTGTTCGGCCGAGCCATTGGCCAGCCAAAGCGTGCCATCTTCTGCGTAGGCGAGTACTGTGATGCAGCGGATCTCGGCCGGCAGGGCGGCCTCCTTGCCTGCAATCAGCAGCCTGCCGCTTTCGAGCCCGACCGCCAGTTCGCCGGCGGGCGAGCGCGCGAGCGCGGTGACCGCGGCCGGAAATGTCTCGACCAGAACAGGCGCGGCACCGGCGGTGACCGCGTAGACGGCATCGCCACTGGAAACCAGCAGCCGGCCGTCGGCGACCAGCAGATTATCGGGCTCGAGCAGTTCGGCGAAGGCCGCAACATCGTCCAGCAGCGTGTTCGGCCTGAAGGCACCGTCGAGCGGCGGGATGGTCACCGCCTTGCCGCGGAAGATGTCGAGGATCGGATCCAGCATCATGCCTTTGCTCCCCAATAGGAAGCAGGGCTGGTCCAGTTCGGGTCGGCGCCGGCAATCCGGTAGCGGCCGATGCGGTTGTTGAGGATGCCGCCGACGAACAGAAAACCCTTGTGCTCGCGCATCGAAGTCACCATCGGATGCGCGGCGCCCGACAGGTCGCCCATCGCCTCGACGATGCCGCCCTTCTCGTTGAATTTCACCACACCGCCGGTGTTGATGTTGGGGAACAGCCATTCGTCCTGCGGCAGCCGGCGCGTCATGCGCTTGCGCATGTCGGGATGGCGCAGCGACAGGTCGAAGCTCGGCGTGCGCATGCCGAGCCAGGCCATCCAGTAATTGCCGTCTGACGCTCGGTTGATGTTGTCGGGGTAGCCCGGCATGTCGCGGATGACGCATTCGGCGGTGCCTGCTTTCGGCCCCACCAGCCAATAGCGATGCACGCGGCAGGCCCAGCTTTCGGCAAAAAACAGCGACTTGCCGTCATGCGCCATGCACACGCCGTTGGTATAGCGGTAGCCGTCGAGCAATGTCTTGGTCGAACCGTCCTTCGGATCATAGACAAGCAGCCGCCCGGTGGCGCGGTTCTCGATCGAATCCAGCGCCCAGTCGTGCGCGTCATAGCGCTTGGTGGAATCGGTGAAGTAGATGCGGCCGTCCGGCGCGATGTCGCAATCATTGGGGTCGCGCAGCCGCGCATCGTCGACGATCGAAGTCCAGGAGCGCGACGTTTCCGCCGAAAGCCGCTTCACCTCGCGCTGCGGCGAGACCGAATAAAGCCCCATCGCGCCAACGCAGCTGATCAGATTGCCTGTCTTGTCGAAGGCCAGGCCGAGCGGAAAGCCGCCAATATGGGCAAAGACCTCCGAGCGTTTGTAGTCCGGCGCGAAGAAGCGGACGATCTCGCCATGCCTGGTGCCGCAATAGAGATGGTCGTCGCGGTCGAGGATGACGTCTTCCGGCCCTTCCAGCTCGCCGAGCCCGATATGGTCGGCCTCCGACAATCGGTTGTCGAGTTCGTAAGGGGTGCCCGAACCCGGTGCCGCCGACTGCGTTGCCCCCATCTTCAGGTAGACCGGTGCGACATAGACCTCGTCCAGAACCTTGTGGCGGTTCTTCAGCCAGCGAATGTCGATGGTGACGGCGACGGCCAGCATGATGCCCAGCACCATCTGGTTGGTGCCGGTGCCATAGCCCAGCCGGATCAGCCCGTTGGTCATCGTCAGCACGATGATCGCGCCCATCAGCCCCTTGATCACCGAACCGCGGCCGCCGCCCAGGCTGACGCCGCCGACGACCGCCGCTGTCAGTGCCATGACCTCGAGGTTGAGGCCTGTGCCCGGCCCTGCCCCGCTCAGCCGGCAGGCGATGAGGAAGCCGCCGAGCGAGGCGCAGAAGCCGGAGAACACATAAGTCATGAACACGGTGCGGCGTACGCGGATGCCGGCATTGTGAGCCGATCGCCGCGACCCGCCCACCGCCTGCACATGCCAGCCGGGCCGCGAGCGCGTCAGCGCGACATGCGTAATAATCGCCAGGATAATCGCCGCCCACACCGCAACCGACAGGCCCCAGAAGGTGTCGTCGCCGATGAAGTCCAGCACATCCGATGTGGCATCGGAAAGCTGGACGTCGGCGGCATAGGTGGTGACCAGTATGTCGAACAGCGCCCGCCCGAAGATGAAGGTGACCAGTGTCGTCAGGAAAGCGCGCAGGCGGAAATAGCCGATCAGATAGCCATTGATCGCGCCGAACAGCAGGCCGGTGACGATCGAGGCGGCCAGCGCCAGCCACACCGACTGTTCGAGGATGAAGAAGACGAACACGGCGGAAAAGCAGGACAGCGCGAAGATCGAGCCGACCGAAAGGTCGATGCCGCCGCCAAGCATGACCACCGTCATGCCGGTGACGACCAGCGAGAACTCGCCGAGCTGGCGGGTCGATTCCTGCAGCGACATCGGCTTGAAGAAGCCGGGAATGATCGAACCGAACACGCCGAGCGTCGCCACCAGCGCCAGGAACGGAATGGCGTTGTCGGTCCAGCGCTTGCTTAGGATCTCGCCGACGAGGTGGTCGGGCACGAGATTGTAGCGCCAGGATTGAAGGCGTTCGCGAAAGGACATCGGTTGCTGCTGCCACTCAAGAGAGAAAGAGGCGGCCGAATCCAGTCCGGCCACCTCGTCGATGCTTGCAACGGACCCGCGGTTTACTTGGCCGCAGCTTGGGCTTGCAGTGCTTTCAAGTCCCAGCAGCTGTCCGGCTTGAGGTCGGCCTTGGTTGTCGCCTTCTCCAGCGTGTAGATGTAGGTGTGCGAGGTGCCGGCCGGCTGGCCACTCTGCAACAGGAACTTGATGACGGCGTTCATGTCGCCCGACTGGCGGGCAAGATCGGTCATCACCACCGCGCCATAAGTGCCGTCCTGCAGCTTGTCGCAGTCGGCGGTCTTTTCGCCACCGCCGGTGGTGACCAGAAAGACTTTGCCCTCGAGCTTGGCATCGCGGATCGCAGCCGATGCGCCGGTCGCGTCGCCGTCCCAGAAATCGATGATGGCGCAGATGTCGGGGTTCTGCTGCAGCATCGTCGTCGTCACGTTGCGCGAGGTCGTCGCATCCCAGTTGGAGTCCGGCTTGGCCACGACCTTGAAGTCGGGGTTCTTGTCCAGCACCTTCATGATGCCGGCATACTGGTAGAGGCTCGATGAGTTGGCCTGGTCGCCCTGCACCAGCCCGATCTTCTTGGAGGAGTTCGGCCCACAACCCTTGATCGCCGCTTCGGCTTCCAGCTGGCCGAGCCGATCCCAGTCGCTGCCGACAAAGGCATCGGCCGGGAAGTTTGCCGGATTGTCGACCAGCAGGACATAGGTGCCGGCCGCCTGCGCCTTCTTCATCAGCTTGGCATAGGAATTGAGGTCCGGCGAATGGATGATCAGCACGTCCGGCCTGGCGTCCGACGAGATAGCGTCGGTTATCGCCTGCGCGCCGGCATCGACCACCCAGTTCGGGTCACGCGTCTCGAACACGCCGCCCCAGGCCTCGACCTCCGTCTTCAGGTAATGCGCCCAGCCCTGTGCCAGGTCGAAGCCCATCGCCATCGGCACCAGCATCACACGCTTGCCCTTGAGCGCTTGCGAATAGGCGGCCGGACCCGGATCTTCGGCCGCGAAGCCTGGCGCCACGAAGGCGGAGACGGCAAGCGCTGCCGCGGCAGCCATAAATGTCCTGATGATTTTCATGTCACATCCTCTGGTTTGGTCGTTGTCGTTCGCGGCCGGCCCCAACCGTTCGCGTCAGTCTAAATGTCGCCTTGCTGCGCGGTCTGCTCGTCGCGCGGATTGATGAACCCATCGACGATGATCGCCGCCAGCAGGATCGCGGCCTTGATCAGGTTCTGATAGAGCAGCGGAATATCGATGATGGTCATGGCGTTGAGCAGGATGCCGATCAGCGCGGCACCCACCAGCACGTTGCGCACCCCGCCCCGCCCGCCAGACAGACCGATGCCGCCGATCACCGCAACCAGCACGATGTCGTAGAGCAGCGTGGAATTGACGATGCGGGTGTTGATCGAATGCAGGCTGGCCGCAGTGAGCAGGCCGGCCACCAGCGAGACCAGGGCCGACAGCACGTAGCGCAGCACCAGCATCGGGCGCACTGGAATGCCGATATTGCGCGCCGCGACCGGGTTGTCGCCGGCGAAATAGACGTAGCGGCCCCATTTGGTGTAGCGCAGGAACAGGAAGAAGGCGAAAGCCAGCCCGGCGAAGACAAACACCTCGACCGGGATGTCGAGGAGACGCAGCCCGCCCAGAAGCTCGACCCAATGGCCGGGCGGCACCGGCACGGCGTCCTGCGTGATCAATTGTGAACGCACATAGCCGAAGACGAAGGACGCGGTCGCCAGCGTCACGAAGATCGCCGGAACCTCGGCGTAGGCGACCAGGATTCCGTTCAACAGCCCGATGGCGAGAACGCCAGCGAGCACATAGGCGAAGGCCAGCCCGTCGGATGTTCCCGAATTCAGCAGTTGCAGATACCAGGCGACCGACATCGCCATGATCGCCACCGCCGACAGGTCGATGCCCCTGCCGATAATGACGACCGCCATGCCGAGCGCCAATATGCCCAGCACCGAGACTGAGCGCACGATGGCAACGAGATTGTTCGAGTTGATAAAACCAGGCAGTCCGATGGCGGCGGCAATGAACAGCACAACCGCGATGGCAAAGACAATGCCCTCCTGGTTCAGGCTTCTCCAGTTTAGCCAGCCGGTCGCGTTCATTGCCCGCTTTCACCCGCGATGGCTACGCCCTGCTCCCTCTGCGGCCATCGGAACGAAAGCTAATCGGCTCAAGACCAATTCGTCAAATGAATCCGCGCATTGCAGGCCGGCTTGCGAGGAAATTCTGCGGTTGGACGCGCCGATTGGCGAGGCTGGCGCAATGCCGGGAACTCAAGCACTTTTGCATTAACCGTGCCGATCGGAGCGCTCGCAAAAGTTTGTTCCACAACGAGCGAAGCAGGCAGAATTTATGTCCGCGATCGCCGCTGGATTCCCGCGTCAAATCCGCAAAACATGGCCCGAGACCTCGGCGCCGGCAGCCTTCGGCAACGCCAGGAAGCGACACGAGGCGACGAGCCCGATTGCGCCGATCACCAGGAAGGCAAGTCGGAAGTCGACGAGATCGAGCGCCGCAGCCCCCCTGGCGATCTGCGACAGGTTGAGCAGTGCCGCGGCGACCGCTACGCCGAACAGCATCGCCACCTGCTGCAGCATGCTGGACAACGTCGCCGCCGAGCTGCGCTGCGGTGAGGCCACATCGGCGAAGGCCAGTGTGTTGAGCGCGGTGAACTGCATCGATCGCGAAAGGCCGGCGATCAGCATCAGCACCACCACCAACGCTTGCGGCGTCTGCGGCGAAAGCGCCGCGCAGGCCATGATCGACAAGGAAGCGATCACCCCGTTGACGATCAGCACCGAACGGAAGCCGAAGCGCCTCAGCGTCGGCGTCGTCACCGCCTTCATGCCGAGATTGCCGAGGAAATAGGCCAGGATCATCATGCCCGCATCGACTGGGCTCAGTCCGAAGCCGACCTGGAACAAAAGCGGCAGCAGGAACGGCGTGGCGTTGATGGCGATCCGGAAAATCGTGCCGGCCGACAGCGTCGAGATGGCGAAGGTCTGCACCTTGAAAGCTGTGAGATCGAGCAGCGGATGGTTGGCGCTTCCCAGATGCCGCACCGCCAGCCAGCCGACCAAAATGCCCGTGCCGAGCAGTGCCACGGTCGGCAACACACCCTCTTGCGGATGCGCGATGCGCTCGAGGCCATAGAGCATCGCGGCGAGCCCTACCGAGGTCAGCAGGAAGCCCGGCCAGTCGAGCGGCTTGGCCCCAGCTTCGCGGTCCCCAGGAATGAAGCGGGCAACCAGCGCCAAACCGGCAACCCCAAGCGGAATGTTGATGAAGAAATTCCAGTGCCAGGAGAGATAAGTGGTGATGAAGCCGCCAAGCACCGGCCCGACCACCGGCGCAAACAGCGCCGGCCAGGTGATCAGCGCCGTGGCGTTGAGAAGCTCGGATTTCGGCGCATTGCGCAGCACCAGGATGCGGCCGACCGGCGTCATCAGCGCGCTGCCCAGGCCCTGCACCGCGCGTGCGGCGACGAACTCGGCCAGGTTCTGTGAGATGCCGCAAACGAGCGAGGCCAATGTGAACAGGGCGATCGCCACGAGGAAGATGTTGCGCGCGCCAAAACGGTCGGCAAGCCAGCCGGACAGCGGCACGAACACCGCCATGGTCAGCATATAAACGGTGATGCCGATGCTCATCGCCACCGCCGGCACGCCGAAGGATTCTCCCATCTGCGGCAGCGATGTCGAGATGATGGTCGAATCCAGAAGCTGCATGAAGAAGGCGACGGCGACGATCAGCGCCACCCGCCGGGCTTGCCGCGCCGCCGGCGCGGTTTCGGGCAAGGCTTTGTTTTCGGGAATGGCGGTCATGCACAGAACTGTCCGAAGGGGAATTTTCACCCGCTCCATCGGCAACCGCACAATTGTCCGGCAAACCGATGACGCACCGGCTTCAACAGCATCTGGCCGGTGCCGTCCAGACCTGGTCCAACAAACTTTCGTGTGGCATCGCAGCCGGCCATGCGATGACCCGGCCCTGGCGCCGAACCGGCCTTTCACGATCCGCGATGATGCTTCGTGCCGCGGCCGGCGTGTCTCATGCGGCTTCGATCTTCTCCAGAAACAGGCTGAGCTGGTCCGGGTCCATGTGCACGACGTGCCTGTCTTCGGGATAGGCCAGGCTGTTCACATCGGCGACATATTCGGAAAAGGCGGCGATACGTTCGGCCTGCAGGCGATCGTATTCGGCGGCGAAATTGCGATAGACCTTGGAATGGCGCGGCATGTGGCCACGGTTCTGGCCGAGGATGTCGTCGGCGAACAGATACTGCGCGTCACAGCCGGTGCCCGCTCCCATCGACAGCATGATCAGCGACGTGCGTTCCGAAATCGCCTTGGCCACCTCGACCGGCACCACCTCGATCTCGGCGCCGATCGCGCCGGCGGCCTCCAGTTGCTTCACCGCCTCGAACACCTGCATGGCGGTATCGGCGGTCTTGCCGACAGCCTTGAAGCCGCCCGTCCAGGTGGCGCGTGACGGGATGAGGCCGACATGGCCGATCACCGGAATGGCATCGTCGGCCATCCGCTTGATGGTGGCGTACCCGGCGCTGCAATAGACCGCATCGGCGCTGGCCTTGTAGAGCCGGAACGCCCAGCGGACGAAATCATCGGCGGTGCCGATTTCGAAGAAATTCTCGCCCGGCATGGTGAACAGGCTGGGTGCCGCATCGCGGTATTGCGGATTGAGCACCAGCTCCGGCGGCACCGAGACGATATCGACGCCGGCGCGTTCGGCGGCCTCGGCCTCGTCCATCGTCAGCACGCGCAGCATCGTCAGCTGCCGCTTGCCCTTCATGGCACGCAGGTCTGCGACGGTCGGTCTTTTCCGGCTCATGGATTTTGGTTCCCTTTGCTACGTGACAGAAGGCCGGTCAGCGATCTGGATCATCACCTTGCCAGCTTCGACCTTGACTGGATAGGTCGCGAGATTGACGCAAACGGGAGCGCCCTTCGCCTGCCCGGTCTTATAATTGAAGCGGCCATTGTGCTTGGGGCATTCGATGATGTCGTCCATGACAAGCCCGTCGGCCAGATGCGCCTTCTCATGCGTACAAAACCCGTCGGTGGCGAAGAATTCATCGTCCGGCGAACGGTAAATCGCGAAGGTGCGGCCGCCATGGTCGAAGCGGATGACGTCTTCCTCTTCGACATCGTCCACGGCGCACGCTTCGACCCAATCGGCCATTTTATATCTCTCCTGAAATTTCTGCGTTGCGCTTGTGCGCAGTACCTACTCAGCCGCTGCCGACATGTTCACTTCGTGGAATTCGCCACGATAGGGCCGTGCGGTTGGCGGCAGTTCGCGCTTGAGGAAATAATCCTCGTATTTGAGCTGCCTGAGCAGGACAGGCCAGACCTCGCGATAGGCATGCCATATCGACGGGTTCGGCTCCGGCAGATCGTGCTTGATCAATTCATGCAGCCTGGGCAGCGCGTGATAGGGCACCATCGGAAACATGTGGTGCTCGACGTGGTAGTTCATGTTCCAGTAGATGAACCGGCTGATCGGGTTCATGTACACGGTACGGGTGTTGAGCCGGTGATCGACGACGTTGTCGGCCAGACCGATGTGCTGCAGCAGGCCGGTCATCACCATGTGCCAGGTGCCGTAAAGGCGCGGCACGCCGATGAGCACCACCGGCACCCACGACTGCATGAAAAGGGCGAGTGCTATTGTGGCGATGTAGATGGCAATATGCCAGCGCGCCGCGATGACGGCCTTGTGCTGTTCCATCTCGGGAACGTAGCTTTTCTCGTCGGGCGTCAGCTTGCCGAACGCCTGGCGTACCAGTGCCGGAAGCGAATAGCGAAAATCGAGGATGCCGGTGAAAGCCAGCGCCGCACGCAAAAGGTCCGGCGGGCGCATCACGGCGATCTCGGCGTCGCGGCCGACGATGATGGTATCGGTGTGGTGACGGGCATGGCTCCAGCGCCAGGTCACCGGGTTGCGCATCAGCATGAAGCTGGCGATCTGGTAGACGACATCGTTCATCCAGCGCGTGCGGAAGGCAGTGCCATGGCCGCATTCGTGCCAGCGCGAGTCGCTGGACGAGCCGTAGAGCACGCCGTAGACGAAGAAGAACGGCACGCACCACCAGGTACCCCAGAAATAGATGGCGCCGGCGGCGGAGCCGAGGATGGCGACGATCCAGATGATCGTGTCGCGGATCGCCGGGCCGTCTGAGCGCTGCATCAACTCCTTGATCGCCTTGCGGGGGACATCCGTGTGGTACCACTCCGCCGAGGCCAGTCCCGTCTCGATCGCCCTGCGCGTGCTTTCGCCGACCAGGCTGTAATCGCGCTTTACCGTGCCAGCCATTGTGACCTCCAATTCCCGATCGGCCGCGAACCCTCCCCGCTCCGGCCGGAACCAGCCTCCCAACTGGTGTCCCGTATCGTCTTCGCCATTATCACGACCTGCCTCCAAGAACAGGAAAACGACCCGACGGCTGGGGATAATCCTGCTGCGGCTGCCTGGCGATTGCAGCGATCCGGCTTTCGGCGGCGGCGATCTCGCCGGCGCCGTCGAGGACCCGGAACGCCGCATCGTAGGAGCGGCTCTCGCCATGCTCCAGCCAGATCATCTCGCCGCGTTCGCGCGCCGCCAGATTGCCCAGCACATGATGCGTCGAGGGCTCGATCCCAAGCGCGTACTGCCCGGCCTGGAAATTCTGCCATTGATAGGCGCAGGGCAACTGGTCCTTGCGCGTGACGACCTCGAAGCCGACGCCGAGCCTGTCGTTGACCACCGCCACAGGGACTTCGCCGGTGCTGTCGGCGCCGAGTTCGTGCTGCCAGACCTGTTCCTTGAATCCCGGTTGCGGCGCCGGCACCGTGCGGTAGCCGACCTTCTGCGCTTCATAGCGCTCGCCGGCATGGCCTGCCCAGACGACGTCGCGGATCGGCGCCAGGTAGCGCGCGCCCTCGTCGAGTACCGGATGGCTGACATTGATGTGGTAGAAATACATATGCGGCGTACGGTTGAAACCGTGATTGACGACACGGTCCGAAAGCCGGATCTCGTTGCCGCCGACATCGGCCTCGATCCGCCGCAGCAGGTGCAGATCCTCGCCGAATACAGTCGATTGCTGGACGATGCCTTCGGCCCACAACACGCAGCGGTCGCCGTCCCAGGTCTCGCCATAGCCGGTCAGCCGCGCCGGGATGGTGCTGATGCGGCCGTGCAGCGAATGGCGCACCATCGTCTTCGGCGGGTAGTTGTAGGTATCGGCCGGTACTTCGTTCATGAACAATATATGGTCGAGGCCGCAGGTCAGCAGAAGGCCGGAAAACGACCGCGCCCACGCCAATCCCTCCTCGCCTTCATACTCGTGCAGGCCGGGATGGCGAAAACCGCTCGGCGAATGCCAGCCGATCGCCTGGCCCCTGAAATCGCAATCGGCGATATCGAGCGCCCGGTCGACCAGCGCGGTGAAGCGCAGGCCGGAGCCGGTGCGGAATTCGAGCATGCGGATGCCGCGCTCGACGCCGTCGCCAAGCGTCATCAGCCGCACGCCGGCGAACTGCGACAGCATGCCCGAGCGTTCCGAGACCTGCCGGCGCGACAGCGTCTTCCCGTAAAGCTCTACCATGTGACGGCCAGTTCTTTCACTTTGCTCCCGTCCTTCACTTCGCTCTCGTCTCCTTGAGCAGGGCCGACATGTCGGCACCGGTGATGATGCTTTCCACGGTTAGCAGGTCGGTGTCGGCGACTGTCTGCTCGGCGACGATCTCGCCGCGGCGCATGACGATGATGCGATCGGCGACCTGGAAGACGTGATGGATGTTGTGGGTGATCAAAAGCACCGAGTGACCGGCGTCGCGCACTTCCTTCACGAAGCGCAGCACGCCGTGCGTTTCCTCGACGCCGAGATTGTTGGTCGGCTCGTCGAGGATGATGACCTTGGCGGCAAATTGCATGGCACGCGAAATGGCGATCGATTGGCGCTCGCCGCCCGACAGCGTGCTGACCAGTGCATCGGCGTCGAGTTTCTTCGAGATGCCGACGCGCTTCAAAAGCGCCGAGGCGGCATCGCGCAATTTGGCGAGATCGAGCGGCGCGAACACGCCCAGCCATTTGAGATTGACCGGTTCGCGGCCGAGGAAAAGATTGCGCGCGATGCTGAGATCGGGAGCCAGCGAGGTGTCCTGGTGGATGGTCTCGATGCCGAGATCCATCGCGTCGCGCGTCGAGCGGATGGAGACCTTCTGGCCGCGCACATAGATCTCGCCGCGATCGACCGGAAACACGCCCGAGATCGCCTTGATCAGCGTCGATTTCCCGGCGCCGTTGTCGCCGAGCAAGGCCACCACTTCGCCCTCGTTGAGCGTGAAGGAGGCGCTCTTCAGGGCGCGGACGCTGCCGAAGGACTTTTGCAAATTCTGCAGCCGAAGCACTTCCATGATCAGCTCCTGGCGGCGTTCTTCTGCAGCAAAGCGTGCAGGATGAGCATGGCAAGGATGATGACGCCGACGAAGATGTTGTAGGCGAGCCCAGGCACGCCGATCAGCACGATGCCGTTGCGGATGCTGCGCAGCATCAGCGCGCCGACGATGGTGCCTAAAATGGTGCCGCGTCCACCGGTCAGCGCGGTGCCGCCAACCACCACCATGGCGATCACTTCGAGCTCGTAGCCGGTGCCGGCCACCGGCGAGGCGGCAGAGATGCGGAAGGCGCTGATCATGCCGGCGAGACCGGCCAGCACCGAGGTCAGGATGAACAGCCAGATCTTGACCGCATCGGCCGGCACGCCGCGCGCTACGGCGGCGTTACGGTTCGAGCCGATAGCGCTGATCCAGTTGCCGAGCTTGGCGTAGTGCAGCACATAGATCGCCAGTAGCGACAGGCCGATGAACCACCACAGCGAGGTATAGAAACGGAACGTTCCGATATTGAAGCTGCCGGCCAGCAGCGTCACGAAGAAGCCTGGCTGGTTCCAGGATTTCAGCGGAAAGCCTTGGGTGATGTAAAGCGCTGCCCCACGCACGACGAGCAACATCGACAGTGTCACCAGGAAGGACGAGATGCCGATCTTGGTGACGATCAGGCCGTTGATCGCACCGATCGCTATGCAGAGCAGCAGGCCGGCCAACAGCGCGACGCCAATATCAAAGCCGCCGTTCTGCACCAGCAGCATGACCACGACCGGCGCTAGCCCGAACACGGCACCGACCGAAAGGTCGAACTCGCCCGCCGTCAGAAGCAGCGTCATGCCGAGGGCGATGATGCCGAGCTCGGGCAGGAACGCCATCATGTTGGAGATGTTGAGCGGCGACAGGAAATTGGCGTCGGCGATCGCGAACACCGCCAGCAGGACAATCAGGATGACGAGCGAAGAGAACTGTGGCGAGCGCATCAGGCTCGACCTGCGTTTGGCACGCGGCATTTCCTCTTCTGCGGCAATTGTCATGACTGTTTCGACCATATCTCAGGGTGACGCCCGCCGCCTGCGCGGCGAGCGTCAGTTCCAATCACTTGTTGTAGAGTTTCAGGATCGGTTCGACGCTCGACGCGTCGTAGAGGCTGAACGTGTGGATGTCGTAGCCGATCGGTTCGCCAGCGGCGGCCAACCCGAGCAGCGCCACCGGCATGAAGCCCTGCGCTGACGGGAACTGCCAGGCAGCCGCGTTGATGAAGCCGGACTTCACTGACTCGGCCGTTTCCTTCGAATTGCCCCAGCCGACGACCGGGATTTTGCCGGCCGGCACGCCGGCGCCGTCGAACACCCGCTTGACGCTGGCCGCGACGGAATCGCCGAGCGCGATGATCGCCGGCGGGTTGTTGGCGACCATGTAGTCGGTCATCTTGGCGATGATGCCGGCCGGATCGGTGCCGCAATCGACCACATCATATTTGATGCCGAGCGGATCGAAGACGCTGGCGATGCCTTCGGTCTCGAGCTGCTGGTAGCTGGCGCCCGGCACTTCGACCGGCAGGAACACCTTGTCGCCCTGCTTCACCATCTTGTGGTCGACCAGATATTTCGCCCAGATGACACCGGCCTCCTTGAGATCGGCGCCGACATAGGCCTGCCGGCCGGTTGCCGGATCGTCGGTGTTGAAGAACACGATCGGGATACCGGCCGCCTTGGCTGCCTTGACCTCCTCGGTCCACAGGCCGGGCTGCGCCGAGGTAGTGGCGATGCCGTCCGGCTTGGCGGCGAGTGCCGAGTTGAAGGCCTCCTTCTGCGCCGCCATGTCGCCACCGCTGAACGAGATCTTGCAGGTCACCTTGAGCTGGTCGCAGGCCTTGGTGGCGCCGGCATTCCAGTCGATCCAGAAGGCATCCGACGGGCCGCCATGCGACAGCAGGTAGAACGTCTTCTGAGCGTCCTGCGCCAGCGCCGGCGTACCCAGCGCCACACCGGCGAGAACGGTCGCCGCGGCAGCGATTTTCAACGCGAATTTCAACATTTCTCTTCCTCCCTTGTTTCGTAGCCGAACCGCGCCATCACAGTCCGTTGGCGCGGAATTTCCCGTCGAGGAATTTCTTGGCGCGCGGCACGTCGTCTTCCGAAAGATGCTCGATGATGACCGGGATGTTCGGGTGCTTTTCGGCCAGCCGCTTGAGATAGAGGTCGTAGTTCAGCGAACCGAGACCGGGCGCCGGCAGCTCGATCTCGCCGACGCCGCGGAAAGTGTGGCTCTCCAGCGCGTCCTCGTCGCCGATGTCGGCGTGCTTCTCCGACTTGTCGCCGCCGGAGCGTTTGACGTCCTTGGCGTGGGCTATCTTGATCTTGTCGGTCAGCGTGTCGAACACCTGGTTCAGGATCTGGTCCATCCTGTCGATGTTGTGCGTTTCGAAATAGTTGGTCGGGTCCATCAGCAGGCCGAGGCCTGGGTGGTCGACCTGCGCGAACATCCTCACCGTCTCCTCGACCGAGCCGACGACATTGTTGACATAGGTCTCGAGCAGGAAGACCGCGCCGTGGTCATAGGCGGTCTGGGCAAGGTCGGCGATGACCTTGCGGCATTCCTCAAAACCTTCCTCGGTCTTGTTCTTCGGGTGATGCACCCAGTCGGACTCGGTGTTGTAGGTACCGGTTTCCGAGATCACGTAAGGGGTGCCGAAATGGCGTGCGTTGCGGATGATCTCCTTCAAATAGCCGACGCGCCTCTCGCGCTCGCCCATATCCGGATGGATGATGTTGGTGTAGCCCGATACGCAGCAGATCGGCAGATTGTGGTCGCGGAACGTATCGCGGACAGTCTTGGCCTTGTCCTTGGTGATCTGTCCGGCGGAAAGGTCGATATCCCTGAAATGCAGGTCGAGCTGCACGGTGTTGAAATCGAGCGCACGGATCTTCTGCGCGGTCTCCTTGAGGCCATACGGGAAATAACCCGTGAAAATACCTGCCTGCATCATGGTGTGAAGTCCTCCCTGTAAGTGATTCAGTCAGTTGATATTTCGGAAAGTTTGACTGTCCGGCCCTTGTCGATCGAACGATAGCCGGCTTCGACCAGCGCCATAGTCTTGACGTTGTCGGCGACCGACAGCGCCGGCGGCTCGCCCGTCTTGACCGCGTGCTGGAGCTGCTCCATGACGCCGATAAAAGCATGCGGGAACCACATCGTGTCCCAGCTGGGTGTCACCCATTCACCACCGGTGGTCTCGGTCGAGGCATAGGTCAGCGTCGAGGCAGCGCCAGTCGGCCAGCCGATGGTACCCTTGGCGACGCCCTTGGTGCCGTCGACGCGCCAATTGATGTGCTGGTCGTCCTTGTAGCCCTCCTGGCGCGGCCCGGACCAGACATCCTCCAGCGATACGGCGAGCACGCCGGACGGGAACTTGATCGTCGACACGGTGATGCCGTCCGAATGGTCGAAGCGGGTGCGCGGGTCCTTGCGGGTCAGGGTGGTGATCTCCAGGGGATCGCCGAACAGGAAGCGCAATACGTCGAGATGGTGGACGCTCATATTGGCGAGCGTCAGCCGGTCATAGTCCTCGAGGAAGCTCTGCCAGTGCGGGATCGCATGCATGTCGATCTGGGCGAAAACGATGTCGCCGAGCGCGCCGCTGTCGATGATCTGCTTCAAGACGCGCATCGACTGGTCGTAACGCATGTTCTGGTTGACCGAGAGGATCTTGTCGGCCTTGGCCGCCTCGTCGCGGAGTTTGACGGCCTCTTCAAGGGACAGCGCCAATGGCTTCTGCGCCAGGATCGCCTTGATATGTGCTTGCTTCAGCGCATGGCGGATCAGCGCCGGCTGCTGGTCGGGCGGAAAGGCAAGGTCGATGATCTCGACGTTCTTGTCCTCGATGAGCTGTTCCGGCGTGTCGTGGACGGTTGGGATATCCCAGCGTTTGGCGACCTTCTCGGCGCTGGCCTTGGTCCGCGAGGCAATCGCCACCACGGGGAAACCGGCTTCCTTATAGGCGGCAAGGTGACATTCGGCCATGATCATGCCGGCGCCGACGCAGCCGATCCTGTATTCCCTGGTGCGGACTTTAACGTCCGGCTCGAAGCCGTTGCCCGCCATTTCTTGGCTTGCCATATGTTCCTCCCGAAGCTCGTTCCTTGCCGCCGCCGTCATCTTGCCAGCGCTCCCCCGCTCTGTCCGAAATAATGCACCCTGCCGGGCTCGCAGGATATCGCCACCATCGCGTCCGGCCTGATGTCTGGCTGGCCGCGCAACAGCGCCCGCAGACGCGCCTGCCCGGCGGCGAGCGTCACAACGGTGTAGCCGCCGAGCGGCTCGACCTCGAACACTCGCGCCGGGCGGCCCGCGCCCCCCTCCGACCAGGCCTTGACCTTGATGTCTTCCGGCCTGAGTCCAATTTCCACGGCATCGGCCGGGGCGCCGGTATCCGCGATGCGGATCGTGCCTTCCGCCGCCTCCACGCCTTCGGCGCCGTGCACCGACTTCAATATGTTCATCATCGGCGACCCGAGCAGCCGCGCCACATAGGTGCTGGCTGGCCGGTCATAGATCTCGGCCGGCGCGCCGATCTGCCTGATCTTGCCGTTCTCCAGAATGGCCATTCGGTCGGCGACCGACATCGCTTCTTCCTGGTCGTGCGTGACATAGATCAGCGTCTTGCCGAGCTCGCGCTGGATGCGCTTCAGCTCGACCCGCGTTTCCTCGCGCAGCCGGGCGTCGAGCGCCGAAATCGGGTCGTCCATCAGATAGGCGGCCGGGTCGCGCACCAGCGCACGGGCGATCGCCACGCGCTGCCGCTCGCCGCCTGAAAGCTGTGCCGGCGGCTTGTGCAGGATATGGCCGATATGCAGCTTGGCCGCGACGTCGGCGACGCGCTTTTCGATCTCGGCTTCGGCGACCCGGCGTTCGACCAGCGGAAAGCGGATGTTGGCGCGCGCGCTCATATGCGGAAACAGCGCCAAATTCTGGAACACCATGGCGACGTTGCGCTCGGCCGGCGACACCGTGTTGACCGGCTTTCCGCCGATCAGGATCTCGCCCGCGTCCGGGGTTTCCAGCCCGAGCACCAGACGCAGTATCGTCGACTTGCCCGACAGCGGCGGCCCGAAGAAGCAGAAGAACTCATTGTCGTTGACAGTGAACGAGGCGTCGTCGACGGCGAGCGTGTTGCCGTAGCGTTTGGTCACATTGCGGAAGGCGATATTGGCCATGGTCTCAGCCCGCTCTCAAGGCAAGGCCGGTGACGGCGTCGAAGACGCGCACCGCCTCCACCGCAGGTGCGACGACGGCTGTCTGCCCGATCGCCAGCCCGACATCATTGTCGAACACCGCCTTCACCGCAGTCTCGCCGTCGCCAAGGTGGATGATGGTGCGCGCGCCGATCCGCTCGACGAAACTCACCGGCATGGACAGGCCACGGCCGTCTTCAGCCAGCGTCACCTGCTCCGGTCGAAAGCCATAAAACACCTCGCCGCGCATCCTGCGTACGGCATTGGCGATCTCGACCGGCAGCGGCGGTGTCACGCCGAGTGGGCCGAGATCGACGACCAGGCCACGGTCGCTTTCCGCCGGCCAGCCCTTGAGCAGGTTCATGCCCGGCGCGCCGATGAAGCGGGCGACGAAGACATTGGCCGGATCGTTGTAGACTTCCAGCGGCGTGCCGACTTGCTGCAGCACGCCATGGTCCATCACCGCGATGCGGTCGGCCATGGTCATCGCTTCGAGCTGGTCGTGGGTGACGTAGACCATGGTCTGCCGGAACTGCCGCTGCAACTGCTTCAGTTCGGTCCGCATCACCGCCCGGAATGCGGCATCGACATTGGAAAGCGGCTCGTCGAGCAGGAAGATCGCCGGCTCCATGATCGCCGAACGGCCGATCGCCACTCGCTGCAATATGTTGACCGACAGCCTGTCCGCCTTGCGGTCGAGCAGCGGCGTCAGTTGCAGCATCTCGGCAATGGCGCCGACACGGCGGCCGATCTCGGCCTTTGGTGCGCCGCGCATTTTCGGCCCGTAGGCGAGGTTCTGCCGCACGCTCATATGAGTGAAGATCGCATAGTTCTGGAAGACGAAGCCGACGCCGCGCCGCCCCATCGGCACGCCGGCCATGTCGCGCTCGCCGAACAGGATCTTGCCGCTGGTCGGCTCTTCCATGCCGGCGATCATGTTCATCGTCGTCGACTTGCCGCAGCCGGACGGCCCCAGCAGCGCCATGAACTCGCCGTCGGCAATGGCCAGGTCCATCGTCTTCAGCGCGGTGAAATCGCCAAATTTCTTGACCAGGTTCTGCAGATGGATGGTGCTCATCAGGCCGCCACCTCGCGTACCCGAGCCATGCGTTTCATGGCAAACACCGCGGCGATGGACAGCACGATCAATATGGCCAGCGCGATTGCCGCCACATAGCCCCAGATCAGGTCCTGGGTGGTGAGCTTGTAGATGTAAACGGAGATGGTTTCGGTAGCGACGCCGGGACCGCCGCCGGTCATGATGTAGAGCGTGTCGAATATCTTGAAGTTCTCGATCACCCTGATCGCCAGCGCGATGATGATGATCGTCTTCATCTTCGGCAGCACGATGGTGACGAAGCGCTGCCAGGGGTTGGCGCCGAGCAGCGTCGCCGCCTTGATCTGGTCCTCAGGCACGCCGACCAGGCCGGCAAGCAGGATCAGGAACATCAGCGGCGTCCATTGCCAGATGTCGGCGACCATGACGGCGATGAGCGCCAGCGTCGGGTCCGACAGCCAGGCGATGGTGACGGGAAAGCCTGAGATCGCCGACAGGATGTCGTTGACCGGGCCGCCCGACTGAAACAGCATGAAGAACATGTAGCCGGCCACCGCCGGCACCACCATCATCGGCATCAAGAGGATCGAGTAGAAGATCCGTTTGCCGGGAAACTCGTCGGCAAACAGCGTCGCGAGCGCCAGCCCGAGCAGGAACTCCGTCGGCACGCAGACGATCATGACGATGGCCGTGCGCTTCAGCGCACTCCAGAAGCGCGCATCGGCGGCAAGGTCGGTGTAGTTGGCGAAACTGTTCCACATCGACCAGGCGTTCCACCAGCCGGTGCCCGACAGCGGCGACCAGT
This sequence comes from Mesorhizobium sp. M1273, assembly GCF_040318195.1. Classification (NCBI taxonomy): domain Bacteria; kingdom Pseudomonadati; phylum Pseudomonadota; class Alphaproteobacteria; order Hyphomicrobiales; family Phyllobacteriaceae; genus Mesorhizobium; species Mesorhizobium sp. M1273. The sequence goes on along the minus strand of NZ_JAMYLV010000025.1, from coordinate 62,821 downwards.
CGGTCAGGCTGATGTAGAGCTGCATCAGGAGCGGGAAGACGGCGATGAACAGCACCAGGATCTGCGCCGGCAGCGTCAGCCGGAAGCCGAGCTTTGCGCCCTCGTCCGGCAGCACCGACGCCGCTTTGGAGGCTTGCATGTCGCCCTCCGAAATCGTCGCAGTCACCGCGCTCATTGCTTGAGCGCCCCGAAGGTCAGTCCGCGCACCAGATGGCGCTGGATGGCGATGCCCATGATGACAGGCGGCACTGCGGCTATCAGGCCGAGCGCCGCCTTGGCGCCGTAGAGTTGGCCGGTCATCGAGGAGGACAGCGAGGCCATGTAGACAGGGACCGTCACCCATTCGCGCGTCGTCAGAAGCAGCGCAATCAGATAGTCCGACCAGTTGAGAATGAAGACGAACAACGCGGCACTGGCCAGCGGCGCGCGCATCATCGGCAGCGTGATGCGGATGAAGACGCGCCACCGCGAACAGCCCTCGACCAGTGCCGCCTCCTCGATCTCGCGCGGCATGTCGTCGAAGAAGGTCTTCATCAGCCAGAACGCGAAAGGCAGCGTGACGATGCCGTAGATCAACGACAGCCCCCACCAGCTGTCGGTGAAGTTGAGGAAGGCCCACATGATCATCACCGGGGTCATGACCGCCATCGGCGGAAACAGGCGAAGCTGGATCAGCGCCAGCGGCAGATTCTGGCCCGAGCCGAAGCGCGACAGACCGTAGGCCGCCGCGGTGCCCGCCGACATGGCGATTGCCGTACCGAATGTGGCTGACAGCAGCGATGACAGGATCGGCTTCAAAGCTGTGCGGTCGAGCGCGACGATCAGATTGTTGGTCGATTCACCGAAGACGAAGCGGAAATTGCTGAGTGTCGGGTTCTTCGGCCACCATGTCAGGTCGGCGCCGGTCGCCGACCATTCGGCGATCGGCTTGAACGCCATCGACACCATCCACAGGATCGGCACCAGCGTCACCGCCATCGCCGCAAGGATCGCGGCATAGCGGAATATCTCGAAAGGAACTGAACGCTTCATCTTGCGGCTTTGCTGGGTCCTTCGTTGCCGAGGGGAAGAGCGACCGCTCCTCCCCTTCTTGGTAGGATCCTGGAAGGATCAGGCGATCGGATCGAGGACGGTCGGCCAGGCCTCCTTGTTGGTCTTGATCGCTTCGAGAAGCTTCTCCTCGCCGGTGCGTCGGGCAATCTTCTTCCACTCGGCCTCGGTGTCGGCCATCGCCTGCTCGGCTGTCTTGGCCTTGGTCAGCGCGGCGACGAGGTTCTCGTCCAGCGCGTTGTGGAAGGCGGTGGCGCCGGGATAGTTGATGGTGGGCACGGTGCGGGCGACCGTCTCGCGCACCACGTCCATGTGGTAGGCGTGGTAGGTCTGGCGAACCAGCGGATCCGAGAAATCCGATAGCCGGAACGGATCGAAGTAGCCGCCCGGATTGGCAGTCATCCAGGCGTAGATGCGGCTTGAGCCCAGCCACTGCAGGAACAGGTAGCAGGCCTCCGGATTCTTGGCTTGCGAGGACACCGACGCCGACAGATTGAGCCACAGCACCGACCGGCTGACCAGCTTGCCGTCGATTTCGCGGCCGGGCGGCAGCATCGAGCCGATCTTGCCGGTGACAGCTGAATCCTTGTTGCCGGCATTGTCGAGGAATTTCGGCAGATTGGAGAAGGCACAGGTCATGGCCGCGCCGCCCTTGGCGAAATTGCCGTACTGCTCCGGCCAGCCCCAGGAGATCGCATCCGGCGAATGGTGCGAAAGCGACGCGATGTACTCGCCGGTCGCCGCGATACCTTGCTCCGAATTGATCAGCGGCTTGCCGGTGTCGTCGAACAAGAACTGATTGGGCGAAGCCATTGAGACATAACGCTGATACCAGTTGGTGTAGCCCCAGCCCTGGTTGCGCAGATCGGTCGAGCCGAACAGGCCCTTGTCCGGGCGCTGGAAGAAAGCCGCGATCTCGTCATGCTGCTTCCAGGTCTTCGGCGCCGCCAGTTCATAGCCGTATTTGTCGGAGAAAGCCTTCTTCTCGGCTGCGTCGCCGAACAGATCGGTGCGGTAGACCCAGGTCTGGAAATCGCCATCCAGCGACACGCCGTAGGTCGAGCCGCGATACTGGTTGAGCAACGAGACGCCCTTGGCGCCGTCGACATAGCCGCGCTCGGGATCGTCCCATTCCGGCTTGTATTGCGCGACGAAGTCGTCGAGCTTGAGGATGCCGCCGGTTTCGGCAAGGTCGCCAAGACGGTTCCATTCGACCGCGTAGATGTCATACGCCCCACCCTTGGTGGAGATGTCCTGCATCGTCTTGGTGAATTCCTGGCCGTTTGGCACACCGACGATTTCCAACGGAATGCCGGTTTCCTTCTCCCAGAGATCCTTGATCGACGGCGCGCCGGCCGGAAACGGCTGGGTCAACTGGCCGATCGAGCCGTCGGACAGGCCAAGTACGATCTTGGCCGGCGCCTTGCCGGCGCCCTTCATCGCCTTGGCCGCCTCGATGGCGCGGCCCTCCGGCGTATCGGCACCATATTGATAGCGCTCCGAACCGTCGAAACCCGTCGGGCCGCCGATCATGCCGGGCGCCAGGGCATCGGCCGCATAGGCACGGCTCGGGCGAATGAATTTCGGTGCAATACCTGCGGCGGCAACAAGGACTGCCGCCTTTCCACCGGACGCCAGCAAACGGCGCCGCGACACGCGGATCAAATTCGACATTGGAACTCCTCCCTCAGGGCCTTGTTTCCTCCACGGCCCTTATGATGGATATTGACGGCACTATACGAAGCCTGTCAACATCATAAATAATCAAAATACATCATAACATCTCACGGGAGGGGAAGAATGGCGTTTGTAAAGGCTCTCATACTGAAGCCGGTGCTTGAATTTGAGGGAGCCCGGCTGCCCACCTCCCCGCTTTGGTCTGCTTGGGCACTCTGGTGTAGCGCAACGGCTTGCGCATCGGCCAAGGCCGGTTACATCATTTCCCATCAGAATCGCGGACGGCGATGAAGCCGCTCTCCGACGGTGGACCCATGAAATGCGTGATCTCGATGCGCCCCTGGCGCGTTTTGGAATGAGGTGATCGACAGTGCGGTCCACCCTGACAGACATAGCCCGGGAGGCCGGCGTTTCGGCCGCCACGGTCGACCGTGTGCTCAACAACCGCGCCGGGGTCAGGGCGCGCACCCGTGAGGTCGTGCTCGAAACGGCACAGCGGCTTGGCTATATCGCTGAAAATTCGAATAATCCGAGCTCGCTCAACGCGCTGCGCGGCGAGGTCATACGGCTGGATTTCGCCCTGCCCGCCGGCACCAATTCCTTCATCAAGATGCTGCACCGCCAGATCGAGGCGCAGGCGCAGGCGCGGCCCGACCTCGACGTCCGTGTCGCTACTATCGAAGGTTTCAATCCGGACCGGCTTGCGCGTCTGCTGCAGGAACTGCACGGGCAGACGCAGGGCGTCGGCGTGATCGCGCTCGACCATCCAACGGTCCGCGAGGCGATCCGCTCGCTTTCGGCCAGCGGCGTCAGGGTCGTCACCATCGCTTCCGACATCCTACATGTGCCGAGGGTTGCCTATATCGGCATCGACAACCGCGCCGCCGGCCGGCTCGCCGGCTACCTGCTCAACCGCTTCATGGGCGCAGGGCGTCCGGGCAAGGTCGCGCTGTTCGCCGGTTCGCTCTCCTACCGCGGCCACGAGGAGCGCGAGATGGGCTTCCGCCACATACTGGCGGAAGAATCGCCCAATCTGCAGATCGTCGAGATGCGCGAGATGCTCGACGACCGGGAGAAGGCCTATTCGGAGGCCTCCGCCCTGCTGGACCGGCACCCGGACCTGGCCGCCATCTACAATGTCGGCGCCGGCAACACCGGCATCGCCCGCGCACTCAAGGAGCGCGGGCGCGCGCTGTCGACGGTCTTTCTCGGCCATGAGGTGACGGAAGGCACCAAGGAGCTCTTGCTCGACGGCACGCTGGACGCGGTCATCGACCAGAACCCGCGCGTAGAGGCCCGCGAGGCGCTCAACACCTTGACCCATGCGGTCAGGGGCTTGCCTTACGAACTGCACCAGCCACGGCTGCAAGTGATCTTCAGGGAAAGCATCCCGGAGATCTGAACCAGGTGAAGCACGGGATGCGTCACAAATTCATAATCGCTCGGGCGAGATTTTGGCGGCCAGATCAAGGGTCCGACCGAGAATCTTCGATCAGGCTCAGACCTGCAAAATTAAATTGACTATTATCATCATGTTTTAATAAGTACCCCTGCCCGGCCCGTGTGTCGAGGCTTCTCCATCATGCCAGCCAGGGCCAACGGCCGCCGCCAGCAATCTTTGCTTTTCCCGGGGCTGCACGCATGAAACAGACAAGCAACAAGACCTTGATGGCGAGCACCGCGCTCGCCTTCGCGCTCGGCCTGTGTGCCGCGCCGCTGGCCGCCGCGCAGGAGCCGGAGAAGAACGGCGCCGCCGCCAAGGCCGATCGGCCGGTCAAGGTCGCCCAGCAGGCTAGAACTGGGCAGAACGAGCCGACCGTGCTCGACCTGATCACCATCTCGGCGACGATGATCAAGACGGCGATCATCGAATCGATGGCCGCCATCAGCGCCGTCGATCAGGAAGAGCTCGAACGCATCCAGCCTGACACCGCCGCCGACATGTTCCGCACCACGCCCGGCGTTGCCGCTTCGATGAACGGCGACGATCCGGCAACCGCCATCAACATTCGCGGCCTCGAACAATATGGCCGCGTGGTGGTGACGCTCGACGGCGCCCGCCAGGATTACTGGCGCGTCGGCCACGGCTCGGGCTCGTTCTATGTCGAGCCGGAACTAATCAAGGAAGCGACCGTCATTCGCGGCCCGGTCTCGAACGCCTATGGCTCGGGCGGCATCGGCGGCGTTGTCTCCTTCGAAACCAGCGATGCCGGCGATTTCCTCAAGCAGGACGAGCGCTGGGCGCTGAGCGAGAAGCTGGGCTATGAGGATAATGGCGACGGCTTCACCACCAGCACCACCGGCGCCTACCGTTTCAGCGACGACGCCGACATCATCGGCAACCTCATTTATCGCGACCGCGACAGCTACACCGATGGCAATGGCGACGCCGTGCCATGGACCGGCGAGAGCATCACCAGCGGCTATATGAAGGCGACCCTGCGGCCGGCCGACGGCCACGAGCTCAAGCTCGGCGCGATCCTGCAGCGCTACAATGACCAGATCACCGGATCGAGCGGCTCGACCTCGCCAACGCTGAGCCGCTACGACACCGACACGACCAACCAGACCTACACGGCTGCTTATATGTGGAGGCCGGACGACAACGAACTGATCGACCTCAGTGTCAACGCATACCACAACCGCACGCGCGCCGAGCAGACGCAGGTCTGGCCGGCAACGGCGATCGGCAACTTCCGCTATTACGACGTCGCCACGACCGGCTTCAACCTGAAGAACTCCTCGCGTTTCGACGCCTGGGAGTTGGCACATACCCTCACCTACGGCCTCGACTACTACTATCTGGAGGCCTCGTCGGAGGCCGCGCATTTCGGTTCGGGCGAGCAGCAGGGTTATGGCGGCTTCCTGCAATGGCAGGGCGACTACAGCGACTGGCTGCAGCTCATCGCCGCCATGCGCTATGACGGCTACCAGCTCGACGGCAAAACGAAGACCGTGCCGCCGGCGGAAGCCTCGATTTCGGGCGATCGCTGGTCGCCTCGCCTCACCGTCGGCGTGACGCCGTTGGATGGCTTCCAGCTCTACGGCACCTATTCGGAAGGCTACCGGGCACCAGGCCTGCAGGACGTCTATCGCGGCGGCGGCGCGCATGGCGGCGGCGACAGCTACCAGCCTAACCTGCTTCTGCAGCCCGAAACGGCGAAGAACTGGGAAGCCGGGATCAATCTGAGATATGACGATGTGCTGGCCGCAGGCGACCTGTTTCGTGCCAAGGTCAACGTCTTCCACACCGCCGTCGAAGACTATATCGACGTCGACCTCACCGTTTTGCCGCGCATGGCGATCAACATCGGCGACGCGCGGCTGAAGGGTGTCGAGGCCGAAGCCGTCTACGACTATGGCTGGGGGTTCGCGAACCTCGCCGGCGCCCTGATCGACGCCAAGGTCGTCAGCGGCGTCTATTCCGGCCAGACGCTGAACAACACGCCGCTCGACCGCTTCTCGGCGACCGTCGGCTTCCGCATGCTGGAAGACCAGCTCACCGTCGGTGCGCAATATCTCAGCGTCGGCAAGATCACCCGGACAAGCCGCACCAATCCCGACGCGCCGGTCGTGGTCGATGACGGCTTCGACCTGGTCAACGTCTTTGCCAACTGGCGCATCAACGACTACGCCAAGCTCGATTTCAGCGTCGATAACGTCTTCAACACCGCCTACACCGACCCGCAAAGCGCCTGGTCGACGACGGCGGCGACGGAACAGGGCAAGGGCCGCACCTTCAAGGTGGCTCTCACAGGCCGGATCGGAGGTTGAGAATGAGGGAAGCTTCAGTGAGCGGACTGGCCTGCGAAGCGCGCTTGAACCTGCGCAACCTGCCGCATTACATCGACCGCATCAGCGACAGGCTGCAGAGCTTCGATGCCGATGCCTCGCGGGAGGGGCAGCGGCTCGACTTCCGCTTCGCCTTCGGCGACGCGTCCCTTGACATGGAGCGGCTGGTGATGCGGGCCAACGCCGCCGACCGCGATGGGCTGGCCCGCATCAAGGACCTGCTGGCCACCGCCGTAGAGGTATATGCCAAGGAAGAAAGTCCCGAGATCGTCTGGACCGGCGATCTCGCCGAAGAAACCCGCCTCGCGCAGTTCCGTGAGATGGTCGTCACCCAAGTCGGCGACCTGACGCGGCATATGCGCCGCATCCGCTTCGCCGGCGAGGATCTCTCTCGTTTTGCGAAATTCGGCGGCATGCATATCCGCATGCTGTTTCCGACCAGGGACGTCCCCGATCCGCTCTGGCCCGTGCTCGGCAGCAATGGCCTCCCGGCATGGCCCTCGGACGACAGGCGCCCGGCAGCGCGCGTCTATACGATCCGGAAGCTCGACGTGGAAAAGGGCATCATCGAGGTCGACTTCCTCATCCACCCCGGCGACAGCGTCGGCGCCCGCTGGGGCATGCAGGCGGCGCCCGGCATGAAGATCGGCATGATGGGGCCGGTCGGCCGTCCGGTACGACCGGCGTCCTGGTATCTCATGGGCGCAGACGAAACCGGCCTGCCGGCGCTGGCTCGCATGCTGGAGACGCTGCCCGCCGAGACCAAAGGCGTGGCCTTCATAGAGATCGCCGACGATGGCGAACGGCAGGTCGTCGACAACGCAACCGGAATAGAGGTGCACTGGCTGCCGAGAAATGGGGTGCCAGCCGGGCTCGACGACAGGCTGGCGCGCGCCATCCGGTCAGTCGCATGGCCGACCGGTTCGGCATTCGGCTGGTTTGCGGCCGAAGCGGCAGCCGCCACGACGGTGCGCGAACACTGGCGCGGCACGCTGGCGCTCGGCCGCAACGAAACACTGGCGGCAGCCTACTGGCGGCGGGGCGCGGCGGGACTGATGGCCGGCTAGAGCTTGCTCACCATCGCTTGCGCATCTTCGCCCAGACCGATTGCGATCCGGTCGCCGGAGACAATGCCTGACACGTCGCAGACAACCAGCGGCATGCTGATTTCGTAGAGGAATTCGGCAACGATGGCGCCGACGGCAAGGATCGGGTCCGGCCGCTCCAGGATAATGCCGGCCGGCGCCGTGCCTCTGCGGATCGCTTCGGCCAGAACCGAAGACGAGGACGACGACCCTCGCCCGCTCGGCATCACCAGGATCTTGCCGGCGATATTGCCGCCCAGGTCCGGATGCGAATGGTCGATGATGTCGCCCGTTTCGACGTCGATCCCGCCCCAGAAGCTGAGCGCCTGCCAAAGCACCAGCGCTGGGCCTTGTGCCGAGCCGGAAAGGTGGAATGTACCGGTTCTGGCCGGCGTCTTCATGGCGCGCCTCGCACGACGCGGCCGGCCGCAGCCGAGCGGACGCAGTCTTCCATGTCACCGAAGGCCACCGAGACACCGATATTGCCAGGTGCGTAATGCGCCCATTTGCCCGAATTGGTCATCACCACGCCATCGAGACGCTCGAGGATCGACGTGACATAGGTGCAGGTGTCGGTGACCGGGACAAGGCCGAAGGCTTCCATGCCGGCCAGTGCGCCTTCGTCCTGCAGCCGTGTCAGCGTCGCGCGCCCCGTGTTGACATAGATCGGGACACCCTTGCCTGGACCGACTTCGCGCAGCAGCGGCAACAGGCGCATCCACTCTTCATGGGAGAAATGCGGCGTGCCTAACGACACGGCTGCAAGCTGCACGCCGTCGGGGACGCTCGACAGCCTGGCCAGCGCATGGTGGATCTCAGCGCGAGAGATCCGGATTTTTTCCTCCGGCGCCACGCCGTGCAACGCCTCATCCGGCGTCTCCGCCTCCGGCGTGATGCCGACGGCATGAAACAGCGCCACGGCGCCCGTCGTTGCCGCCGCCGCCCCCAGCGCCTTCAATTGGTCCTCGTCGCGCGGCTGCGGCAGGCCCGATATGACAGGGATGCGGTCGCCAGCCCTTTGCCCGACGATCAGCCCGACGCCGACAAACAGAGCGTCACTTGGCTCGAAAGCAGCGTCAGTCAACTCGAACAGGACCTGGCCTCGTCGATTTTCACTCAGATGCAGCCCCCATGCCGGCGCGCGCCCGGTCATTGCGCAGCACAAATCGATAAAATCGCCATAGCGGTTGGTCCGCGCCCCGATCACCGAATTGGCAAATACGATGGCGTTGGATTCACCCCAGGCGATCTGCTCGCCGAACCTTGGCCGGAACCGGGTCTGATAGGGTGCGCAGGTGAAGGTCGCCTGGCAGCCGAGTTCCAGATGCGCCTTCATCAGGCGTCGCGCCGGCGTTTCTTGCGACACCGGCATCTTCACCAATCCGGGATGGATGAGGTCGAACGAACCGACATTCAGCGTCGTCGGCACCCGAACGCGGCCGCCGCCCTCGATCAGCCTTTCGACGAAATCGAGGCTGGCCTGGCCGTGATAGAGGCAGCCGTCGATATGGGCACCGGCAATGTCCAGCAACTTGCGCGCGCCGACCGCCTTCGAAAAGGCAACCAGGATCGTCATGGCGGCAGCCGCTGCCGAGCCTTGCTCGCCATGCAGCATCGACTGGTCGCCGGCCGTCAATTCCAGCGTCATCGGCAATATTCCCCGAGCCCGCACTATGCCGATCAAGCACTCCCTGATTACGGAGCGTCTGGCAAGACAGAGCTTTGGATCTCTTCTACTTCGCAGCCGTCAGCAGACCAGACGTTCACAGCTCATCGCGAAGCAAGAGAGACGCGAAGCACGGTCGCAGAGCGGGCGATCCGCGGCGGAAACGGCGCTATTCCTTCGGCGCTATTCCTTCGGCGCTATTCCTTCTGGGACGGTCCGTCGGCCGCGCTGCGGTCACCATCTGCAGAATGTGGCAGAATGCCGAAATCGCGCGACTTGGTCCCATGCGCCGCCGTCAGGAAACCATCGGCTGTGAGACCTCGCCTCAAAAGCTCACGTACCGCGGCCGACCGGCTCGGCATGTGCTTGTCGAAGCGCCAGTTCTCCAACGCCGCCAGTTCATCGACGGTCAGCATGATCTGCAATCGTTCCGGGCGTTCCAGTTCGGACATCTCGGCCTCCTGTCACACCAGCCTAAATGCAGCTGAGTTAGTGTGTTCCTAATTTTCTGTAGAGTTAGGTACGTGAGCAGAATGCGTCAAGGCCATCGGATCAGCGAGTCATGCAGAAGTCAGATGAAGCGGATCAAGCGTCAGATAGGCAATCAACAAAATACGCTAACTATTTGACATAAAACGAGTTTTTAAGGAATTTCGCTTGCCAATCGCGAATCCTGGGCGCATCGTGGAACATGAGGGACAAACCGCTCCTGAAGGGAAGGTTTTCCATGCGCTACGGATTTTCGGTTCGCCTGCACGAAGACGTCAGTTCCCGAGTTCGGGCTGTATTGCGGTCCGGGATTGCCATCAATCTGACTGCTGTCGCCGAAGCCGCGCGACTGCAGAACCTCGCCGAGAATGTTGCGCGCGAAGACATCGAATGGCTCGTCATGCAAGCAGCCCAGCTCTACGGGGCGGCTATCGAGTTCGATGGCTTCGCGGAAACCGATCTGACGGAGTTCGCGTGCCCCGAACTGATGCAAAGCAGTCCCGCGCCGGGCTGGGACGCCTTGGAAGACGAAGCGTCCGCTTCGCCGGATCCTGGCCGTCAAACACACTGAGCGCGTGTGAGCCCCGCCATGCTGCCGCCACGTGCTCGGAAAAAAGCCCGCCGCAATGGCGGGCTTTGGACTGCTGGAGCTTTGGTGGACGAAGGCCTCTCGGCCCGGTCCGACATTCATCCGATGTATTCGCCTTAGCGGCGGGCGATCAGCAGGCACAATTGGCGCAGATCGCTGTCGTAAGTGCCTTCGCTGCTGAGCACGTCAACGCAGCGCTTCTTCATCCTGGCCAACTTGTCGCCCGACATGTCGGCAACGACCTGAGGCAAGCTGGGATTGCTGGGATTGCTGGGGTTGCTGGGATTGGAAGGGCTGCCCGGGTTGGACGGATTGCTCGGATTGGTACCACCGCCGATCCCGACACCGGCGCCGACATTGATGCCGCTGCCGATCCCGACCCCCGCGCCAGCCCTAACGCCGCTGCCGATACCTACCCCCGCGCCGGCAGCAATGCCACCGGAACCGCCGATCGTCGCGCCGGCACCGGCGTTGATGCCGCTTCTGCCCCCGACCGATGCGCCGGCGCCCGCCGCGATTCCGCTGGAACCGCCAACCGTCGCGCCGGCACCGGCGTTGATGCCGCTACTGCCGCCCAACGACGCACCGAGGCCTGCCTTGATGCCGCCGCTGCCGCCAACCGTCGCGCCGGCACCGGCGTTGATGCCGCCGCGACCGCCAACCGTCGCGCCGAGGCCGGCTTTGATGCCGCCGTTGCCGCCGATGGATGTTCCAACACCAACGGCAATTCCGTCCGCGGCATTCACGGGCATCGAGAGCATGAAAATAACTGCGCTGCCTGCCACCGCATCGGTGATTGTTTTGATTAAGGTGGTCATAACACTCTCCTTGCTGTAGTTGCGCTGAACAGCCCGCGACGTCGCCGGTTGCATACCTACTAATTTGCAAGAAGATGATCGGTTTCGTTGCCGATCAGCTCGCTGGCCTCATGGTATATTTTCAAATAACAGCCGCGTGAAATTTGTAGTGAAATCTTCCGAAAGTTTTACTTGGGATGGCCTCTACCGATTGAAGCGATGCGAGACTCAGCTGATGGCGCCGCAACAGACGAACGTTGCGACGGTCGGCGGCCAAAGAAGGCGAATTCCTAATCAGCAAACCACAACATCAAACCTACCTACGGTAATAGAACAAGGGGGGCCGAGAAGATCCGCGCTGCGCGGGTTTGCTTCACTGTGCTGCGTCATTTTTGCCGGAACCTTTCCATCACCCGGGTTGTTTTTTCTGTAGTCGCCACATGATGATAACCCAATGATGGAGATCAACATGCTTACGAAAATCGTGACAGCTTCCATACTTGCAGCCGGTCTGGCGACCGCGGCGATGGCCCAGAACGCCGGGTCGGACAACAATGCGCCTGGCAGCGAGAAGAGCATCGTCGTCCAGCCCAAGCCGAACGGTATTGACCCTGGCACGACCCGCAGCACGATGGGCACGACGGGTACCATGAACTCCAATGCGGATGAAAACTGCCCTGCAACCCCGCAAGGAGCTCAACCCGATGCATCCAACAAGCCTGCCGGGACGGTTTCACCGACTGTCAACGACAACAATTGCGGTAAGTAGTTAGCCGCGCCAATCGGGCTCGCCATCGCGGGCTTGCGGCAGCAGGACCGGTCAGGACTGGTTTTGCTGCCGATCATGCAACGATGTATGGGCCGACCACCCGCGAGATCCAGCGTTGGAATCAAATCCGCTTGCGTTCACGCTTTACGTGGTCGCGCCTTGGATTTGCTTCCGTCCTTGCTGGCGGCCGGCTTAGGCTGGCGTGCTTTCGGCTTCGGTCGGCTGGCGGTCTCCGGCGCGGCGGTTTCTGCGTCGATTTCGGCGGTAGCCTGATCCCAATGCTGCTGATGCGCCCCGTCGGGCCTGCCTGCCTGTTCCCAGATCGCGTGTGCTCGCTGGCGAATCCGTTCCTGCCTGTCCGTCACTGATACCTCCGTCGGCTCGGTTGATGCGTAAGCAACCTTGTTCTAGCTGAAATTTCGACCGGCGTCTTGAGCGGCAGGCGACACCGTCATTGAACCTCTCTGTCACACAGGACGGCGACCCCGAGGAGCGCCGCCTTCTTGATGATCAGCCCTTCAAGGTCCGCGTCCGAGCGCTCGGTTCCGGTGCGTTCGCGCAACAGTGCTATCGCCGCCTTCATCGACAGCAGGCCATCGCCTCGTTCAGCAAGCAGTTTGTCGACGGCTGCGGCCACGTTGACCGGCTCGACATGCGGCAGCATGGGAATGGCTCCTTTCCTTGTTTCGAGACGACAGCGGCTCCATCCCGATCCCTCGGGATGGAGCTCTCATTTGATAATTTAGGCCATGACCTTCCAAATCCGGTTCGCGGTTTGGCAACGCCGATCACTCGATGACCTGCACGATCTTGCGGGTGTCTGGGTCGACGAGCACGGTGCGATTGCCGACGACGACGTATCTGTACCGCACGTCTGGAACATCGATCGGTTGCAGCTCGACCGTATCGGGCAACGTGGAACCGATATTGAGCTCCACCCCCAGAAGACTGATCGACGCCAGCGGGTGCTTGTGGACGTATTCGCGGATGACCGTCTGCTGTTTGGGCGTGACAATCACCTGGTCCGCGGTGGCCACGCCGACGCCGGCAAGCAACGCCAATCCCGCCGCAGCAGGAACAAGGTGGATTTTCATCGTCTACTCCTGTTGTTACGGGCCTCGCCCTTACAATTGCGACGCGGCATTCCGGTCGAAGCGGCGAACCCTCTAGGCAAACGCCCACGCCACCTTGTTGTTCCGTAAGTGGCGGCTAATCGAACAGCGGTGAAGTGCCCGCGCGATGCGGCGAATGGACTGCGAATGAGCTTGCGGTGGCCCGCGTCGCAAGACGCGGGCCGATCGGTTTCCCGATCAGCAGCGATACCGGAGGGGGGTGATATCTACTGCGTCTGAAATAACATTTAGGACAAGCTAATGTTCCTCAGCGAGTGCAACAAACCTGCCGGCGCGAGCGGCGCGAAGTTGCCGCTCGTCGCTGCTACTGCTTTGGCGGCTGTGGCGGCACCTCGCCGGGCTTGATCACCGGGGTCTTGCCCTCATCCGGCGGTGGCGCCGCCATGCCCTGATCGCCCGTTGGCGGGGGCTTCAGGACCCCACCGCATGGCTCGAGCGTATCGGACAAATTGTTGCCGGCCGGCTTCTGCTGCTGGCTGTTCTGGTCCGGCGGCTCGACTTTGCAGCGGTCGGATTGCGCCTGTTCGCCCGGCTGCGCGGCCGCCGGCACCGCCAGCAGCAGCGCACCCAACATGTACGGCAAGAAAATGAGCGGTCTCATGTCGAGCTCCTTTCGCGCCAATATCTTCTGAATGTGAAGGCGGGCCGGCGCGATTGGTTCCGTCGTGCGGCAACGCGCGCGGACCGCGGCGGCCCGGAACCGGCCGCCAGACTTATGAGTTCAACCACAGAGCCAATTCAGGGCCGCTGACATTATGGAGAACCGGCGATGGAACCGCGCAGCAAAGAACGAACCGACGACGAGACGGAGAGCCCGACGATCGAGCAGCAGGACTGGGATGCCATCCGGAGCGGGAGAATCCTCCCTGACGGCGTGCCGCAAAACGGCGATATTCGCTATGACGTCGAGAAAAGCGGCGAACTGCCGGAGGAGGACGACGATAACGCTTACCAGGACAGCGACGAGGCCTTGCCGGACGATACGGATGAACGTGTCATTTCGCGCGATCTCGCACGCGAAGGTGGCCCTTTCGACGAGGAATGAGCCGCCGCCTGCTTTCAATTCGGGAGGTCGAAGAGCGGCTCCTGGCAGCGATAGACCAGACATTGACCGTCACGCGTCTTGATATACGCGGCGCGCGGCACCTGCGGCCAGTCGCATTCATTGCCGAATTGGCGGACGTAACGGTCGTAGGTGTTCTGGCCGGTGGTGAGCACGACAGAGCGATGCCTCTGGATCAGAAGCTGCGTCTGTTCGCATGTCATCGCGCGGCTGTCCGGCCGCGCGTCGGCCGTTGCGGCAAACAGAAGCGCCCCGGCTGTCAGGACTGCCGCTTGTGTCTGGACCTTGGCAAGCATGACACCATCTCCCATGCCTAACGCGCATCTTGGTCGGGCAGCGCCGGATCGAGCCGCCCTGTCGCGAAAGAAAGATCGTACAGAATGCGAGCAAAAATGCAAAAAGCCCGCCGCACCTTTCGGCTCGGCGGGCTTGGGCGGCTTATTCCTCCTTCACCGGCCCGAACCGGCGCACGATAACCTCGAAGACGATGTCCGAGATCCACATCGCCGAGACGCCGATGAGGAACGCCGCGGCCAGCGTCGTGGTGTCGTCGTCCGGAGAAGGAATGGGCAGGCCGGCGGCGCGGAAATAATGCACGACCGGCAGCGTCAGATAGGCCGCCGCCAGCGCGCCGCAGATCGGCGAGGCCACCATTTCGCGGACCTTGTAGCGATGGCGCGACAAGGCCCGCAAAATGCCGCCGGACAGGCCGGCGACCAACACCGGCGCCTTGATGCCCAGGACGTCGAGCAATTCGTGCATCATGGCGTCCACCCGCACCATCTGGCGCCCTGCCCGTTGAAGGCGTTCATCTCGTCGAGCTCGGGCCGGCTCATGGCGGCAACGACCGGGGAGGATGGCCGGCGCGGCTGGTTGTGGTCGCACCAGACCTGGCGCGGATTGCCGGCCGGCGCGGTTGTCGTGCAGCCGGCGAGCACCACGCAGAGGATCAGCGCCTTGCCCATTTCTCAGCCTCCGCCCTTGCTGCCGCATCGGCCATGCCGGCGGCCTTGCGCTCTTCGGCGGCGGCCTCGCGCCTCATTTCCAGACGATCCTCGGCGGCCGCGACTTTTGCCTCTGCCTGTTTGACCGCCTCCTTCCTCGCCCGGTTGATGCCGCCGGCAACGTAAAGGCCGATGCCGCCCGCCACAGCAGCGAATGCCGTCATGACGAGCTTGTTGCCGATGATGGCGCTGAGAATGCTGAGAAGCGCTGCCATCACAAGTCCTCCGCGCGGCGGCGGCGCAGGAACTCGGTCAAAACGCCGTTGATCACAAGAAACCAGGGGAACCATTCCCCCGGAACGACCGGCGAAAGAACCTGCGGGTCGACATAGGTGACGATAGTCGCGATGACGCCGATGGCCGCCTGAAGCCGCGCCCAGAATATTGTCTCGCTGTCGCGGAAAAAGCTCTTGATCCGGGTCCGCATGTCATTTCCTTCCGAATAGCTTGAGGATGGCTGATAATTTGAGGATGGCGGCGATCAGCGCTGCCCAGAAGCCGGGCCTGGCGACAGCCACGGGAGGCCCAGAGGGCGTAGCGGTCGCTTGTGGAACGGCAATTGGCTTAGCGGGCTCTGGCGGGACTGCAGGGGTGACCGCCGATGACACCGGACCGGCAGACGGCCAGGGGGTGTCCTTGATGCGCGACCATTTGCGATAGGCCTCGGCAAGCCTGGTATCGTAGGCGTTCTTGCGATAGCCGGCGCCGTTGTAGCCCTTGGCGAATCCCGACCAGTCATGATTGCGCAGATTGTCGTCGAGCCGCTTCTCGACGATGAAATCGATCGCCGCGCCGAGCTGCAGCGCCTCGTCCGCCATCATCGCCTCGGCCATCGCCTGCACGGTAAGGAAGCCTGCCGCCTTGAAATTCTCGCCGAGGACCTGACCCAGCCCCCATGACGCCGATTTGAGCGCCGCGGTTTCGTCGATCGCACAAGCTGCCCTGAGCCGTGGGTAGCTATCCCTGGGATAGGGCTTCTCGCCCCACTTCGGATAAGCGAGGCCGGCGGCTACCGCTTGTGCCCGCTTGGCACCCGACAGGCTGCGGTAGAAGACGTGCGGTTCGAACAGGATGACCGGCCGGCCAACGGCGTCGAAGCCGTGCCCGCTGGTTTCAACATCGAGGAACGCGTGCATCTCGTCCTCGCCGACGCCGATCCGGGCACCGAGTTTCGGCAAGTCTATATCATCGAGGCGCCTGGCGGCGCCCCTGAACGTCATGTCCATGGGCAGTCCTTTCCGCCCTCGCGGGCAAGGTTTTGAGGTTGAAAAAGCAGATGCGTGGCGGCAAAGCAGAATTGGGCGGCAGCCCGTGCCGATGTTGCCGTGGCAAGGAAGGTTGATGTTTTCCACCTGCCGTGTGAAATGGCCGCGGGATGGTGCACATGTCTGATGATGAACAAACCGCTGCGGCGCGCTGGTCGGTGAAGTCCGAACTCCGCGCCGTCGGTCGCGACAAGCCGCTGCTCGCGGTGCTGGCGGCGATCCTCTGCCTCTATTGTGCGTTTATCGCCGGACCGATCGTCTATGCGGTACTGGCCATCAACGGCATTGCGGATTTCTTCAAATGAAGCCAGTTCCGGCGATCTCGCTGCGGTCCGGCGCGCTGCGTCTACCCGCGCCGAAATTGCTCGGCCTGGATGAAATTGCTTAGCCGGGATGAAACTGTTCCCGTCTATCGTTCGTACCTGTAGCGGGTACGGGAGGACACGTGACGATAAGAATCAGGCTTCCAGGCGGGACTTTGAAGATCAAGAAAAGGGACGAGCTGCGGCGTCGCGAGCAGAATCGCGAGGTGCCGGTTTGGCAGGTCGGCAATTACTTTGTCATCTGGTGGCCGAGCGGCGTGTCCGATCGCCCATCCTCGCCCAGAAAATCCTCGCCCAGGAAATAGCCCGCGCACCAGACGATGCCGACTGGGTAATGACGCCTCCGTGCGGGATCGGGAACGGCCGCGCGCACCAAACTTCCGAGACCGCTCGACTAGCCCCAGAAATAGTCAGCGGGCAGGCATTGACTCTTCCGCAGCGGAAGGTCTCTGATGCTGCATTGCACAATGGGGTGGCGGAATCGATGGCGGTGCGTATCAGGATGCCTGGCGGCACACTGAAGGTGAAGGTGTACCGCGAATTGCGCGACCGCGAACGCGCCCGCCGCATACCCGTCGTCAAGATCGGCCGGATCTATTTCACCTGGTGGTCGAACCGCCAGCGCCTGATTGATGATCAGTCGCCAGGATGAAGCTCCTTCGGCCGGCCCTGCCCGCCTGGCACCGCGAAGCCTCCGCAGCTCGCAAAATAAGTTGATGATCCTGCTGTTGACTCTTCCGCAACGGAAGGTCTCTACTTACCGCATTGCACACAATTGCTGCGTTGCACAACGGGAGTTGAACCGATGGCAGTGCGTATCAGGTTGCCTGGCGGCACTCTGAAGATGAAGACCTATCGTGAGTTGCGGGCCAGGGAACGCGACCGCCGCGTGCCTGTGATGAAGATGGGCTCGCTGTATTTTGTCTGGTGGTCGAAAAGCCAGGACCCTCACCAGAAGCCGCAGGACAGCAGACGGTAGCCCGCCGGCGCGGTGGGTCTGCGTCGGCGATGAACCCTGACAATTCCGAAATACCGCCCGGTTGTAGGATTTCTGGTCGGCTTGCTGTGCCATTGTTGGTGCGCACAGCATCCCGAGCGGCCCTCGCAGAGCAATTCTTCTGACGAACTTTTCGGCGATTTTCAAATGGCCTCCAGACTGGCGGACACGCGCGTTTGCAAGCTTGCAAACCACCGCCGCTTGTCGCAAATAATTGTCCGCGGGCGGGCGATCAGGAGTCATCCATTGATGAATGTCCAATCGCGCATGCATGCTTTCCTTCGCTCAAGCCCCCTCCGATATTATTTTCACCTCGCAAAGGCTCGCCTTGCCGGGTCTCCGCAATCAGACGAAAGTGTAATCCTGTCGCAGATTGTTGGCCAAAGCCCGAAAACGTTCTTGGAATTTGGTTTCCATCCGACGGAGTACAACTGCATTGGGCTTAGTGAATTCAGGGGTCTGCTCGTCGACGGCGACGCAACGACCGTGCGGTTGGCGCGCTCGCTGCTTCCAAAGCGGATTGAAGTGCGCCAGAGCTTCATTGATCTCAACAACATCGAAAGTCTCGCCACGCATTTTCCGCAACTTGGAGTGCTTTCCGTCGATGTCGATGGAAACGACTACTGGTTTCTGCAAGCCTTGCTGCCAGTGCGCCCGGCCGTCATTGTCGCGGAGTACAATGCCAGCTTCGGGCTCAACCCCGTCACCGTGCCATACGATCCGTCGTTCGATAGGGCCGCAAAGCACGAAAGCGGTTGGTATCACGGCGCCTCGATCACCGCTCTGACGCAGCTCTGCAATAGTCACGGCTACAAACTCGTCGCTGTCTCGGCGGCTGGCGGCAACCTGTTCTTCTTGCCGCAGACTGTGGCCTTGCCCGGACTAGAGCCTGTGGAGGCGTACCGCGAGAGTGCACTTCGCAACGGCTGGTCAGGAACCACGGCGAAGGAGCAATGGGAGCGGATCAAGCACATGCCCTTCGTGACAGTGAGCTAACCGTGTGATGAGCATTAACCCAAAGGCATCATTTCACGACCCGGTCAGGCCGCACCAGGGCGTCAGCAGGGACGTCGGTTCGCACTATGGAACCGGCGGAGATAATCGCCCGATCGCCGATCGTGACACCCTTCATGATCATGGCACTGTTCCCAATCCAGACATCGTCTCCAATCACGATCGGAGCGGAGCGGATGCCAGGGTCGACTCTAGGATGGCCCCGCTTGAAGATGGCTTGCATCTGCGCGAAGCGCTTCTTCGGGTCCATAGGATGCGAGTTGGTGTCGTGGATCGCCACACCCCATGAGACGTGTACCCGCTTTCCGATCTTGATCCCCACCGGGTCTGACGACCAAATCGTCGAGCTTGGGCCAAGATAGAACCAATCATCAATCTTGATCCGACCCTCGTGGGCAAAGACCTGCAAATGCCCATCCAAATGGCTGTCCGCGCCGATTGAGACGCGAGACCGGTCGCCGTGGATATTAAAGATCTCTGCCCCGGCGCCGAACTTCGTGCGCGGCCCGATGACGGCATTCTCCCTAGCGGCGCCCGTGGCGATCCACGACCAAAAGCGGCGGCGAAGAGTGAGAACGGTGGAGAAGACGCGCATTCGCGAACATCTGCCACACAGGACCATTCCAGTCTAGGCTCCGAAGAAGCCCCGGCGCGACAGACATCGGAGTTCCTCAGCGTCGAAAGTTCCGTGACGCAGACTGCCCGCAGCATTCGGATGGAGCTCATCGCCCATGTAAAGCAACGAGGTCAGGTAGCCGATGCCACTCTCACCACCTACGTCGATTAACGGTATGGACAGCAGCTTCGCCACTTCGCGCTCGGCGTTGAAGAACTGGTCCATGGTGTTGCCCTGGCCATTCACCCGACCTATCCGGTGCGTCGCGTGTCCAGGGCTGCCGCTGTAGGTGCCAATCATGACGATCTTGGCGTTCGGCGCACGCGCTCGGATGGCGGCGCACGCCGCCCACAGCGAACCATAGTGAGTGGCGTAGGTCGTGTCGCCGAGAGCGCCCAGGGGCGTCTCCTGCGCGCCAAAGGCGTTCGGGCCCGGCTCCAGGATTACCAACTCCGCGTCGACCGGAATGTTGGTGATCGCATTGGACATTCCGTAGCTCGGATAGGCGGTGGTGCTCAGCCCCAAGGCCGAGCCACTGACGGCTAGATTGGTAGGGACCATACCGGTCAGACCGGCGAGGACGGGAACGTAGTAGGCTCCGGCCGAAATACTAGAGCCGATCAGCGTCAATTTCTTACCAACCAGGGCGGCCGAGCCGTCGTCATATGGATCGCCGCCGATGTTGGCCGGATCCGACAGTAGGCCAAGATACAGAGCGCCATTGGCGACTGCCGTCACGCCGGCGCTTTTGGTCCAGGCCGAGTTGGAGAGGTTTTCCGAAGACGAGAAGACATTCGGCCCACCATTGATGCTTAGAGCCGACCTTTGGACATAGAATCCAGACACACCATCGCCGACATACGGGTGACCGCCAGCAGACGGGAAAATACGCTGTTGCCAGTTCGTCGCGGCCGTGGCCGTTGCCGTCTTCGTGACCGTGCATTCGTACCAGCCGTTGCCAAGAGCGACGATGCTCGCGCCCGTGCCGGTCGCAGTCCCGGTGTCGAGATTGAAGGTGCAGTCGAAGATGACGGCGTTGTTGGAGTAGAGA
This sequence comes from Mesorhizobium sp. M1273, assembly GCF_040318195.1. Classification (NCBI taxonomy): domain Bacteria; kingdom Pseudomonadati; phylum Pseudomonadota; class Alphaproteobacteria; order Hyphomicrobiales; family Phyllobacteriaceae; genus Mesorhizobium; species Mesorhizobium sp. M1273. The sequence goes on along the minus strand of NZ_JAMYLV010000025.1, from coordinate 42,441 downwards.
TTGAGACGATTGCGTTCGGCCTTTTTGGCGGTGACTTTCCAGACGATATTGTCGCCATTGACCACGGACCTGCCCTGATAAACGGAAGGATTGCCAGAGCCGACCATTTCGACAAGCTTCGACGCCGTCATTCGGCCTCTGACGGTCACGTCGAGGCCATCGACAAGCGGAGGCAGGGAGATCAGCACCGGTTCATAAGGGCTGACCGTGGTGGTAACCGTCACGTTCTGCTTCGTGAACGCGGCGTTGGCGGGGTCGCTGCTCGGGAACAGGTTAGCCGGCAGGCCCTGCTTGCGCAGCACGATACTGCGAATGTACATACCGCTGGTTCCATCGCCGGTGAACGGAAAAACGCCAGCAGCCGACATGCGTGCCTGCACATTGTTCGTAATATTTGCCGCAGCCAGGACGACAGCCTTGCACTCGTACCAGCCGGAGCCAATATCCGTGATGGCAGCGCTGACGAGGTTCGCGCCAGAACTGCTTGAGACGATACCCTCCTCAAGATTGAAGTTGGCTGTATAGGCCGCACCAGCCCCCGCGTGAATAAGCTGCAGAATGCTTCGCTCTCCAGCTTTGGCAATGGCAATGTGCTCGATCGTGTCGCCCGACACAAAAGAGTAGGATCGATATACAGATGGGCTGACTGATCCGGCCGCCTCAGTTAGCCTGGCGGTCGGAACGCTAAGGCCTTCGATCATTGCAAGGCTATCGACGCTCGAAAGGAGAGCAGCCGTTGCCGCGCGAACGCCCGTATCGGCCGCCACAGGCCCGGCCGTGACATTGTACAGCCTAAGCACACCAGTCGAAACCTCCGTCCAGAAATACTCGCCGACATCGACATTCCTGCCCAGCACCGCCGCGGCGGCGGCGCCGGCGAGCCCTGCCGACGCCGCAAAACTGAACGTCGGCGCCACTGTGTAGGAGCCCGGCGCCGTGATCAGTATCTGCGTCAGCGCGCCGCCCGCCACGACGAAGCGGCCGGCAGCGCCCGAACCGGTCCCGCCGGTAAACGCCAGGTCGAACGTGCCGTTGGCGCCGCCGGAGCCTGGCGTGATCGCACCGTTGCCGGCGACGCCGAAGCCGATTGCCGCCGCAGTCGTCGGGAAAATGCCCTTGCCGTAGAGCGAAGCGTCGCGTGCAGCCTGAGCGCTGATGACGGCGGCCGCGGCCGCGACGGCATCGGAATTGGTGGCAGCCCGGTCGGCTGTGGTTTGTCCGGCATTCGCGGCGGAAGCGGCGGCACTGGCGGTTGCCTGGCCGGCGCTGGCAGCGGCGGCATCCTTCAGCGCCTGGGTTTCATCGCGCAGCGCTTCAACCTCTTCGACCACATCGGCGATGTCGGGCGGAACGGATGCGGCGATGGTGATGGCATCGGCGCCGATGGCCGGCTCGTCGGCCGTGAACTCGAACACGCGGTCGGCGTTGACCGACCCGACCTGGGTGTGAACGGTCGTGCCCTTCTGCAGGGTGCGCGTAGAACGGGCGTCGGCGGCGCGGAACCAGTCGCCTTCGCTCGCCGTGTAGATGCCGTTCTGCGTCGGGTCGGCCTGGTCCTTGACCAGCACGCGGTCGCCGACCTCGGTCGGCACGCCGTCGATGGCCTGCAGGCCGTGCAGGAGGATGTCGGCCGTGGTTGCGAGGCGCACGGGTTCGCGTTCGCCGGTCAGGAGACGAACGGCGGCAGTTGCAGGTCGGGACATGAGGGCTTGCTCCATAAAAAAAGCCCCGCATAAGCGAGGCTGGAAGGGGGTTCGGTGCTGTCGGTGGGAGACTTAAGCTACGCGGCCGGACACCGCGCTATCCGGCGCAGCCGGCGATTTACATTTTCCGGACGGAGAGCGGCAACGCGGTCGAGGGCTACAGCAATCCGCCAATCAGCCTTCTTGTGCCGCCCATTGCCGCCAGCCCGCAGGCCATGCCGGCGCAGTCGGCGACCCAGTCGAGGATATCCATATCGCGCGCGATCAGCTGCACGCCCTGAAGCAGCTCGATCGCCGCGCCGGTAATGGCAAGGAGCAAAACCAGTCTCGTCTTGTGCTCCGGCCAGCCGAGGCTTCCGAGTGCCGCCAGCACCGCGAACGCCGCGGCGTGGTTGAGCTTGTCGTGCTGGAAGGTGAAGCCCATGTCCAACTCCTGCAGGAAGCGCACCGGCGAAAGCGCGAGCAGGAGGACGCCGGCCAAGGTGAGCAGAAAAACGATCCTTGCCATGGTCGGAAAAGTGTCTGTGCGCAACAGGTCAATCCTTCATCTGAAACAGGAGGCGATCCAGAAGGCACCACCGACTGGGACCGCTCGGCGGTTAGCAGGCCATAAGCCAGCATCGTGACCACAATCAGACCGCTGGCAAGTTGCCATCGCCGGCGGGGCGTACTCACCGGTGATCGCGCCAGCACTGATCTGGTCGAGCCGTGCATCACTTTGGGAGCAACGGAAGCACGTTCTCGTCAAGAAACTTCAGACGGCTGCCCAACATTTCGGCGTAGGCAGGGGTCGCCGGCACGTTGACGGGGATAATGTCCGCGACCGACTTTCCCTCTCGCGCGGCTTCGACCCACTCTTCCATGGCGCCTATCTAACCGTCCAGGGCAACATGGGGTGGACGCTGTCTAGATTCGGAGCGGCGTCATTCATGTTGTTCGCCTTCTGCTTTTGCCATCTTCTATTAGCCCAGCGCGCATAATCTCCAGCATCGCTGTGACGCTGTATATGATCGGCCCTGGTAGGGGTAGTATGTTTTGATACATGATCTGCCCCACCGTCGTCTCATCTCGAACATTAGCCTATAATCCTTGCGCACGCCAAAACCGTCGTGACTCGTCTATGCGTTCACTTCCAACCGGACCAAAGCGGAAGTAAACTCCGCCACCATTCAGAATGTGTTTAGGTGATTTTGTCGCGCTTCCATGGCGAAGACTTTGTATCGCGGCACGCACGCCAGCCTAACGGCAAATCCGCCAACTGTGCAACAGTTCCATCAAGCTCGACCACCTCGACCAAGGCCACTAAAATTAGGTCATCTTGATCAACTTCAGCTTCATTTCCGTAGAATTGCCACGACTCATTATCGTCGCCGTCATCATCATGTGACACATACGCAATCCAGCCGCCCCCCCTAAATATCTTCCGAGTCGACATAACGGCTGTGTTTTTTGGGTTTTCGAACTTCCATTCGGTCATATGTCACCTATTTATTCGATTTTTCTATATTCTCAAACCCAGCCGTAAGACGAAGATTTTTATGGCTATTTGATCCTGACGATTTTGTCTTGTCAGCGGGATTAACCGGATCTATGTGATCGATATGAGCTTCATTTTTTGGAGGAGTTACGCCTCTTTTGCTTTTCTTTGCTGGAATTATTTCTATACCACTCTCATCCGATCTCAAAATTCCATCATTCACCCTTTTATTTTCCTCGAAAATAGCTATCCTCTGCTTCTTTGTTGGATCCTTGCCGGACGCAACGTTGGGAGGATCTTCCAAATGCGTATAGGGCCTCCTTATTTCTCGGGCCTTGCCGGTCGAGATCGGAATCTCTTCTGCATTGACAGAAACCGGGGGAGCCCCACTATCCAGTACGATATCAGGTTTAGCATTCGCAGAACGCCCGGCAAGCCTTGCCACCACCTGGCTGCCAACTGCACTGAGTCCCTCGGCAAGGACATTGCCGCCCGCCTCCCAAAGCGCGCCGTTGGCAATTCCCCAGGGGACGCTCTGTCCTGTGTTGAAGGCGTATGCCCCGCCATAAGTGCCACCCGCCACACCCCCGACGCCAGTTCGGGCAGCAAGACCGATCAAGCCGTTCTCTGCCGCCGCGCCAACGCTTGCCCGGCCCAGCAAACCGAACAAACTCTCCGCCAGGTCATATCCGCTTAAGCCGGTGCCGAGGGCTTCCGCCGCCCAACCGGCCGAACCGGCCCGGTCCTCGGCGTCCTCGGTCTTGGCCTGTTCATCTTCGAGGAGGTGCTGGTAGTTTCCTCCCGACCAAGCGGAGTCCAGCCCGGCGGAGATCGCATCCGCACCGCCGGCGGCCGCGCCCTTAGCCGTGAGGCCGCCGACATCCGAGAACGCCAAGCCGAATTGCTGTAGCCACGGCATGGTGCTGTACTGGGCTTGGGCCGGATGTTCCCCGATCCACGCCAGCCCGTTCTTGAGCACTGCAACCTGGGCTTCCAACGACTCTGGCGCGACGTTCGGATCTTGGGCGGCCTCGGCTCGCCACTGGGCTTCCGCCGCCACAGAAATCTGTTGGGTTGTCGCCTTGCGGGCATCAGGATCGCGAACCGCCAGGACGATCGAACTCAACTTGGCAAGGCGTTTTTCGAACGGCACACCTTGGTCGATGTATTTCGCCGCCTGCTGGCCAGCTACGGCCCAGGGCATTGGCAGTATTCGGTCGAAGCCCAACTCCTGCTGAGCAGCGACGGCCCAGGTGACGGCAGCCTTATAATCCTCAGGAGCTGTGATCTTGTCCCAGTCCGGAGCATGGTTCGGGAACAGTTGGCCGACGTAACCGGCGGGATCGGCGCGCCTGGCACCCAGCACCAATTGCGCGGCGCCGGCCCTTATCTCATATTGCTCCCGCTCTTCCGGCGAGCCGTAGGGGCCGGGTTCAAAATCCCGAATCTGGGCGTGTATCGCCTGGTTCGGAACGGGTCGCATGTCGAAAACCGCGCGGCCGATATCAGCCGTTATGTCGAAGGCTTGGAGACGCTTGCCGCCATCTTCGGCGCCGTACACGGCAGTGAAGTCTTCGGCACCCGGTGTCTTGCCAGAATAGCTGCCGGTATTGGCAATGGCAGCCGGCGCGTTCTGCAAGGCGATGTCGATGTTCGTGCGCGCATCGACCAGGCTTGCCACAGTCGCTACCTGCGCCTTCTGGCCGAGATCCTGAACCGTGTCCGGTGACAAGTCGGCAATCCAGGGTCCTGCGGCAGCCCAAGCCGTATTTCCGACGGGCCCCACGGAACCCGTGCGGATAGGTGTTTCGTCGGACGGAAGGCCACCTACGGGCGCTTCGCGCGTCGCCAGCACGCTGGACCCACTCGCCCGAGGTCCGCCCACAGCTTCGATGGTATCGTCCTTAGTCCTGCCGTCCGTTGAGACCGGCCCAGTCCCCAGCACCTCCGCAGCGCGCTTCGGGTCCTTGGCGATCATCGCCCGGACAAGCGCCTTTGCCGTGTTGCTGCGCCAGTCGGCCTCGGCCGCCTGGCGGGCCACCGGGTTGCCCATCTTGCCGATCAGCTCGAGCCCGCTCTGCCTGATCGCCTCGAACGTGCCGCTATCGTCCGGGTCGCCCTGCGCGATGGCGCTTGTGTAGCCGTCCTCGACCTTGCTCCACTCGGCCTGCTCATAGTTCTGGCGCCGCGCGTGCTGCTGCGCGGCCATGCGCGCCGAGCCGGCCAGCCGCAATGCCTGCTTTTGGGCGAGAAAATTGGCGCGTTCGCCCTCCGGCACTTTCGCTACGGTGTCGTCGAAGATCTGGTCGAACAGGCCGGGCCTGACGACGCCGTCGCTGCGCGGATCGAGCTGGCCATACATGAAGTCGTGCAGGCCGCCGCCGTCGGCCGGCGCGGGCTGCACCGCCACGGCCTCGGCGTGGGCGATGCGTGCGTTCAGCTCGCGGCCGATAATGTCGGCGTCGAACGCGTCCTGCTGCTGCTTCTGTTGCTTGAAGCGCTCGGCAATCGCCGAGAGCTCGTCGCCAAAGCCTTGCATGGCGGCGCCCACCGGCGAGCCGTCGGGATAGGAGGCCACAGTGCCGGTATCGAGGCGGCGCTGGGCAAGCTGGAGCGGGATGGTGGCCATCAGTAGAGGCCTCCACCCGGCGCCGGCGGGAAGGCGCTTCCGCCGAACGTCACCGCCTTGGCCGGGTCGTAGATGCCGGAGATGCCGGACACGAGATTGCTGCCGGCCTTGAAAATCGAGGCGCCCACCGCCTGCCTGCCGGAAAAGCGCGCGATCGCCGCCTGCGTGGCGAGACCGTTCTGGCGCAGCTGCGAGCCGTACTGGATCGCCTTGAGGTCGAGCTGGCCCTGCCTTGCATTGGCCGCCATCACCTCGGTCGGCGAACCAGAAATAGCGACGCCCGAAGCGCCGGCCTGGGCACGCGCCTGCGCCTGCAGCAGATCCTGCTTATGGCGCTCCTGGCCCTGCTCGAAGGCCGAGCTTTGGGCGTCGGCCCGCGCCTGCTGTTCATAGGCCTTGGCCTGGTACTCGGCCATTTGCTTCGACTGCTGGCCTTCCGCCAGCGCGCCGCCGACCGAAAGCGCCGTGCCGATAAGAGCTAGTGTGCACATGGTCAGCCTCGTTCGCCGGCGGGAATGAATTTGCTTTTGATGCCGCCGACCGGTGCGCCGATCGCAGGGCGCCGGTCGAGCACACCGCCCGGGCTGAGGAAGGACAAAAGCAGCCGGTCGGCCTGGATTGCCGGGCGGCTGAGACGCGATGGCGCGGCGGCGCGCGGGCCGGCCATGGCGGTGCGCCGGATGGTGGTCAGGTTGATCTTCAGGTCGACGGCGCCGTCGGCATCGAAAAGGCCGTTGGCGGCGATGATGGCGCGGCTCAAGGCATCGGCCGCGAACAGCTCCTGGCGCAGCTGCTCGATCAGCCAGTGGACCGTGCGCCAGCGCTCGCCGAGCGCCTCGGCCTTTGTCCTGACCTCGTCGCCGGGCGCAGGCGTGGCGACGGCAGCTTCGGCGGGGGGTTCGTCCAGGGGGGCGCCAACGCGGCGCTCGTCCGCGTCCTCGATGGTTTTCTCGATCAGTGCGATTTCAGCGTTGCAGTCGTCCAATGCGGCACGCGCCGCCGTCAAATTTCCGGCGCCGAAGATCGCGTCAAACTTTTCCGTTTCCAGCTCGCCCTTGCGGGCGATCGCATCGTTGAGGTCGGTGTCGAGCAAGGCGATGACGGCTACAAAATCGGCAGCCGTCCGCGCCTTGCCGAGTTGCTCGGCATGGGTTGGGGTCACGGGTGGGTTCCTTGGTTGGGGAAGCGATGGAAGACGGAGCCGGCCATCTCCCCCCTCGAGGGGGAGATGGCCGGTAGGCCAGAGGGGGTCGTCTCGCGTGGAGCTCCAACCCCCTCAGTTTGCGATGGGAGGCCGCGTCAGGACGTGCCGACCCCCTCTGTCGCCTTCGGCGACATCTCCCCCTCGAGGGGGGAGATCAGCAGTTTCTAAGGCTCGGCGTCGAACACCGGTGTCATCGCCCTGATTGTGCAGGGCGTTGGATTGACGTGGCGGATCTTCACCCGCCCCTGCCCTTCCCAGCTATCGTCGATCGGCACCTCGACATTGCCGGTGAACAATTTCGCCATCCCGTCGGGTGCAACCACAGACGGAATGCGAACCTGCTCCCAGCGGCCGCGGATGAACGACTGGACCTGAAGCCCGGTTGTGTCGGTTTCCAGCAGCGAAAGAATGAGCTTGGCCACCTTCTTGCGCCGCCCGACGATCGATCCGTCGCGACCGCCGACGTCGAGCTCCAGCGTGTTGGCTTCGGACTGGTAGCCGAGCCCGACCTGCCATTTGGCTGCCGTAGCCCCACCGGGCAGCGAAACCGCGCCAGCAGCCACAGCAAGGCCCTTGTAGACCTTGCCATCGGCCAAGACGTCGAGTGTTTCGCCGTTGAGATGATCAAGCCCTGAGACCGTGCCCACAGCGGCGCCCGAATAGGTCAGGCCGCAGTCGACTTCGAATGCATCGCCGATCCCGCCATACTCGAACGGCGCGGTCTTGATTTCGATATAGCGCCTGGTCACGCCGCCGATCGTGCGCTTGACGATCAGCCAGAGATCGTCGTTGCCGTCCTGGCCGGGCGTCACCACGGCGCTTTCGACAACGGCCCAGTTCGATCCTGCGAAGCTTCCGGCGATCTGGTGGATGTGCATGCCGCGAACGTCCTGCGACGGCTGGTGCGTGTAGCCGCCGAGTTCGCCATCCCCGAGCGGGAACCAGAGCAGCGGATCGGGGTCGGTCTGGAAGGCGAGTTCGACGACGCCTTTCTTGGGAATGTGCTCCGATATCTGACCGACATCGTCGGAGGTGAAGCGGCCGGTGGCGTTTTGCGTCAGCTCGGCGATCGATTTCCGCGAGCGGGTGACATAGAGGAACGACTGCCCCGCATCGACGGGACGCAGCGGGGCACAACCGAAAGTCCGGGACCGGCGGTTCTTGAACGAGGACGGCGTCAGCGCCTCGTCGATGCCGGAACCCGACAGCGCCCTCACCCCGCCAAGCGTTCCGATGATCAGCGCACCGTCCGATTCCGCCACCCACGTAATGTCATTGGCCTGGCCGCCACCTGCCTGCACGAATTCCAGCGCGTCGGTGTCTTTCTCACCGGTGGCGAAGTTGTCGAAATCGCCGGTTTGCGAGGCATAGACCGAGAATTTTCGGCTGAACGCCAGGCGCTCCTCGTAAAGCGAACCGCTCTGGACATACTTGCCGGGCACGAACGTGCCGAGACGCCAGCGAATGATCGGGCTGAGATCGGGCAGAGCATGCCCGTACAACTGGACCGTGACCACCGTGGTGCTGGTCCGGGCAACGACCTTGGCCCAGCGCCAGAAGCCATCCGCGCCAAGCAGACGAATGGCGCGGCCGATATCGCTGGTCTGGAAGCCGATGCCGTCGTTGATGCCGACGATCGAGGAGGCCGAGAGATCGAACGGCGTTTGCGACGGCGCGTATTCGTGCAGGGCCAGTTCGGCGATAGCGGTTCCATCGCTGCCGCCACCTGAAAACAGTAGCTGATAATATTCGTAGGCAACCGTGTTGTTGAAGCCGTCGAAGAAACGGGTTTCCGACTTGGACCAGCCGGTCTCTCCGTCGCGGCTGTCGAGCGTCGTCCAGTCGGTGCCGTTGTGCGAGGCCTGGAATTGCCACTGGCTTGGCGATGCAGTGTCTGAGTGATCATTCGTCGCGGTAATCCAGTAGGCGTCGACCGTCTTGGCCCCGCCGCCGAACTGGTAGCGCAGATACCCGCTCGGAAAGCCCGCTATGTTCTCCCCCTTCTGCTTGTCGCCATCGAACACCTGCCACACGTCGGATGAGCCGTTGCTGTTGCTGACCGTGCCGCTTGGCAGCGTATTCGCGACCATGACCGGCATGGCGTTGCCGGTTGCGGCCGGCGTTAGCGTCGTGGCGGTGGTGTTGATCTTGTCGTAAGGGCCGTCGAGAAAGACGAAATCGGCCAGCGTCCAGGTCGTGTGCGCGGTGCGCGTCAGCACTTTGACCGGATGATCCTTATGGGTGATCCACATCTGGTCTGCCGACTGGACGAATTGCAGGTCGAAGAGATCGGCCTCGGGATAAGGCGAAACGACTTCGACCGTGCCGACGCGCGCGCCATAGGCATAGACGCGGATGTAAAGATCGCCGAATTCGAGCGCATAGGCCTGATCAGCCGAGAAGATGAACGGGATCAGCCGTGTCGCCTTTGACGGAGCCTTCACCTGCGCGCAAAAATAGGTGCCGCCACGCTTCCTGATACCGCCATGCGGCAGCGTGACGAAATTGGTGCATTTGGACAGCGCCGCCCGGTAAAGCTCGAGCGAGGCGCGAGCATGCAAGCGGGGAGAAATCTCGCCGCGGATGAAAGCATCCTGGATCGGATAGAGCGTGGTCATCGGCCGACGCCCCGGCTGTCGCCGCGCTGGAAAGCCCAGGACGTCGTCGAAAATCTGCCGCCGCGCTGGATCGCATTGGCCGAGTAGGCTGCATCCAGCGCCCTGTCATAGGCGCTACGGGCGACGTCGATCATGCTGGCCTTGTGGGTCAACGGATGGGCGATCTTGATGGCGAGCGCCGCCACTAGCACCTCGGTGAACAGCGCGTCCCAGTCGTTGGGGTCTGTCAGGTTGGCGACATAGCGGATGATGCGCGGCCCGGCCTGATCCGAATAGATCAGCCCGGCCTCCTGCCGCCATGAGAGCGGCACGCCATCCGGCTCGCCATTCCCTGTCAGCGGCAAGGGCCGCAGGCAATCGGCGGGAAGCTCATAGGCGAAGTTCAGCGTGCCAGCGCCGCCGCCGGTGTCGAAGCCGGCGACCGAGGCCGCCAGGATGGCGAAGACAAAGGCATGCTTGGTCAATTCGGCCTCGCGGGTCAGGTCGAAATGCAGATTGAGCAGGCGCGCCGCCTTGGCGTCCTGGTCGAGGCTTTCGATCGGCGCCTCGTCGAGCACGGCGAGCGCCATGTTGGCGATGTCGAGCGGGGTGATGGCCATGGCTCAGGCCTCTGTCTGTATGGTTGGTCGGAGAAAACGGGGCATGGTGCCTCCACGGCAAAAAGCCGCTTCGAAGCGGCTGGGGATTTTTTGTGATTTGTGGCTTGGGCAGAACGTTGCACGTCTCGTGCACGGGGGCCGTCACGACGCCACCCGCCCGTCATGAAACGGCGTGGCAGACGCTTCGTCAGCCGTCTTTTTCCCATTCGAGCAAGGAAGACGGCAATGCTTCGGCTATTGCAGTTTCACGACACCGCCGCGCAACGCGGCGATGTCTTGCCTGAATTGTGTCAGCCGACGTGTGCGCCGGTCGAGATCCCTGTTTCAGCTGACTTGGCAAAGACGCTTGCTTTCACCCTTCCGGCACCTCCCGCCAAAGCCAAGCCCCTGTCCAGGGCGTCCTGAAGACTTGGCGTGTAGTAGGCGGTGTCTTCCAGGCCGCTGAAGAAGTTTATGCGATGAACTTCCCCTTTCTTGCTCATGACAATGCCCGCTTTTCGGAGCACTTCCTGAACTGTTTTGTACTTCATGTTCATGGTGACCTCCCTTACCAAGACAAGGCAGCATCGCCCTTTCTTGTAACTGTTTGGTGCCGTCGATTGGCCAAAGGGCAACATGAATGTTGTAGCGAACGCCAAAATTCACATCACTCCGACGCAGCGCAGCGGGTGAACTTGGGATTCGCCGACCTGGTGTCCCGAAGGGGCGGGACGTCTGACGCCCGCTCCTTCGCCCGATCAGGCCTCGGTCGTCTTCAGCGCGATGAACGTCATGTGCTTGACGCTCGACGCCGTGCGGTCCCAGTTTGCCGCCAGTGCCAGCTCGGCATCGGTGGCGAATTCGCCGGCCGAGGACGCATCGAGGAAGCGGGTGCCCGGCACATGCGGCACGAAATGCCGGCGGCCGACCATTTCGGTGACGCCGCCGCCATGGCCCTGCCGCGGCTTGCGGTCGAACTCGAGCGGGCCGCCTTCGGTATTGACTGGCAGCTCGTTCCACAGGATTGCCTTGTCCTTGAACATGAACGCCGTGTAGACGCCGCCGGCAACCGGAATGTCGTCGTCGACGACAGCCCTGAGCCCCATGTAATAGGGGATCAGCGGCCCGCCCTGCTCGGACGACGGCACATAGTCGATGAGGTCGGCGAGCTTCAGCGCCTTCATCTGTTTCGAATGCATCCAGATCGTCTTGAACTTGTCGGCGCGGTCGCCCATCAGGTAGGCGGCCTCGATGATGTCGGTGTCGACGATGGAGGCGCCGGTGACGCGCACCAGGTCACTGCCGTCATTGGCGATGTTGTCGGCCAGCACGCCTTTCAGTATGCCCAGCAGCGTCAGCTTGTTGGCGCGCTGCCAGTAGTCGGTCTGGCGGCGCACGACAAGCTTCTGCGGATCGTCGCCGGCAAGGATCGAGGTCAGGTCCGGGATGCCCCAGGCCTGCGCACGCACATTGCGGGCCGCGACTTCGCGGCGCGCGCCGATCTTCTTCATCTCGATCGAGTCGGCCGGGTCGTCGTTGACCGGCTCGGACGGATCGTTGCCGAGGTCCTTCCAGCCGGGCATGTCGACGGAACGTCCGCCCAGGCTGAGCTTCGAGGCGATCGACGGGTCGGAAAACAGGATCCCGGCCTGGTAAATCTCCAGCGACTGGACGTGCTCCTCGAACGAGTATTGCGCATAGACGGACGGAACGATCGCGTCCGCGATACGGGTATAGGCGTCTGCCATTTTTGTCTTCCTTCAGGTTTGGGTTAAAGAGGATTGTTGGGCATCCACAGGTCGGGATTTTCGCCGGCCTCGCGTGCCAGCCGCCGGGCGCGGGCGGGGTCGCTTTTGACCAGGGCTGAGATGCCAGTCAGGTTGCGCTCGCCGGCGGCATTGCGCTTGAAGGGATTGCCTCCGCTCAAGGCAGCATTGCCGTCGATCGTGTCTTCGCGGAACATCGCCTCGCCGATGGCGTGGAACGCCTTGGCGATCTGCGGGTCGGTCAAGGCACCGTCCGGCAGAAGGATGCCCTTCGCCTTGTAGGCATTGACCAGGCCGAGCTTCTTCATCGCCCGGTTGGCGACCTCGAGCTTCTGGCGAAAGCCATCGCTGCCGGTCGGCCCCCAATCCCTGACGAGGTCGTCATGCGTCGTCTCGACCGAGCGGGCAACAGCGATTTGCTGTGCCTTGGCCTGCTCCGCCATGTAGCCGACGAAGCGGTCGTGATAGGCCTGTGCGACCTTCGGGGTAGCACCTGCCTCGACCGCCCAGGCCTTGGACGCATTGGCGAGCTCGTCCGAATAGGCGAAGTTTTCGGGGAGCCCGTCGGGGCGCCGGTACTCGACCTTGTCGGGTGAGGTCAGCGGACGCATCGCCTCGGGCAGCCGGGCATGGAACCTGTCCCAGTCTTCCGCGGCTGCATCGGCTGCCGGAACGCGCAGGCTCTCGCCCTGCTGCCGCTCCAGCTCCGCATAGGAGGCGAAGACCCGATCGAGGCTTTCAGGCTTGGTCCAGCCCTTGGTTTCAGCAAGCTTGCGGTTGCCTTCGGAAAGACCGTCAAACCAACTTTTGGCCGCAGGCGGGGCGGACCCGCTGTCCCCGTTGGCCGGTGGCCGTGCAAGGTTGCCCGCCGGTGGCGTCGCCACCACGGACCCGGCGTCTGCCAGATCTGTCATGAGAAGATTCCTTTTGTTGACGTTTCAGAGGAGAGCCGATGGCGACGCTGCCAATCTCCCCCCTCGAGGGGGAGATGGCCGGCAGGCCAGAGGGGGTAGCCGCGCGTGGAGCGCCGACCTCATCTGTCGCCGGGCGTCGCGCCCGGTCGAACCGACCCCCTCTGTCGCCTTCGGCGACATCTCCCCCTCAAGGGGGAAGATTAGCGCCTACGCATTATCGCCCCAGTTCTCCCAGAGCAGGGTGATGGTGCCCGACACCGCCAGCGTGCCGTCGGCGTCGATATCGGTGCCGGTCGCAAACGCCAGGTTGAGATAGAGGTCGACCGGCGTCACGGTGCCGTCGAGCGTCAAGGCTGCGGCAACATCGGCAATCGACGCGCTCGACGGCGCGGCACCCGCGCCATCCAGCGTGCGGCCGGTCGCGGCCAGCACATTGACCATGGTGCCGGCAAGCACCGCGCTCGATGCTGCCGTCGAGCCGAGCGACCAGGTCAGCGCGGCATTGTCGTTGATGGTCGAGGCGCGCGGCGTCAGCACGGCGAACTGCAGTCTTGCCGTGCCGCCCTTGATGCGGACCTTGCCATCGAGAAAGTCGAAGAGCTTCTGGCTGGCAAAGCCCTGCGCATCGGTGACCGGCACCGGCATGGCATTGAAGGAGAAGACGGTGCGGTAGGCGCCGCCCTGCCCAGTCGTCCTGGCGGTAAGCCCCGCCCTGGGCGGGGCAAGGCCGGCTTCTCTGGCGGCGGCACGCGAAAGCGTCCGGGGAAGACCTCGGGTCATTTGATTTCTCCATTCTTGCGGGATTGAAAACGGGGTCGGCTGGGCCGCCGCACGCAACAGCGGCAAAAGCTCATGGACATTTGGATTTATGTGTATTTATACACAACATGAAGGGCGCCGATGTCATCCACAGGCTGTCGGCGGATGGCTGGTACGAAGTGGCTCGAAAAGGAAGTCACGCCCAGTTCAAGCACAAATCCAAGCCGGGCCAGCTGACAGTTCCGCATCCCAAGCGCGACATCCCGATCGGCACTCTCAAGAGTATTGAAAAACAATCCGGCGTGAAGCTGAGGTAGAGAAATGCGGAACTATATCGGATTGATCCACAAGCAAGCGGACAGCGACTTCGGCGTCTCCTTTCCCGATTTTCCGGGCCTGGTGACAGCCGGCGTCAACCTGGATGATGCCCGTGCCATGGCCGGGGAAGCACTGGCCTTTCATGTCGAGGGGCTGGTCGAGGATGGCGAGGCCATTCCCGAGCCGTCATCCCTGGAGGAAGTGATGTCGGACAAGGACAATCTGAGCGGTGTCGCCATCCTGGTTCCCTTGAAAGCTGAAGCTGCGAAGGTCGTGCGTGTCAACGTCACCATTCCGGAAGATGTCCTCGATCAGATTGACCGATATGCGGAGCGCCACGGCTACAGCCGATCCGGATTTCTGGCCGCTGCGGCGAAAAAGGTAATGCAGATCGAGGCAGCGTAGCGCTCTCGAAGGCGCGACTGGAGATGAAGCTCTTTGGGTCTTGTTCGGTTACTTTCTTTGCGGATCAGGCCGTCAGACAAAAACAACCATGTCTTATTTCGTGAGGCACGGTGCCTATGTTCCGCCGCAAATGCGACCGTACTTGGCAAAATCAGCCTGCGAATTAGTTCATAGACTTCAAGGGAGTATCAGACGATGACCATGTCCAGAGCCATTGCCGCCATGTTCGTAACCGCCGCGCTGGCAGGCTGCGCGCAGACCGAAGCACAGCAGAGAACCAGCACCGGTGCGCTGCTCGGCGCCGGCGCCGGCGCGCTTGCCGGCCAGGTGATCGGCGGCAACACCAAGAGCACGGTCATCGGTGCCGGAGCCGGCGCCTTGCTGGGCGCCGTCGTCGGCAACGCCACCACGCCGCAGCCGCGCAGCGAACAGCTTTGCCGCTATCAGGATCGCACCAGCGGCCGCATCTACACCGCCCCCTGCGACGACCGCTATTACAACGGCGATTATTGATCGTTAGCCCCTTCTCCCCGTTTTACGGGGAGGAGGTCCCGGCAGGGGGATGAGGGGCAGCGCAAACTTCTGAAATGCCGGCACCGCCCCTCACCTGCCTGCCGGCATCGCTCTCCCCGTAGAACGGGGAGAGGGGCGCAGCGTCAACCTCGCGCATCCGTTTCCCTGACGATTTGGTCCTTCCGCTGATTAGAGGTCAGCGCTATCGTCGGCTATCCAAAGGGGGCGACGATGCGATTTTTGATGACCTCACTGCTGGTTGTTTGTTCGGTTTCCGCACACGCCAGACAGGCTGTCAGCGTCGAGCGGATCGGCGATTGTCTGGTCTTGCCGGTAACGGCGGTCGACAATCACGTCAAAGCCACTTTCGAGGTGGCACTGGACAAGGCCGGCAAGGTCTTATCGGTCGCCGTTGCATCCTATGAGCCACATTCGGAAGCGGCAGCGGAGGCGGCCCGGCAGCTTTCGAAATCGGTCCAGCGGTGTTGGCCGGCGGGCGTCAAAACGAGTCCAATGCGGATCACAGTGGATTTGAGCGAAACTTAGCTACTGCGCAATCTCAGAGAAGACCCGTTCAACCCACGAAATTTTCGTCCACGAACATCTCCGCAAATTTCTGCGGTGTGAGAGTTACATCATTGTCGCGGGCGATTTTGAGGTTCCTTGCCCACATATCCCGGATCGCTGCCGGCATTCCCTCAGGCATGTGCATAGACTGGGCTATTGCGTCATGCCATTGTCCATCGCCGCCATAGATAGATTGCAGTTTTGGGGCCCATCTTTTTCAAGCCATCCTCCGACTCCTGAGAAAGTTCTCCGATGGCCCAGAGCACATAAAGCTCCAGTAGCCTAAGCAGCGGCTGTCCATCATAACGTGGGTCAGTCGACATTTTTACTTCCTACGCATCATTTTCGGCGTAATAAATGAGCCTTTCACAGATGGCCGACAGGCTGGGCTTTTCCTTCAACGACGCAACCCAGGCCTCGCAATGAATATCTCGATAAAGTATGTCAGGCCCGCTTTGGCTGCCTCCGCTGGCACCAATCCCTCTTCCGGCTCGGTCGCAACCATTGCATCTGAACCCTCGGTCCTCTTCGTCAAAATCTGACAGCCGTCCAACGATATCCAATAACTTGATTATTCTCCCCACAAAGAAAATCCGCCTCGGCGGTTCGGGTGCAGCGTCTTCTGGAAGATAGTCCCAGCATCATGTTGGGATCTAGGGACGAGTTGCATTACACCGGGTTCGTAAACTTGCACAATGATCAGCCGAAGTGGGTCATGGCCTCCGCAAGGTCAGTGCTCCCCGCACCCTACGTCTCCGCCCTCGCCGCCTTCTCCAGTGCCGCCAGTTGCGCCTCGTCCAGCGTCAAAAACCCCATAATATGCTGCACCACTTCGGCCCGCGCATTGCTGAGCGCGCTGTGCAGCTCGAAGCCGTTCGGCGTTTTGGTCTTGGCCAGCCACTCGCCATAGGACGGGCGGCGGTAATAGCCGGTTGCGGCCGCCAGGTCGGCCAGCACCATTTCGCCGTCCTGGCCCGAGAACACTCTGAGATAGGCCTTGGCCAGGGCATCCTGCGCCTTGGCCGGGCCGCCGGCCTGGCTGGAATGGGCGAAGCTTTTTTGGCTCATACGCCCTGCCCGCCCGAAGCATCTTGCGCAGCCTGCGGCATCAGCCCGCCGAGCCCGTCGAGCAGGCCGCTGTCGCGCGCCTGCACTGCCGCCGGCACGGCATCCCTGGCGACCTTGCCGGCGGCAGCCATCGCCGCCATGCCGGCCTGTTCAGCTTGAGCCTTGGCGCGGGCATCGCGGATGCCCGCCACCTCGTCCTGGCGGCGAAAAATGCGTTGCGGGCTGCGGCCGGCGCCCTGCACGATCTTCAGCGCCGCGTCGCCGTCGATATTGTCCATCACGCCGGGATCGAACTGCGCCATCTGCATGGCGGTGGTGACAACCTGGATGGTGTCGCGCGCCTCGGCCGAACGGCGCAGCACGTCGAGCGGGCCGGTGAAGGTCGGCCGCAACGCCTTGCCGGCAAGGCTCGCCGGCGGCAGGAAGCGGCTATCTTCCTCGTAAAGTCCCTTGTCCTCGAGAATGCCCAGCTCGCGGTCGAGATTAGAGGCAAAGCCGGCCTGAATGATCGAGCCGGACGGCCCGAGCAGCGCGCCCTTCTCCTCTTGCCGGATCAAGGCCTCGGTCGCCGTCATCTGCGGGTTCTGCACCAGCGTTTGAAACAGGTTGACGAACATCATGTCGCGGATCTCCTCGGCCCGGCTGTCGGCATAATTGAAGGCATAGGTCGGGTTCTGTCCGGTGGCGATCGGCGCGATCAGCGGCCGGCCGGCATCGTCGATCAGCCCGGGATAGTTCTCGCCGGGATTGAGCACCGGCACATAGTCGAGCCTTGCCTTGGAGGCGGTCGCCGGATCGGTGATCTGCTGCAAGGCGCGCAGGCCGGAGCGCCGCACGGCGTTCTCCTCGCGCACCGTCGTCAGCGCCTCGATGGTCGGCGAGATGCCGTAGGGATCGCCCTCGTAGCGGCGCCAGTTGAAGCATGACACCGGGAACGAGCGAAAACCGCTTTCCCTGACGATCGCCTCCTCGTCCTCGATCACGTGATAGGAAGCGAACGCGGTATCGAGATACTGGTAGGAGCCGCTCAGACTGTACATCTTGCGCTCGTCGCGCGGCTGGATGCACTGGATCAGCGAGATTTTCGTCTCGCATTTGGCGGGGTCGTCGACCAGGATTTTGATCCGCGCCGGCAGTCTGTCGTAGCCGAGCAATTGCGCCGCCTGCCGCGCCGTGCGCTCGTAGCGGCGGTGGAAAATGTCGACCTGGCCCCAGCGGTTGCGCGAGAGATAGCCCTCGACCACCGGGATCGAGGCATAGCGGATCAGCGTGCCGCCAAAACCTTCCTCGGCATAGAGATAGGCCGGGCCGTAGCGCACGACATTGCGCAGGCAAGCCTGCGTTGCCGGCACGAAATTGGAATTGGCGGAATAGCGCAGCGAGAACAGGAAGTCGCGCAGCGCTTCCGCCCATTCCTTTTCCTCGTCGGTTTCCTCGTCGTTGATGGTCGCGGTCGACAGCCCGTGCCATTTCTCCGACTGCGGAATGATCAGGCTTTCCAGCCCGGCGGCCAGCCGGTTGGCGGCCGAGTTGATGGTGTTGGCGTAGACACGCGCACCGCGCCGCTCCTGCCGCTCGGCCTGCGAGTCCGTGCCCGCGTGGCGGCGGCCGCTCCACATGTCGGGAGCATCGGGATCGCAGAATTCGGACACCGCCTCCCAGACATGCTCGTATTGGCTGCGCTCGCTCTCCAGTTCAGCCTGTCGCGATAGAATATCGCGAGCACGGGAATCGCTCATGGTCAGCCTCGCTTGATGGATGAATGGGAAAAGAAAGATGGCGGGACGTCGAAACTGCCAATCTCCCCACTTGAGGGGGAGATGTCCGGTAGGACAGAGGGGGTCGTCTCGCGTGGATCGGCGACCCCCTCTGTCGCCTTCGGCGACATCTCCCCCTCAAGGGGGGAGATTGGAAGCGCCTTATTCCGCCGGCGTCGTCTCCAGCGCGGCTTTGCGCCCAAAGCGCTGCACCACGAAACGGCCCATCTTCTGGCCGGGTACTTCGATCAGCGTATAGGTGATCCAGGACAGCAGGCACACCACCGGCAAGACGACGACAACAACGACCGCGAAGCGCAACGGCGCCGACAGCTCGTGGCCGAACTGGGTGATGACCAGAGCCGCCACCGGCTGGAGAACCAGCAGATGGATCAAATAGATGCTGAAGGAAAGCTCACCCATCAAATGAAAGAACCTGTTGGCGAGCGTCATGGCGATCTTTCTGGCCACGATGCCCATCGTTCCCGGCAGCATCCGGTAGAGAACCAGGGCAAAGAACCCCAGGACGAGCGCTTCCCGCATCAACAGCTTGCTCAGCCCATAGTCGCCGCCGAAGGGCAGCGCCGCCAGCAGCATGGCCAGTGCCAGATGCACGAAAGGCCGCTTCTGCCTTTGATGGACGACGCCCGCCAGCAGCATCCCGCACAGGAAAATCTGCATCTTCAACGGCAGGAACGACGGCATCGGAAAGTGGACCGACAATTGTCCCATCAAGAACACCATCGCGCTGCCGATCGCGGCGACCAGCATGGCCGCCCATAGCCAGTCAAGCCTGCGCACCAGCAGCATAATGGCCGGGAACAGCGCATAGAACTGCATCTCCAAGCCTAGGCTCCAATCGGGCAGCGGCGTGCGATAGGCGAAATTCGGCACCAGGCCGAACAGGAACAGCAGATGGGCGCCGATATTCTTCAGGCCGCTGTCGAGATAACGCTCGGGCGCCTGCGGCGACCGCAGCAGGAACTCGTCGATGACCATTCTCGACCCGTAGAGATAGGGGCCAAGCGCCAGGGCAGCGAACAGCATGACGTAGAACAGCGGCGCTATCCTGAAATAGCGGCGGGTCCAGAATTTCAGCCAGGTTTCCGGCCTTTGCCAGGGCTCCTTGTCCTGGCGCAGCTGGTAGTGGAACACCATCAGGAAGCCGGACAGCATGATGAACAGATCGACGCCGAGGTCCGGTTCGCCAAGAATAGGAATCTGCCAGCCGGTCAACAGCAGGCAGTGCCCGATGAGCACCCAGATCGCGGCAAGCGCCCGAAGCCCGTCCAGGCACTCGATGCGCGATGACCGGGCTTCTGTCATGCCGAACTCCTCGGTAGCCATGTTGCAATGCAGCATGGCGGCTGAGGGAGGAATGTCAACCGTGCGGAAGGAACACGATTTGCGCTCGGTTGTTACGGAAAAGGCGGAACATCTGAGGGCAATTGTAGAGGCATGCACTTGAACACCCGGGGCGCGAAGGATCGCGGCTTACGCGATCCCGGCAGGCAAGCTCCCGTCTATCTCTTCTTCAACCTTGCATGCCGGCGCCAGTACCACCAGGCGAGCACGCGGTTGCGGAACACTCTTCTCATGGCGCCCATGTCACACCCCCAGCAGCACGCGGCGCTGGCCGGTGAGCTCACTGGGCGACAAATCGGTCTTCACCGTTCCGGCGGTGCCGTCATTGGCCGCAAGCTGGGCCCGCAAGGCGGCTTCGCGCGCCTGTACGTCCTTGTCGGCAATGGTCGGTGTCGGCGGCAACGGCTTCAGCGCCGGCGGCTTTTGAAAAAGGCACATGGTTTTCTCCTGAGTGAGAGGCTCTTGTCCAGTCGTAGAGCAGAAAATCCTCGCCGTTCCTGCCATAGCCCGGCAGGCGGCAGCGTTGCGTCGCGCCGAGCCGGCCTAGCCAGCGCAGCGCCAAATCATTGGCGGCCAAGGCGCGCGCCTCGACCCGCCAGGCGCCGCGCGCCGCAACCTCCGGCCCGAGCACGGCATGAAAGAACTCCGTAATCCCAGGCACGCAGCGCCTCATGCGGCGCGTGCCCCAGCTCCAGGCGATCCATAAGCCGCCGCGCTGCTCGGCAGCGCCAAAGCCGGCCTCCGGATTGCCGTCGAGCTCGGCGACATAGGCAAACCCTTGCAGCGCCGTCAGCGCCAGCAGCGCAGGCGACCAGGCATCGAACTGGCAATCGATCTCGGCCCGGTCCTCGGGCCGGAGGTTGGCGGCGATGTAGGAGAGGTCGCGCAGGGTGGCGGGAATGATGCGGAGGGTCATGTTGGGTCACTTTCCGGCACGCTGCGAAGCGGAGAGCCCTAGGGAAACGAGGCGCCAAGCTAGATTGACTCTCTTTGCCGTCTGGATTTCCTTGGCCTGTGACTTGTGGATGTACCTATGGGAACAAGCGCATGACTTGTAGTAACTGCGCGCCGATCGAGGAGACCCGTACGATCTTTAGCACCGGTTGTCTCGCGGCGGCGATCACGATGGCCAAAGAGGCCATACGCGACGGTATTCTGCAGCAAGTACCGGGTGGTCCTATGTCGAGTGTCATCCCGCTTTCGGATCTCAACCCGGATGGACCATGGGACGATCTGCTTCGTTACCGCTTTCGCTGCACGACCTGCGCACAGGTTTTCTTGCTCTCCGCAGAGACCTATCATGGCAGCGGCGGCGAATGGGCTAAGGAGCCCGGCTAAGCTTTTCGGCACTTCCTCACCGAAACGCCCCCAGCGGATCGGCCTGCCCGGCCTTCCGCCGCGCGGCTTTGAACATCGCCGGGTCGACCTGCGCCTCCCTCAGCATCATCACGCCGTAGCGGGTCGCGGCCATCAGATCGTGGCGCAGCTTCACCACTTGGCCGTCCCTGCGATGATAGAGACGGAACTCCTCGAACCAGGGCAAAAGCGTCGAAACCATCTTGAAGCGGCTTGATTGCATGCGGCCAAGCATCGGCCCGACCGCCACCGAACCGCCGGCGAACTGCGCGCGGGTGCCAAGCCTCTACTTGTAAGCCACTGCTGCGCTTGCAGGTCCCGCCAACGGAATAATCTCGCAGCGACTAAACCCTGCCTCTTTGCACCACTCGGTGAACTGGGCGCCGGTGAAGTCAAACGCCTCGCCAAATTCGATCAGCATGTTCAGCGACATCATGAGACCGAAGCCGTTTTGCCTGCGTTCGTCGTCGATGATGTTCTCGATGGCGACCAGCGCGCCGCCGGTCGGCAATGCACGGTAGGCCTTGGCGATCAGCATTTTCTTGTTCTCGAGATTCCAGTCGTGAAGGATCATTCCCATCGTGATGATGTCCGCCTTGGGGAATTCGTCCGCGAAGAAGTCGATCGTCTCGGCGATGACCCGGCCGCCGAGATTGCGCTCCCTCAAGCGCCGTTCGGCGATCGGCTGCACATCGGCGAGATCGCACGTCCGGCATTGCATGTGCGGATGCCGCGCCGCGACGATGGCCGAAAGCTGCCCGGTTGCGCCGCCTATATCGGCCAGCGTCTTATAGTTGGAAAAGTCGAATTTCTCGGCAAACGCCGTGAAATTGCCCATGGAGATGCCGCTCATCGCGTCCATGAACTGCTCCAGGCGCGCCGGGTCCGCATAGAGCTCGCCGAACATCGACTTGCCTGTCTCCTTGATCTCGTTTTGAGGCTTTCCGGTTTGCAATGCCGGTGTGAGATCGCCCCAGAACCGATACAGTCGTGCGTTCGCCATCTCAAGGATTCCACCGATGTATTGGGGGCTCCGCTTGACCAGGAACAGCGCGGTCGATGGCGTATTGCCGTATTTGCCGGTTTCACCGGCGCCGTCCCTCTGCAGCAATCCGAGCGCGACGAGGGTGTCGAGAAAATCATACGTTGCGCGCGGATGCAGCCCCATCGCGCCTTGCAGTTCGAGGCCCGTTTTGGGGCCGTCCGCAAGCAGCGAGAAGAGTCCCAGTTCCACGGCGCTCAACAATGTCTTGGCTGGCCAGAACCCAAAGCCAATTTGCAGTATGTGGTCTGGAGAAATTCCGTTTTGCATCTGATCCTCCCCTATCGGCGAATGCCCCGGCGAGGCCACGCCGATGCGTCCCTTGAGCGGGATCATTCGATGCTACACCACGTCCACGGACGTTCACTACAGTTTTCCAATCGGAGCCGGAGCGCATTGCCTCCCTCCCCGATTTTCCTCACCGAAACGCCCCCAGCGGATCGGCCTGCCCCGCCTTCCGCCGCGCCGCCTTGAACACCGCCGGGTCGACCTGCGCTTCTCTCAGCATCATCACGCCATACCGCGTCGCCGCCATCAAATCATCGCGCAGCTTCACCACCTGGCCGTCCCTGCGGTGATAGAGCCGGAACTCCTCGAACCACGGCAAAGCGTCGCAAACACCTTGAAGCGGCCTGAATGCATGCGGTCGAGCATCTCCATCAGCCCGGCTTCGACCGAGACCGAACCGTCGGCGAACTGCGCATGGCTGGCGAGCATGTTCAGCCCATGTGCGGAATATTGCTTCGCCAGTGCGGTGCCGGCGCCTTCCAGCGTCTCGCGGCGGCCGTCGCGCGGCCATGCCCAAGGCAGCCATTCGCCCCATGGTTTCAGCGTCAGCGCCTGCATGGCCGGAGTTTGCTGCGAAGCCCGGCAGGCCTTTGTGACATAGACGACATCGGCCTCCGTATCCCAGGCGAGCTCGACAGCCGCCGAGGGATGATCCCAGCCGAAATCGAGGGCACCCAGCCGCGGCCAATAGCGCGGCAGCGGGAACGGTTCGCAGCCGATCAGCTCCTCGGCCACCGGAAAGATGCGGCCGGAGCCGAGCACCGGAATGCCTTTTGCCCTGGCTTCCCGCTCATGCGCCGGATAGGCGGCAACGATCTCGGCGCGCTGCTCCGGCGTATAATGCCCGGCATCGTCGATGGTCATGAAGGTGACGTGGCGGGTCATTGAGTGGCCTCGCGGCATTGAATCGTAGTGGCAGGCGCTGGACGTATGGTGTTGTTTGACAAGGAACTTTCCGATGGCGGGACCGCGCCCCTCTCTGTCCTGCCGGACATCTCCCCCACAAGGGGGGAGATCGGATGCCACTCCAGCTTTCGCCAACCTCCAACGTCGACTGCAAAGCGCGGCCGGTGAAATTGCCAATCTCCCCCCTCGTGGGGGAGATGTCCGGCAGGACAGAGGGGGGCGCGAAGGAACGCAACGGATGAGAGGAGCGAATGCTTCTTTCCTGAACTTGCCTCACCCCCTCCCCATCCCTCCCACCTCCTCCGCCGACAAGAACAACAGCACCACATCGCTCATGCCGAGCAACGGCGTGAAGGTGACGATGGTGATGCCGCCGGTGGCGTTGGTGCGGGTCAGCCCTTCGGAGTAGATGTCGAGCGGCGGTTCCTCGTCGAACCAGACGCCGTGCAGCGTTTCGCCCTGCCATTTCTCGCGACCCTTCTCGTAGCTCTTGAACGACAGCACCGATTCACCGGCCTGGACGTCGCCGCCGCCGCCCCAGCGCACCACGACGCTGTCGAGCGCGCCCGGCGCCCGTCCCGCCATCGTGCTGACGAGGGCGTCGGCCGGGATCATGCCGGTGCCCCAGGCCGCCTGCTGCTGCGGCGGGCCGATCAGGATGCGCTGCGGGTTGTCGCGCGTGCTTTCGCCGGTGACGCCGGCCGCCCACATCCGAACCGGACAATCGAAAACCTTGCCTTGCCACCAATCTGGATAGCGGCCGGTGAGGTGCATCGCCCATTCGGCGCCGCCGGCCCTGGTCTTGCCGAGCTGGTTGCCGGCCATGAACAGGCGCTCGCGATTGGTCGCGCCGGCTGCATGGAACTCGGCCTGCCTGGGATACGGCCGATAGGCGGCAAGCTGGTTAGTGCGGCGCCTGCGGTCCAGCTCCGCCAGCAGGCTGAGATATTCCGTCCTTGCCGCCCGGCTCTGCGAGGCCTTTTGCGAAGCCCGGCTTCTCGAGGAACGGCCTAAGGACGGCTTCGAGGCCGCGGATGCGCTGCCTGATTTCGTCATCGCTCAATGCATCCAGATTGTTGATGTTGACATTAAGATCCTTGGGCAGCACCGACAGCACGAGCTTCAGGTACTGATCGGGCTTTTCGGCGCGCACCTCGGCGATGACGCCGGCGCCATGGGCGCGAAAATCGGCGCGGATCGCTTCGAGAAAGCCGTCGGCCAACGTCTTCTTCGGCCGCCTGGTTCGGCCGGGCTTGCCGGGTGCTTGATCGTGCGGCTGCGGATCGCCGGTAGAAGGAGCCTTGGCCATGCCCTACTCCGCCGTCCCGGCGGACATCGGCTTCTTGTTGCCTGGCCGCACGATGCGCTTGCGCGGCCTGGCCTTCTTGCCGGCGAGTGCGGACTTCGGCTTCCGCAGCTGGCTTGCCGGTTTCGCATCAGTCGTCGTGCCGGGCTTCATCGCACCGGCGTCGGGCAAGGCATTCAGCCTTGCCCTGAGAATTGCCACCGCCTTGTCGTCGAGTGCTCCCGACGGGAAGCCAAAGCCGCCGACCGCATCGACGGTACCGCCGCGCATCATGCCGATCCGCACGCCGGCGGCCACCTGCTCGAAGCGGCCATGGCGGGCATAGGGTGCGGCGCCGGCGAACTCGCCAATAGCGCTGACGACCTCTCGGCCGTCATCGTCGGTGATGATGGTGGCGTAACGGTTGGACATGGGGTGTTCTCTGAAATGGGCGCACGGGCGCGTTGGGAAATCTATGGACGATAGGTGATTGCGGACCGGGATAGTCGGTCGCGTTCATTCGCGCCGACATACCTCGGCAGCACACGCAACATTCGGTCGAACAGGAGCCCGAAATGAAAAACCCGCCTCGGCGGGCGGGTCGTTGGAGCCAATTGGCACCATACCCAAATTAGTAGCATAGCTGCCGGCACAAAGCAAGAACAAAATGTGGCGCGGCGGCAGAAAAATGCACTGACGACCTCGCACCCTCGTCGGTGAACGGCTGGAAGGAAGGCGAAAAGGGCGGGCATTGCGTGAGACTTGCGTTGATGGGATGGTGGTTGCGCTTGAGGGGAACGCGTCATGGGCAATGTCACCAGTCACTACGGCAGCGAGGGCAGCGACGGCATCGTCGATCGCATATTGGCCGCGATCCCGGACGCCGACCCGGCCGGCAAACTCGCGGCCGCGCAACTCTATCCGTTCGATCAGTTCCATGGCCGCGAACTGACCGCCACGCAGGAGCATGCGGCCCGTCTTGCTCCTTCGCCGACAGATCGAATCCTGGATATCGGCAGCGGCATTGGCGGGCCGGCAAGGTTTCTGGCCTCGGCCTATGGCTGCGAGGTCGACGGCATCGACCTGACACCAGCCTTTGTCGCCGCGTCGAGCCGACTGACCGCACTCAGCGGACTGGCAGACAAAGTTCGTTTCCATCAGGCCGACGCAACGAAACTGCCTTTTGGCGACAGCACCTTCGATGCGGCGATCTGCTTCTATGTGGGCATGAACATCGAGAACAAAGCCGCGGTCATCGACGAGGCCTGGCGCGTGCTGAAACCGCGAGGCAGGCTGATCTGGACCGAAGCCGTGCTCGCCGGCGGCGAGCCCTACTATCCCATGCCCTGGGCGGTTTCTGCGGCGACCAGCCACCTCGCCGATCGGGAAAAATTGAAAACCCTGTTTGTCGATGCCGGATTTCGCATCGACGAAATCGTCGACGAAACCGGCGAACATGTTGAGCTGGCGCTGAAGAGGGCCAATTCCGGCGTCGTGCCCTCGCCGGCGCAGCAGCAGGCAAATGAAGTCGTCATGGGTGCGGAATTCCTGCAGCGCCGCCGCAACTATATCCGAAGCCTGAGTGACGGAAAGCTCGCCTCGCTCGCCGTGATCGTCTCCAAACCGGCCTGAAAACAAAAAACCCGCCTCGGCAGGCGGGTCGTTGGAGCCAATTGGCACCATACCCAAACTAATAGCATAGCTGCCGGCACAAAGCAAGAACAAAATGTGGCACGGCGGCAGAAAAATGCGAATTCCGTTCAGCGCCTCGCCTTGTCCGCCTCCCGATTGACCTTCCAAGAAGACCGCTAGGCTGCATTCCTTCGCGCCCCTCTCTGTCCTGCCGGACATCTCCCCCACTTGAGGGGAGATCGGCTTTCGCGCCGGCTTTCGCCAATCTCCAACGTTGCAGGAAGAGCGCAACGCCGAAACCGCCAATCTCCCCACTTGAGGGGGAGATGGCCGGCAGGCCAGAGGGGGGGTACTGTCCCGGGCGCTGTCCCGCCGACTTAAAGCCGGCAACACAAGCAACGTTCGATCAAAAAGAAGCCTGAAAACAAAAACCCGCCTCTGTGGGCGGGTCGTTGGAGCCAATTAGCACCATACCCAAATTAGTAACATAGCTGCCGGCACAAAGCAAGAACAAAATGTGGCGTTGCGACAAAAGAACCGAATTCTCTTCGGCGCCTCGCGTTGCCCGCCAGCCACTTTGTGGGCGCGAACGCAGCGTCGGCAATTGGCGCTTCCTCCATTTGCCGAGGCATCTCACCGGCCGACGAGCAGCCGCAGCCGCGGATCAGAACAGGCATTCGCGCGTTTGAACCCCAGCCAATGGGAGCAAAAGCCATGAACGTCGCCAATCTGCAACTCGAAGGCCTGCTGATGGCCATCGCATCGATCAATCAGGTCCTGGTCCGCAAGGGCGTGGTCTCCGTCGAAGAGATAGACATCGCCTTGCGCAAGGCCGAAGCCAGCGAGACCAACGAGGAAAGGTCCGAAGGCATGTCGGCGTCGAGCCGCGATGCCGTCAACTTCCCGATCCGGTTGCTGGAGTTGGCCAATCAATGTCAGCCGGAGACGGACATGCCGTCCTTTTCGAAACTGGCGCGCATGGTCGGTCAGATCAAGGAACCTTACAACGACCAGATGTGACGCGGCGACCGAGGATGACCGCCGCAGCAAGCTTTGGCATCACCCCCTGCCAAGCCTCAGCGTCAGGACGCGGCCCGGCCCGTGCACGGCGGCAAACAGCAGCCCGGCCAGGAAGGTGAAGTGATCGACGAAGAAGCCGAACTCCGCCTGGTTGCCGGCCCAGTGCGACGGCCCGTGGAAGGCAAAGCCGAGGAACAGCACATAGGCGCCGGCGACGAGTGCTGCCCATGAGAAGAAGGCGCCGGTCAGGAAGCATAGAACGAGGACGACCTCGAGCAGGGCTGCGCACCAGGCCAGGAACAGCGGGAATGGAAACCCGGCCGCCGCGATATAGCCGGCGGTGGCGCCGATATCGACGAATTTGAAGATCACGGCCATCAGGAAGACGGCGGCAAAGATCAGGCGGGCGATAAGGATTGCCGCGGTCTGCCACGGCGACTGAACGGATGATTGAGCGGTTTCCAAGGTCATGATGTCCTCCCAGAGTTGCGATGGTTGTGCCCCAAGGACGCACCACCAGCCGCAAGCCCGACATCATCCCCCGAAAAACCTGAGAGATACAAGCGCCGGCACCAAAGTGGCGCCTTCCCTTCTCCCCTTGTGGGAGAAGGTGTCGCCGAAGGCGACGGATGAGGGGTGCTCCAGCTTGGCGCCGGCGGCACTCCGTCCAACACCCCTCATCCGTCTCGGCGCTGCGCGCCGATCCACCTTCTCCCAGAAGGGGAGAAGGGAAGGTTGTACTACCCCACCTTGACCCCCGGCTTGCTGATCGGCTCCCTTACCGTTCCATACTGGCTGCCCCAGCGGTCGGTCATCGCCCAGCGTATGTCCCAGAGTTCCGGGAAGAAGCGGTGGCGGGCGCCAGCTTCCAGCAATTCGACCGGCCGGCCCTTCAGCGATTTCGCGCCGAGGCCGATCGTGCGGTGGATGAGATAGAGGTGGTTGGCACGGAATTTCTGGAACAGCTCGTCGAACTCGATCAGCGCTTCGGCAACGACATAGCTGTCGCCGTGATCGTAGCCGGTATCGTAGACATCCTCGACCGAAAGGCCGCGGTCGTCGAGGTACGACGCCTTGAAGGCCCGCCACAGATCGGGCGGCAGACGCAGCAGCTGCTTGAAACCCGGCGATTCCTGACCGCTGCCATTGCCGAGCTGCAGCCGGATCTGCTGGTACTCCTTGGGCGACATGGTTTCGAGCAGGTCGAGCTGCGCCGTCATCAGCCGCAACAGCCGGTGCACGCGCCCCATCAGCGTGACGATGCGATGCGTGTCCTGCTTTTCCAGGAAATCAACGACATCGACCAGCGTGTAGGCGATGAGCTTCATCCACAGCTCCTCGACCTGATGCACGATCTGGAACTGCAGCTCGTCGGCATTGACCATCTCGGCCAGCGGCTTCTGGCAGGCCAGCAGCCTGTCGCATTTGAGGTAGACGCCATAGTCGCGCATCTCAGGCGTTTCGATGCGGGCATAATAATCCTGCTTGTCCATGGCCATGCTCCTTGCCGCGGCCGTTGGGCCGCAGGCGCTTGTTGGATCCCGTTCCCGAGTCTAATCGCCTTCTTGCCGAACATTGTCCCTTTCTGTTATTCGATTGGTGCAAAATGAAGGACAAACACTGCATCTGAAGCGGATAGGAAGAACGAATGATGCTGGATGCGGTCGACCGGAAGATCGTCGCGGCGCTCGAACGTGAGGCCCGCATCTCCTTTGCCGCGCTCGCCGACGAGGTCGGCTTGAGCAAGACGCCGTGCTGGAAGCGGGTCAAGGCGCTTGAGGACGCCGGCGTCATCCGCGGTTACTCGACCCGGATCGACCCGGCCAAGCTCGGCTTCGGCATCGAAGCCTTTATCCAGGTGTCGATCGATTTCGAACTGTCGGACGCCTTCGAGGCGGCAGTGCAGAAGCATCCGCTGATCCGCCGCTGCCACGCCACGACTGGCGAGGCCGACTATCTCCTGCAGATCGTCACCGTCGACATGATGGCGCTCGACAGGATGCTGCGCGAGGAGCTCAGCCGGCTGCCCGGCGTGCGGCGCACGATCACCTCGATGGCGATGCGCGAGATCAAGGGCGGCATCTCGTTCGCCAATGCCGTCGGGCATACGCAGACCAAGCGATAGACCGGTCAGGCCCTGGTCATCAATTCGCGTCCCAGCCGCTTCGGTTGCTCGGCGCGCAGAACCACATTTGTCGTCACCGTGCCGTAGTGGCCGATGCTGTCGACGATGCTTTCAAGATCGGGCGGTGACGGGACCACGACCTTGACCAGAAAACAATCCTCGCCGGTCACCCGCAGCACCTCGACCACCTCCGGCAATTGGGCGAACTTCTTCAGGCAGGCCTGGATATGCTCATGCGTGGTGCGCAGGCGGATGACCGCCATGGTGCCGAGCCCGAGCGCTGCCGAATTGATCACCGCCTTGTAACCGGTGATGACGCCGCGCTCCTCCAGCCGCTTCACCCGTTCCGAGGTGGCGGGCTGGGACAGTCCGACGCGGCGGCCAAGCTCGGAGATGCCGATGCGGCCATCCTCCTGCATGATCTCAATGATCGCCAGATCGGTGGGATCGAGCCTTGGCCGATAATCGCCGTTCCGCATGATCGCCCTTTAATCCATCGGATTTCGTCGCTGCTTTCCGATGATCTCTCATTCCGCCACCTGGGAGAAGACCTAGAATTGCACGCGCTGCATCAGGAAAGAAGGGCTTCGCATGACCGACTTCATCATTGTGCCGGGCATCGGCGGATCGGGCGAAGCCCACTGGCAGACACGTTGGCAGCAGGCAAACCCGGCGATGCGGCGGTTCAACCCGGCGAGTTGGGACGCGCCGGACGTCGACGACTGGGTGGCTGCGCTGGAAACCGCTGTATGCCAGGCAAGGACACCG
The DNA here is from genome assembly GCF_040318195.1 of Mesorhizobium sp. M1273. Classification (NCBI taxonomy): domain Bacteria; kingdom Pseudomonadati; phylum Pseudomonadota; class Alphaproteobacteria; order Hyphomicrobiales; family Phyllobacteriaceae; genus Mesorhizobium; species Mesorhizobium sp. M1273. The sequence goes on along the minus strand of NZ_JAMYLV010000025.1, from coordinate 12,378 downwards.
CCGGTGCTCGTCGCCCATAGCCTCGGCTGTCTGCTGGTCGTACACTGGCAGCGGATCTCCCCCCGCTCTATCGGCGGCGCGTTGCTGGTCGCGGTTCCGGACCCTGCGTCGCCGGCCTTCCCCTCCTCCGCCCGGGCCTTCGCCGACGCACCGCAACAACGGCTTCGCTTTCCGTCGCTGATTGTCGCCAGCACCAACGATCCCTACGGCTCGCTGGACCATGCCAGGGCGAAATCCGAGCGATGGGGCAGCGATCTCCATATCGCCGGACCGCTTGGCCACATCAATGGCGACAGCGGGCTCGGCGACTGGCCGGCGGGAATGGAGCTGCTGACAGCTTTTCCAGGTCAAACGCAGGCAATCGCCCGAGGCGCCGTGCTTCAGCCGTAACCGCACCAGGACGGCTATCGCGCCGCCGCCCTGATCTGGTTTGCGCCGCGCCTCAGTTCGATGCTGCGGCAGGCGTGCTGAGTTCGAGGAACGGTACGGTCGAGCCCGGGATCATCGACTTCGGCAATTCGCCGTTCCATCTCTCCGCCTTGGTCAGTTCGACCAGCAGCGGATTGTTGGCGATTGCGGCGGCGCGAGCCTTGATGGCGCCCGCGGTCGCATCGCCTTCGACCCTGGTCTTGTAGGCGCTGGCCTCGGCTTCGGCCTTGACGCTGTCGGCGCGGCCCTTGGCCTGGGTGACGGCGATATCGGCCTTGATCTTTTCCTGCTGCAGGTTCTGTTCCTGCTTCTGCACCTCGACCTGCGCCGTCATCCTGGCTTCGACCGCCTGCTCGTAGGCGTCGGAGAAGTCGATGTTCTCGACCTGCACGCTGTCGATCATCACCGGGCCGTCGGTTACCGCCGCGATGGCCTCGGCGACGTCCTTGTTGAACTTCGCCCGGTTCTGGATAACCGACACCGCGTCGTACTGGCCGAACACCGTCTTGATCTCCTGCGGTGCTTTCCTGGCAATGACGCGGTCGGCCAGTGCCTCGATCGATCCATAATTGGTGTAGACGTTGCTGACTTCGGCGGCCGGCACGTGGAAATTGACGGTGACGCGCATGTCGGCCGGTTGCTGGTCGCGCGAATAGGCCTGCATGGCCGGCAGGCCGCTGCAATCGTTCTGGTTCTCGCAGCCCCATTTGAGCACCTGCTGGCGCAGGCTGATCTTCTCGACACGCTGTAACCACGGCAGCTTGAAATGCAGTCCGGGATCAACGACCGAACTCAGCGCTCCGTTGGTCAAGAGCACGCCGCGGTCGCCCTGATCGATCGTGTACCAGGATCCAAACAGCGCAAAGACGCCGAGCGCCACGATGACAAGTGCGATCAGGCCGGAACCGATCGACCCCGATGCCATCCCCGGCTTGCCCTGCGGACGGCTTGAATTGCCTTGCGTTTCGGTCATCACCCCACCCCAACCTGATTGCCCGTGCTGCTTTTGCCCACAATAGTGGCGGCATTGCAATCCTCTGGATATGGAAAGACCTTCGGGGCAGCCGGCCGGACCGGCGGGTGGTTCAGGGTGGCCAGCCGATTTCCCCTGCAGCCGCGGCTGCGGGCTGGGACGCGTTGCCTGGCGTCTGCTTCTGCCGTCCGGCATCGGTTCTGCGCTTCGGGCAATCCTCGTAGTCGTGGTCGCAGATTGCGAAGGCTTGCGCACCGGCAAGGTCGATTTCGCCACGGAACCGCTGCCGCCGCATGAAAGTTATCTGCTCATTGCAACGGGAGCACAGGACATGGCCGACGACCCGAACCGCTACGAGACCGGAGCGAGGAAATATCCGGCAAAGACGAGCCCCGACGCGGCCGACGAATTTTCGCAGGATGCGGCCGGCAACAAGCCACCTCCCGGCGGCATGGGATTGACCAGGCCGGCTGACGATTTCGACGACAGGACCCTGCATTCGGAGGGCCAGAACCCGCCGCGCGCAGCGATCCGGCCAGACGGCAAGGCCACCGCCAAGAAGCCCGGCAAGGACACAAGACGATGAACGTCGCCAATCTCCAGCTCGAAGGATTGATGATGGCGATCGCGGCCGTCAACAACGCGCTGGTCCACAAGGGCCTGCTGTCGGTCGACGAGGTCGACATGGCGTTGCGCCGGGCCGAGGCGGCGATGACCAGCGAGGAGCGTCTCTATGAAGACATGTCGCCATCCAACCGCGACGCCGTCTGCTTTCCGCTCAGGCTGCTGCAGGCGGCCAACAATGCCCAGGGTGAAACCGGCGTACCGTCCTTTGCCGAACTGGCCAGGATGGTCGGCCGGACTAAGGAGCCCTATAACGACCAGATGTGATGGAGGACGCCATGGCCGACGACAAATCCAAGACCAAGCAGGATCGCAAACTGGTCTCAGGCGAAGAGCCTTACGAGGTCGCTGCCTTTGCCCGCAAATACGGCATACCGCAAAGCGAGGCCGCGACCATCATCAAGCGCTACGGCCCCTCGAGGAGGAAGCTCGACGCGCATATGGCGAGCCGCAACGCCTGATCCAATTCTAGCGGTGGCCGCCGTTCACGCCGGAAGCGTCCCTGCCCTGCCGCCTTGTCGAGAGTATCGGCACCGTCAGCCGTGACCTGTCGGGTTCGCCCCTGTGGGGATTCAACGCCTGGTTTTGACAGCCGCGGAATACTCTCGCGGCGCAACAACTCATTTACCTCGACGCTGTACCAGTCCGATGAGCAAAGCCGGGGGGTCGGATGCAGGAACAATTATTGCGCTACGAATGTGTCATGGAGCCGAACGGCCGATGGATGGTGTGGGACATCGTTCACGATCTGCCGGCGCAATTTTCGCAAATCGCGCTGATCGGCCTGAGCCGTCGTGAAGCGGTTTCGCTCTGCCGGCTGCTCAACGAGACGAGCCGTTCCGAGACGCGGCAGAGCCGGGCCTCCTGAGAAGCGTGCTCTCAGGCCTGCCCAAGCGCGGGGGGATCTACATGCGATCGGCAATATTCGGTCTGGTCCTGCTGCTGCCGGCCTCCGCCCTGGCAGAACCGATCGAGACGCAGAAGATCATCACGGCGGCGACCGGCGACTGGAACGGCGACGGCGCCGCCGATCTGGCGATGATCGTCGAGACCGAGCCCGGCCATCCCATGGACCTGTATTTTTTCCTCAAGGATCGCGATGGCGATTTTCTAAAACCTGCCGGGGTCGTGCATGAACAGATTTACGGCGAATGGAAGGATTATGACCGGCCGGGCCCCGCCACATCCGACACCGAGCCCGAACTCACCGCGCTCCCCAACGGTTCGATCAAGCTCTATGTTCCGGCGATGGAGATCGGCAGCGAGCGGACCAACAAGACGCTGACGCTCGCCTGGCGCAACGGCACGTTCGTCGTCGCCGGTTTTGCCTACGATTATTGGGACTACATGGACGACAATGTTGCCGGCGACTGCGACTACAATGTGCTGACCGGCAAGGGCAAAAGCAGCAAGAAGCTGGCGGACGGCAGCACCAGGCAAGCGACCGTATCGGTCGAAGGCAAGGTCATCGCATTTGCGGAATGGACCCCGGGCACTGGCTTCAGCGCTTGCGGAGAGTGAGAGGTTTCAGTTGCCTCACTGCAGCGGCGGCTTCCACAGCAGGCTGTTGCGATCGGCGGACTTGACGCGCAGCCAGGTTTCGCGGCCATCGCGCAGCACCCGGAGCGGGATCTCGGCACCCGCCGGGCCGCTCTTCCAAAGCTTGCGATAAAAATCAGCAAGCCCATCGACCGCCGTGTCGCGGACATCCGAGATGACATCGCCTTGGCGAAGGCCCGCCTGGGCGGCTGGACCGCCCTCGGCGACGCTCATCACCACGACCTTGCCGTCGCTCTCGGCCGAGAAGGCGCCGAGCCACGGCCGCGGCGGCCTGGCGACCTGCCCGCGCGTCAGCAGATCGTCGAGGATGGGCGGCAGAAGATCGATCGGCACCACCATGTTGATGTCGGCGACCTCGCCGTTGCGGCTCATCTGCAGGCGCAGTGAACCGATGCCGAGCAGCCTGCCATCCGCGCCGATGAGGCCGGCGCCGCCCCATGAGGGGTGAGCCGGCGCCGTGAAGATCGCCTCGTCGAGCAGATATTCCCAATAGCCGGCGAACTCCTGCTTGGTGACGATCCGCGCCCGCACGGAGCGGCCGACGCCGTCGGCGAGCACGACGGGATCGCCGATCTTGGCCCTGGACGCATCGCCGAGCGCAATGGCGGGCAGCCCGAGCGGCGCCAGCGCCTGCACCAGGCCGAAGCCCGACTCCTGGTCGTAGGCGAGCGCATGGGCTGGAACGACGCGCCCGTCCTGGTCGGCCAGCCAGACCTCCTCGGCCTCGGTGATGAGATAGCCGATGGTGAGTACCAACCCGTCGCCGCGGATGACCACGCCACTGCCCTCGCGGCGGGTGCCAAGTGTATTTGCCGTGAAGGCGTCCTCTGGCACGGTGGCGCGGACGGCCACGATGGATCGCAAAAGGGGTTCGATATTCATGCTTTGGTTCCTGGCAATGTTCGCAGCTGATATGGGCTATAGGTATGGCGCAGGTGATCAGGCGCAAGAGGTGGCCCCGGCTTTGGCGTGGACCGGCGCCGCGCCGTTCGCGCCGGGGTTTTGCAACAGCGCCGGCAGCCCTATCTGTACCTACGGCTATCCCAAGCTGCCCTATGCAAAGTTCCTCCGCCATTGCCCAAGTTGATATCTGATATCCTCCCAACCCAACCCTTCCAAAGGCCTCCCAAATGAACGACTACGCAACGGACCAATACACGCCGCCAAAAGTCTGGACCTGGAACAAGGCAAATGGCGGCGCTTTCGCCAGCATCAACCGGCCGATCGCCGGCCCGACGCATGACAAGAAACTGCCGGTCGGAAAGCATCCGCTGCAGCTTTATTCGCTGGCGACACCGAACGGCGTCAAGGTGACGATCATGCTGGAGGAACTCCTGGCGCTCGGCCACAGCGGCGCCGAATACGACGCCTGGCTTATCAGGATCAACGACGGCGACCAGTTCGGCAGCGGCTTCGTCGAGGTCAACCCCAACTCGAAGATCCCGGCCATGATGGATCGCAGTGGGAAAAAGCCGGTCCGCATCTTCGAATCCGGCTCGATCCTGCTCTACCTCGCCGAAAAATTCGGCGAATTCCTGCCGACGGAGCAGCCGGCTCGCGCCGAGACGCTGTCATGGCTGTTCTGGCAGATGGGCTCGGCGCCCTATCTCGGTGGCGGCTTCGGCCATTTCTACGCCTATGCGCCGACGAAGATCGAATATGCCATCGACCGCTTCGCCATGGAAACCAAGCGGCAGATGGACGTGCTCGACCGACGCCTCGCCGAAAGCGAGTATTTAGGCGGCAGCGACTATACGATTGCCGACATTGCGGTGTGGCCCTGGTATGGCGGGCTGGCCAAGGGCCGTATGTATGACGATTCCGGCGAGTTCCTGCAGGTGGAGCAGTACAAGAACGTGCAGCGCTGGGCCGGCGCCATCGACGCGCGGCCGGCGGTCAAGCGCGGCCGCATGGTCAACCGCACCTTCGGCGAGCCTTCGATGCAACTGCACGAGCGCCATGACGCCAGCGATTTCGAGACCAAGACGCAAGACAAGCTCGCGGCGGCCAAAAGCTAAGCGGACGACTGAAACTGCTGATCTCCCCCCACAATGGGCAGGCTATTTCAGATGGAAAGCCGAGGCTTTCGCTCTACGACGTACCCCCACCCCTAACCCCTCCCCACAAGGGGGAGGGAGACTTCCGTTGGCGCTGACCTCGGCAAATTGCCTGCCTTTCGGCGCCAAAAGGGGAAGTAAGGGCGCGCGGCAGCATTCCCTCCCCCTTGTGGGGAGGGTTAGGGTGGGGGTCCATCTTCGTAAGAATCCAAATGCGATTGCCCTGCCACAAGGGGGGAGATCGGCAGCTTCGGCCGACTGCTCAAGCTCGCCTTCACCGCCGCCATCCACAGCCGGTCGATGTTGGCCAGGAATTTCTCGTCGAGCTTTTCGAGGTGCTTCCAGTACATGCCGTCCTCGAAGAAATAGCCGAGTTCCTTCTCGATCCTGTCGGCCTCCTCCGCCTGATCGAGCCGCAGGCCGGCAAGCATCTCGGCCTTCATTTCCGAAAGCCGCGAGGAAGAAAGCGCGCCGACTTCATCGAGCGTCAGCCGCGGGAAGACCAGCCGGCTGCGCGGCAGGTCGGATAGGTTGACGCACAGGCAGCCGCGCCGAAGCGCATGGATGAGCAGGCGGGCCGACTTCGCCTCGAGGTTGCGCAGGGTGACGTCGTTGCGCAGCGGATCGGCGCGGCCGACGCCGTAAAAATGCGTGTTGCCGGGCTGGTCGTAAATCATGTCGCAGCCAAGGAATGCCAGCACGTCCGGCTTCTGACTGTGGATCGTCCAGTAGGCCGCCGTCATCGACATGGTGCCCCCGGCATAGACGAAGCCGCCAAAGCTGTTTTGCGCCGGCACGTAATGCGAGGCGCTGAAGATCTGCGCCTGCTGCAGGGGACCGCCTTGCGGCATCCGCTCCGCCGGGAAATCGCCGGCATGGACGAGGAAATCCCAGTCGGGCCGCACGCGCCAGGCGTTGTTGATGGCGACGATCTTGCCGAAGGCCTGCTTGGGCCAGGCGGCGCAGCGCACCACATCGGGGGCGCTGCCGATCAGTAAGATCACGTTTGGTGTTCCGTCGATCACCACAACCCTCTCGACCGGCCGAAATGCATCCCGATGCCGCCCGGTTGAACGGCTTTATAGCCTCAACCGCCCATCGAAAACACCAGCCGGATTTAGGCTGGCATCAACAAAAGGGAGCTTGCCGGCCGGTTGTAAAATGTGGCCTTAGGCACAGTCGTACAAGCAGCAGGCAGGTTTTCCCGCTAGCCCAAAAACGACGATATGAGTTGGGCGATATATATTAGTTGGCTAAACTAGCGGAACGTCCAACGCACATTCCCAGAACCGAACATGTCCTGTCTAGACCATGATATCTATATGGGACATTACTGCATAAGCTGAATGCGACCTCGACGGTTCGGCGGCACAGCCCTCAGACGCCGCGGCTTTGCCGCCGCGCCTTTCGCCCCGGATCCGTAGATCAACCGGACGACGAACAGGAAATATCCAACCTGCATGACGATCAAGGTCAAGATCGTCCAGGCCAGCGTCTTCCAGATTGAACCCGTCGCAAAGTAAGTCGAGATCGCCACGATGGACGATGTGGTGGTCAGCCCCACCAGGAACTGTGGAAAGTTCATGACTTTTCTGCGCCGCCCCGAAACTCGCAACAGCCGGGACGAACTCCCCTAACCCATTACCCCGGGCCAACGTTTTCACTATTTTAGCAATTGCGCAAGCACCAAATAGAACAGCAGTTAACGCATGCTTCCGTGATCAAGGGCTGCATGTCAGGTCACCAAGGTGGGCTGGCTTGGACAGCGGCTGCGCGTCCCCTACTCCCCAGCAACCTCCCTATACGCCCTCACCGCCCCATCAAGCGCACGTATTCGCCACGTCTCCGCTTCGCGCGCCTCGAGATAGGACGGGCCGAGCGGGACTTTCCCTCCGCCGTCCGGCAGGTCCAGCACGTAGACGGGATTGCAGATGCCCGACAGGCGCGCACGCAAGGCGCTGACCAGCGCCTGGCCCTCGGCGATCGTGGTGCGCCGGTGCGCCATTCCGCGCACGAGATCGCCGTGGTGCAGGTAATAGGGTTTGACGCCAAGGCGATACATCAGCTCGCGGCACAGCTCTTCCAGCACCTCGACCGTATCGTTCACGCCTTTCAGCAGAACGCTCTGGTTCAGCAGCACGAAGCCGCCCTGCCGCAACGTGCGGCAGGCCCGCTCGGTCGCCTCCGTGATTTCGCGTGGGTGGTTGAAATGGGTGACGACAGTGACCATCAGCCGGCCCTGCAAGGCTTGAATCAACCCGCCGGTGACGCGCGACGGCAGCGCGACGGGTACGCGAGTGTGGATGCGCAACAGCCGCACATGCTGGATCGCCTCGACACGGGCGCGGATTTCCGCCAGCGCCCTGTCCGGCAGCGACAGCGGGTCGCCGCCGGTCAGGATCACCTCGCGGATTTCCGGATGGGCCGCGATATAGGCGAAGGCCGGCTCCAGCGCCTCGCGCGAAAAACCCCGGCCGATCGAGGTCAGCTGCTCCTTGCGAAAGCAGAACCGGCAATAGACCGCGCATTGATAGGTCGGGAACAACAGAACCCGGTCGGCATGTCGATGCGTCAATCTAGGCACGGGACTGAAGGCGTGGTCGGCGATCGGATCGTCGAGTTCGCCCTCCTGCTCTGCCAGTTCGGCGGGCGACGGGATGACCTGAAGCCGTATCGGATCGGCGGGGTCGTTCCAGTCGATCAGGTCGAGATAGGCCTTGGGAATGCGAACCTTGTGGCGCGTGGCCGCGGCTTTGGCCGCCGCCCGCTCGGCTGGCGACAGCGGCAGCGAATCCAGATCACCTACCTGCCGCACGCCCTCGCGAACATCGTCCCGCCATGCGGCATCCGCCTCGCGAGCGCGCCGGTCATCGGCTGCCACGCCGGCCGCATCGACCGCCATGCTGGCGTCGGGGATGTCGGGATGTGAGGTCATCGCAGGCTCCTTGAATTTCGGGCCGGGGTACAGCATTGAAGCCAGGACTTGAAGGCAATAAGCGGTGTTTGGCCGGATTGGAGGGCGCGGCAGGAAGCCACAACCGGCCATGGTCAGAACAATCGTCCAACATCGCTGACGCAAAACATTAGCTTGCTCTTATATTAGCTTGAGCGTATACACATAAACGGCCGGTGATCTACCCCCCAACCGGTTAGGCTCGGCGCCAGTTCCCTCCCTACCCCTCAGGTCAACGACGCCGGGCCGCTCGGGCCCGCCCGGTCGCCCGCGGTCGAGACCGGATCGTCGACCTCTTCGATGTCGATCATGCCCCCTGCTCAAGCAGCACCCAGCTGAACATGCCAGCTGAACACATCGGCGATGCCCGCGTCTCTCGGCCTTCCCGTCGCCGGCCGCGGTCGCTAGTCTCGGATTGTGAAAAAGCTGGAGAACAGCGTATGGCGAACGACTTGTCGCCAAGGCTTTTGGAGATCGTCAATGCGCTGCCTTTGCGGCAGGGCATGCGAGTGCTGGAGATCGGCTGCGGACCGGGTGCTGCAGCGCGCGAGATCGCGCGCCGGATCGGCGGCGGGCACGTGCTGGCGATCGACCGCTCAGCCAAGGCCATCGCGCAGGCCGGGGCCGCCTTGTGCGCCGAGATTGCGGCAGGCCGGCTGAGCCTTCGCCAGATCGCCATCGAGGATTTCGAGTTGGAGGCCGATGAGAAGCACTTCGACATTGCCGTTGCGGTGCGCGTCGGCGCGCTGGACGGGCGTCATCCCGAAGCAGGAAAAATTGCCCTGCGACGGCTCAAGGCGGCGTTGACCGCGCAAGGCCGGCTGTTCATCGACGGCGGCGATCCGCTGCGCGAAATTGCGATACATGGCTGAGCACCTCATGCTTGGCCTCCGGCATCGAGCGTCTACGTGACCGTGCGCGGCAGAGCCGGCCTCAGCTCCGCAACCCCGGCGCCTCCTGCCCGGTGCGCTCGACATATTCGGTATAGCCGCCGCCATAGGTGTGGATGCCCTCGGGCGTCAGTTCCAGCACCCGGTTCGACAGCGCCGCCAGGAAATGGCGGTCGTGCGAGACGAACAGCATGGTTCCTTCGTACTGCGACAGTGCCGTGATCAGCATCTCCTTGGTGGCGATGTCGAGGTGGTTGGTCGGCTCGTCCAGCACCAGCAAATTGGGCGGATCGAACAGCATCAGCGCCATCACCAGCCGCGCCTTCTCGCCGCCCACACACATCGCAAAAACCGAATCAAGATCAATAACTTAGATAACCATTGGTGTTGAAGGCACCGGCGCCGCGCGAGACTGCCGACATTGAAGAGACTCGCGTCTCCGGCGCGTCCCTTCGTGGTCAATCGATGTGGGCAGGGATGTGTGAGTATGATCGAGCAGATCAAGGGGTAATCTGTTGAAACAGAGCACGCCCAGGGGACACTAAGAGACCAAGCAATCAGCCTCTGATTGCTTCGGCCGAAATACCACCAACCGGATCGCCGTCTAAATATTAAACTTTTTTATCATCTGCCATAGAACTTATCCAAACAAAGGTGTAAAAGGCATCTCTAATAGCTATCACCCGTTGGTATGCGTTGAAAAATATTCTATCTTTGTTTCAAAATTGGGGGGAGGCTCTACATGTTTGGAATTCTGCAACGCAATGTCATGCTGGCTGCATGTATAGGGCTATCTGTGGGGTCTGTGACCTATCATGCCCAAAGTCAAGAATTGGAACAAGTTCAAGTCGAGTGGGCAAAGCAAACAGCAGGTTCAATCGGTAATCCGCCAGAGCGAGGCTTCGTACGTCTCGACGCGCTCAATACCAAAGAGAGACCAGAAATCACACGCAATACGGTGTTCAATCGCTACTTATCGTTGCTGGTTACAGACGTGGATACGGTCAGCGCTATCACGTTTTCCGAGGTGATGGATCGACTAGCGAAACAAAGCGGCGACCCACTTTTTGGCAAGGAAATGCTTTTTCATCAATGGTGGGACACTCAAAATCAACAGCCAGGACTACTCCGGGGTCCGCATTGCGACAACGTCCCTCCCAGAGATAAACTAGGACACTTTGCGTACGATTGCCCACGATTGGAGGGTACCCAAGCAACCGAGCAGAAAATATTTTCTGATGAGAAGGTTGCGCCCCCTAATAATCTCGCCGCATATAGCGCCATCGCTTTCAGCAATAGATTTGATCTTCTCACTCCCGGCCGCAATCTAGGGAATGGAAAGATCCGGTACAGAGATTGCGGCGAGTACCGCATCATATTTGCGCGGAACTCTGGAAAAACGATTCCGCCCTCTCTGTCTCCGGATGGCCAACTACATGAGGGGGATATTTTTAATCGGAACCTTATCTCTTTTGAATTTCGGATTAGGAACCCAAATCCTAGACGCGAGAAATCCGATGTGGTTGTTCCAGAAGGCTGCCTTCCAATTCTTAAGTTCTGGGGCAGTCTCTCAGAGCCTGCGTCGGCGACAACACGTGGCGAGAGGCTGAAAGATTTCTTCCTAAACGGCAAAATGAAAGCACCTGACGGCCGATCGTTCGGTCGACTTCCGTCAGAGGTTGTAAACATTCGTAATATTTCTTTCGATTCCGGACAGATTCGCACTAACCAGTTTATTAACAACGTTTTGGTCAAGCCCTCCATTCCACCGCACGATTATACACCAGGAACGCCCGGGTCGATTAATATTGACCCGAACAACTGGGTTCTAAGGGAGTTTCGTACCCTGACCGTTAATAAGATTGTTCTCATTGTTCCAGACACAACTAAGTCAAATCCTGATATTTCTCTATTCAAGCCGGGTAGTGTCGGCACAGAGGCTGATCCGCGACTTCCGCCATTGATCACCGCTATTGGAGTCCAGACAAGGAGCCTTTTGGGGGGCGGTCAATTCGATCGCATAGATGACATCAACTCAATTATATTCTCCCTCCCCAAGAGCAGCGCAAATGCCTACGATAGCGTTGCCGGAAGTCCAGTGCCATGCGTAGGCCCGTCGAAATGCAACCCGAATGGAGTGGACGACGTTTTAGCTGCATTCGCCACTAATGAGAACGCTGCTACAGATCTTCAAGACTATCTTGCAGCTATTGGGGCTCCGGCGGCAATTACGGCAAACAACGTAGTTGATCGCCTTCGCACTCAAACGTGCGCAGGTTGCCATCAATTTAGTGATACAAAAGAGGGTCCCGTTGGTTTTGACGACAAAGACGGCTTAGGCGGCGGCGCACATTGGCCAACTAAGGCATGCGGGGATTATGGGCCGTCTTGTACGCTTCCGTCTTTCCTAATCAGTGACAAAGCCAAACTTCACCCGCCAATGCAATTTACGCAGGTTTCCGAATTGGTGCTGACACCCTCTATCGCCGATGACGGCAAGGGTTGGAGATACGCTATTTCGAGCACGGCAGAATGTATGCTGGATTTCAGAGAGAACCTTATGAGGCGTGCGATCGGCTTGCCTCTAAGTAACGCAAATAATTGTCCAAAGTAACAGAATGCTGGGCAACGGAAGACGGCGGGGCTGGTGACGACGTACGATGCGGTTGAAGGTACCGCATACGCTGCCGGATCAACGCCGTAGGCCGCCAGCGGTGGTTGAAGGCAGTCTTTTGGAAATCGCGCTAGACAAAATCGCATTAGACAGAGAACGCTGCCTCACCTTACCCCCGCAACCCCGGCGCCTCCTGCCCGGTGCGCTCGACATATTCGGTATAGCCGCCGCCATAGGTGTGGATGCCCTCGGGCGTCAGTTCCAGCACCCGGTTCGAC
>NZ_JAMYLV010000024.1:0-88625 GCF_040318195.1 Mesorhizobium sp. M1273 | reverse complement strand
GTGGGTGGGCTTCTTCCACTCGGGCGCGCCCCCCCCCGCCCCCCGCGCCTGGTCCTCAAGCGGCCATGACCGCTGGCATCGGATGGATTGCATGGAACGGAACGCAAAGCCGGTTCCAGGTGTTGATCATGCCGAGCGCAACCGACAGCTTGACCAGCTCCTGTTCCGAGAAATGCTCAAGCGTCCTTGCATAGAGTTCGTCCGAAACACCGTTGTCGGCGATCCTGGTCAGCGCGTCGGTCCAGGCCAAGGCCGCGCGTTCGCGCTCTGAAAACAGCGGCGATTCCTTCCAGGCGGAGACGAGATAGAGCCGCTGCTCGCTTTCGCCGTCGCGGCGCGCTTCGCGGCTATGCATCTCGACGCAATACGAGCAGCCGTTGATCTGCGACGCCCTGAGCTTGATCAGATGCAACAGGCTTTTTTCGAGCCCGCATTCGTCGACTGCCTTGTTGAGCGCCGACACCGCCTTCATGATCTCCGGCGCCGCGCCGAAAAATTGCAGCCTCTGTTTCATCGTCTGTAGCCTTTCATGCTTGCTTGGTTGAACTTGATTTCTGCGGCCGCCGATGGCGCTCGACGAAGGCGCAGTTCGCGGCGACCGAACGGGGATCGGCATCGGCCGTGTATTCTGCAACGATGTCGGACAGCCGGGCGTCGGCGAGCGCGGCGCGATAGGCACGCTCGGCCTTCAGCATGGCTACGTTGATGCCGCAGGGTTTGACATAGACCGAGGCATCGAGCTTCGCTGGGCCGCGCTGGCGGATTTCGGCGCAGCGGAACGCCGGTTCACGCCCCTCGACGGCCAGCACGATATCGAGCAGCGTTATGCGTTCCGCCGGCCGCGCCAGCCGGTAGCCGCCGGACGGCCCCGGCACTGATTCCAGAATGCCGGACGCAGTCAGCGCGTTGAGATGCTTAAGCAGATAGCTCGGCGACAGCCCGAACGCCTCGGCCATGGCAGCACCTGGCAAGGTCGCGGCGCCATCAACGCCGGCGAGCATCGCGGCGCAGTGGATGGCCGCTTCGACGCCTTCGCCCAGCTTCATTTCGCTCTCCTGTTCATGGATATAGATTATCTTGGATATCTTTTATCCGCAATAGGAAAGTCAAAAAGCGGCGCCCATGGACGCCGCTTTTTTCGCAATGCTATTCCGCCGCCACCTTGGCCATCGGATTGTTGGGATGCGTCGTCCAGTTGGCATAGATCGGCGACACTGGCCTACCAGTGCGCTCGTCGATCGCGCCAACCGCCAGTGGCTCCATGGTGATGCAGTTCTCGACCGGGCAGACGTTGACGCAGAGATTGCAGCCGACGCATTCGGCTTCGATCACCTCGAAATGCCTGACGCCGTCGACGATTGCGGTGATCGCCTGGTGCGAGGTGTCCTCGCAGGCGATGTGGCAGCGGCCGCATTTGATGCAGGCCTCCTGGTCGATATGCGCCTTTGCGATGTAGTTGAGGTTGAGATACTGCCAGTCGGTGACGTTGGGAGTGGCGCGGCCAATGATGTCGTCGAGCGAGGCATGGCCCTTCTCGTCCATCCAGTTTTCCAGGCCGGCGATCATCTCCTGCACGATCTTGAAGCCATAGGTCATCGCCGCCGTGCACACCTGCACATTGCCGGCGCCAAGCGCCATGAACTCGGCGGCGTCGCGCCAGGTGGTGATGCCTCCGATACCGGAGATCGGCAGGCCCTTCGTTTCCGGGTCGCGCGCGATCTCGGCCACCATGTTCATGGCGATCGGCTTCACCGCCGGGCCGCAATAGCCGCCATGCGAACCCTTGCCGTCAATCGTCGGCTCCGGTGCGAAATTGTCGAGATTGACGCCGGTGATCGAATTGATGGTGTTGATCAGCGACACCGCGTCGGTGCCGCCGGCAAGCGCAGCGCGTGCCGGCTTGCGTATGTCGGTGATGTTGGGCGTCAGCTTGGTGATGACAGGCATGCGGGTGTTGGCCTTGCACCAGCGCACCACCATTTCGATGTACTCCGGCACCTGGCCGACCGCCGCACCCATGCCGCGTTCCGACATGCCATGCGGGCAGCCGAAATTGAGTTCGATGCCGTCAGCGCCGGTCTCCTCGACTACCGGCAGGATGGCCTTCCAGGCATGCTCATCGCAAGGCACCATCAGCGAGACGACGATCGCCCGGTCGGGCCAGTCCATCTTGACCTGCTTGATCTCGCGCAGATTGACCTGCAGGTCGCGGTCGGTGATCAGCTCGATGTTGTTGAGGCCGAGCAGACGACGGTCGGCGCCCCAGATCGCGCCGTAGCGCGGACCGTTGACGTTGACCACCGGCGGGCCCTCTTCGCCGAGCGTCTTCCATACCACGCCGCCCCAGCCCGCCTTGAAGGCGCGAATGACGTTGTAGGCCTTGTCGGTCGGCGGCGCCGAAGCCAGCCAGAACGGGTTCGGCGACTTGATGCCGACGAAATTGTTGCGGATGTCTGCCATGCTCATGCCCTCCCGTTCGAGGTCAGTGCCCGATGAATGCTCTCCGCCGCATCGCGGCCTTGCGCGACGGCTGAAACAGTCAGGTCGTCGCCGCCGAAAATGCAGTCGCCGCCAGCCCAGACATTGGCCAGCGAGGTGCGCCCTTCCGCATCGACCTTGATGCGGCCGGCTTCCAGCGCGACCTCCGCACCGCTGCCGTTGAGCGCAGCCGGGACAAAGCTCTGGCCGATCGCCTTGAACACCTGATCGGCGACGAGCGTCAGCCGCTCGCCGGTGCCGACGAGCCTGTCGCTGTCCATCGCGGTGTATTCGAGCTCGATCGCCGACACCTTGCCGGCATCGGCAATGACCCGCTTCGGCTGCAACCAGTGCCGGATGATGACGCCGTTGGCGGCAGCCAGATCCTGCTCGAATTCGGAGGCATTCATGTGCTCCGGGCCGCGCCGATAGCAGATCGTCACCTCTTCGGCTCCGAGCAGCTTCGATTGCACCGCCGCGTCGATCGCCGTCATGCCGCCGCCGATGACGACAACACGCCGGCCGACCGGCAGGCTGGCCAGATCACTGGCCTGACGAAGCTCGGCAATGAACTCGACGGCATTGGTGACGCCTTGCGCCTCCTCGCCATCCGCTCGCAAGGCATTGACGCCGGCAAGCCCCATGCCGAGGAACACCGCATCGTAATTCCTGGTCAGGTCCGACAGCTGGTAATCTCGGCCGAGCGCCTTGCCGTTCTGGATGTCGATGCCGCCGATCGACGTGACATAGTCGACTTCGGCCTGGGCAAAATTGTCGACGCTTTTATAGGCGGCGATACCGTACTCATTGAGGCCGCCAGGCTTCGGCCGGGCTTCCAGGATGGTCACGTCGTGGCCGTGGCGGGCAAGCCGATGCGCGGCCGCAAGCCCGGCCGGTCCGGCGCCGACCACGGCGACCGTCTTGCCGGTCGGTTCGGAGCGCTTGTAGAACTGCTTGTTTTCGGCCATAGCGACATCGGTGGCGTAGCGCTGGAGGCGACCAATCTGCACTGGCTTGCCTTCGGCCACCTCCCGCACGCAGACTTCTTCGCATAGCGTCTCGGTCGGGCAGACGCGGGCGCACATGCCGCCCAAAATGTTCTGGTCAAAAATAGTCTTGGCTGAGCCGATCGGATTGCCCGTCGAAATCTGGCGGATGAACAGCGGGATGTCGATCGAGGTCGGACACGCATTCATGCAAGGCGCGTCATAGCAGAAATAGCAGCGGTCGGACTCGACCAGCGCCTCGTGATGATCGAGTGGCGGGTGCAGGTCGGCGAAATTGTCGGCATATTGGTCCGGCGAGAGCCGCCCGCCGGCAATGCCTTGCTTGAACTGGCCTTCTGGCATCGTCAGTTCCCCATGTTCTTGTTTTGGGGAAGGCTAGCACGTTTTGTTTTTTTATCAATTGGTCAATTTTCGGCGCAAACCGCTGAAACCTCTCGATAAAAATATGATAAATGCACTCATGTTTTTGAGCGCCGTCCGTTGCGCCTCAATGGATGCGGCGCCCAGAATTGGCTACCAGTGGCGACAAGCTGTTCGAAAGCGCTTACGGGGCGGTAGGCGCTTGAGCATCGTGCGCGATTTTCAAACATTGGAGAAGGTGATGGACATTGTTCAGGAGGCGGTTCAGCGGTGGGAGCCTGTGGAAGAATTACCGCTGGCTGCCTGTCAGGTGTGGCGTCTGAAATCCGACAACTACTTTGAATTGGCCGTCGAAGGCGACTTCTTCATCGGGGCATCCGAACGAACCCTGAAGATCAACTTCCACGGAGTGCTAGCACTTTCGGCTCATGACGACATGTTGGGAGTGACCCATGTCAGCGCTAGCAGCTCAATCCCGTTGATTGGCTCTGGCGGGCAAGCCTCCTACAGATGGCCCCTCCTCCGAGTCGAGAACTCGCACTGGTTGCGATCAATACCCGGGCCGACAGACGACTGTTCGCATTTCCTATTGCTCAGTCTCGAATGCACGGTAGAGGTGATTGCTCGTGAAGCCATAGCTGCTTGGATCTGACCCCTCGCTTCGCACCACGCCTTCCGCAACCATTCCGGGCAGCGGGATAGGCTTTAGACTGGGATGGTCCGCTCTGGTCAGGGAAGTGAGCGACATCCGGCGCATGGATCAACAACCCCTCGTTGACTGCGACCAAAGTCGAAAACCGCAGGGCGCGCAACTCGGTAACATTTCCAATTTGCCGTCATCTTTTTTGGTTGGCTGTCGGATTTTCGTCGTGAAGATCGTCCTAGAATGGAATCGCGCATGATCGATGTACAAACCGCAAGGAGCACGACAATGCCACAGTCCCCGATGCCCTTCTTCTGGTACGAGCTGATGACCACCGATCTCGACGCCGCCGAGGCGTTTTACACCTCCGTGGTGGGCTGGAGGGGGCAGCCTTTCGAAGGGGCCCAGGGTATGCCGCGCTATATCGTCATGAATGTCGGCGAGCGCGGCGTCGGTGGGTTGATGACGCTGCCCGATGACGCGCGCAGGATGGGCATGCCGCCGGCCTGGGTCGGTTATATCCTCACCAGGGACGTCGATGCCGCAACGGCCTCCCTCAAGAAGGCTGGTGGCGCGGTTCACCGCGAGCCCGACGACATTCCTGGCGTCGGCCGCTTCGCCGTCGTTGCAGACCCGCAAGGTGCGATGTTCAACTTCCTGCAGCCCAGCGGCCCCGACCAGCCGCCGCTATCGTTGGCGACCCCCGGCAACATCGGCTGGCATGAGCTCTACACGTCAGACTGGAAGGCGGCGTTCGATTTCTATTCCAGCCAGTTCGGCTGGGAGAAGGGCGACGCCATGGATATGGGTCCGATGGGCGTCTACCAGCTTTTCGCCTTCGGCGGCGAGCCCGTTGGCGGCATGATGAACAAGCCCGAGCAGATCCCGGCGCCGGTCTGGCAGTTCTATTTCAACGTGCCCGGCATCGACGCGGCAGCCAAGCGCGTCACCGACAATGGCGGCAAGATCCTGATGGGTCCGATGGAGGTCCCCGGCGGCAGCTGGATCGTACAGTGCACGGATCCGCAAGGCGCCCATTTCGCGCTAATGGCACCGACGCGGTAACAGGCCGCGCCAATTGCGGGGCCGCCATCGTGCGGCCCCAAGGCTGCAGCACGCCTCACGACTCACTCACCGACAGTTGAATGAAGGCCGGACTATGTGAATGGTCCGGCCTTTGGCGATGACCTATGGCCGGGCTAGGTGAAAATGGAGTCGTAGATGAAGCTTTTCGAAGGCCTCGCCGGATATCAACCGTTCGCCCTTGCCGCCTTGCGCATCATGACGGCGCTGCAGTTCATTGAGCACGGCACCCAGAAACTGTTCAATTTCCCCGTCGGCGACCATGCCGGCACCATGAGCGGGCTATCGCTGACCGCGGCCATCCTGGAATTCGGAGGCGGCATCCTGCTGGTATTGGGGCTTTTCACCAGGCCGGTGGCATTCCTTCTCAGCGGCGAGATGGCGATCGCCTATTTCATGGCGCACATGCCGCAGAGCTTCTTCCCGGTCAACAATGGCGGCGATGCCGCGATCTCCTTCTGCTTCATCTTCTTCTATCTGGTATTCGCCGGCCCCGGCGCCCTGGCACTGGACAACCGCAAAACATCGTAGCCGGGCGGATCAGCGCGCGCTCAGGCCGACTTGCGCGCAATCAGGCCCGCGAAGGCGATGAACCCGAAGAACTCTCCGGCTTCGACACGCCGGCGCGCCTCGTGCTTCAGCCCGTCGCCAAGCGCCTTGTCGAGTCGCTTCCAGCCGGCCAGAATATCGGCGCCGCGATCGACCAGAGTCAGCATGTAGTCGGGCGCGGCAATTTGGGCGTAGCCGTAGCTGTCGAATTTTTCGACGACAAAGCCCGCCGATTTCGCCAGCAGCGGCAGCCGGCGCGTCAGCCAGCGGTCATTCACCAGCGCCGCCATTGCGGCATCCACGCAATCCTGCAGCGGATCATGATCGCCGATGGCGACCGTCGTCGTCGCGTAATCGCCGTCGAAGATCGCCAGGCAGCCGCCTGGGCGAAGCACGCGCAACGATTCCGTCAGGGCCTTTTCGGGACCGGGCACATGGGTCAGGCAGGTATGGAAGATGACCACATCGAACGAGTTGTCCTCGTGCGGCAGCGACCTGGCATCCCCTTCGACGAAGTTCAGGTTGGGGATATCCGCGGCAAGCTCGCGCGCCTTCGCCAGAAATATCGGCGACGGATCGAGCCCAACAACCTCGTTCACCCCCGGCCAGCGCGCAAGCTCGCGACTGATCGGTCCCGAGCCGCAGCCGCCTTCGAGGACGCGTGCCCTTTCCGGAAAATCGATCGAGGAGAAAAACGAGTGGCGGATTGCCTTCTGGCGCGGGTCTGCGGCCCGCAACTCCATCGCGTTGATAAGAACCGCGACAACAGCCGGATCAGCGGTTGTGATCTGCGCATACACATCGGGCATGGTGGACCTCCGAAGCAATTGCCCAGCCTTCCGCCGCAGCTCGACAATAAAACCAAAGGTCACCGCGCGAAAGAATTTTCACTATCGCGAAATCGTCCTCCCCCTTTCATCGTGCCACCGGCACGGCGACTTCGCCATGCCACTCGGTTCCTCAACCGCGCATCCGCTCGAAATTGGCGTCGAACAGCGGTGTCTGCTGCATACGTGCGGCGTAACGCTTGCCCAATAGCTCGATCTCGAAACCGTTGGCCTCATCGGCGATCTCTTTCGGCACGTAACCGATGGCGACGGACTTTTTTGAATGATGCGCGTAGCCACCCGACGTGACCCAGCCGCGCACGGCACCGCCATACCAGATTGGCTCGTCGCCGATGACGTCGGCATCGGCAGCATCGACGACAAAGGCCCGCAACCGCAGTCTGCCGCCTTGCTTGCGCTCTGCCAGTGCTGCCTGCTTGCCGATGAAATCGGCCTCTTTGCCATAGGCGACGAAGCGGTCGAGGCCGGCCTCCAGCGGCCCATAGATCGGCCGGTATTCGCGCGCCCATGAGCCGTAATTCTTCTCGAGCCGCAGCGCATTGAGCGCGCGCGAGCCGAACAGGCCGATGCCGAATTCCTCGCCCGCCGCCATCAGCGCCTGATAGGCGGCACGCTGATATTCCGGCGCCACCCAGATTTCGTAGCCGAGGTCGCCGGTGTAGCTGACGCGCCCGACCAGGCACGGTGCCATGCCGATATCCATCCTGCTGATGGCCATGAACGGAAAGGCCGTATTCGACACGTCAGATCGTGTGACCTTTTCAAGAAGGTTCCGCGCGCTCGGTCCGGCGATCGACAGGCCGGTGAGTTTTGCTCCCAGCGCCTCGATGCTAACAGAGCCGTCCTTCGGCAGATGCGCTTCGAACCAGCGCATGTGGTACTGCTCGGCGACACCGCTGCCGGCCAGGAACCAATCCTTGCTTGCAGAATTTGGACCGCCGAGATTGGCCAGCGTGAAATCGCCGATCAACCTGCCGTCTTCCTTCAGCATCGGCGCCAGCGTCATGCGGCCGGGCCTTGGCAATTTGCACGCGAGCATACTGTCGAGCCAGGTTGCTGCGCCCTCACCGGTCACTCTGTATTTGGCGAATGACGAGATTTCCGACAGACCAACGCGTTGCCGAACCGTCTCCACTTCTTTCGCGACATGCTCGAAGTCGCTCGAGCGGCGCCAGGAGAATTCGTCCTTGACCCCTTCGGGCGCATACCACAGCGGCACTTCCAGCCCATAGGCGACGCCCCATTGCGCGCCCTCGGCCGACAACAGACCATAGACCGGCGTCGTCTTGAGCGGTCGCCCAGCCGGCAGTTCCTCGTTCGGGAAGCGGATCGAAAACCGCCGCGAATAATTCTCGCGCACCTTGGCGTTGGTATAGGCCATCGTGGCCCAGTCACCGTAGCGTGACACATCCATCGCCCAGATGTCGGCGCCGGGATCGCCCTCGATCATCCAGTTCGACAGCGCCAGGCCGACGCCGCCGCCCTGCGAGAATCCCGCCATGACACCACAGGCCACCCAGAACCCCGGCAGGCCGCGCACCGGCCCGACCAGCGGATTGCCGTCCGGCGCGAAGGTGAAGGGTCCGTTGATGATCTGCTTGATGCCGGTGTTCTGGAACGCCGGGAAATGCCGGAAGCCAACCTCCAGCGACGGTGCGATGCGGTCGATATCGGGCTCCAGCAGTTCGTGGCCGAAATTCCATGGCGTCTGGAATTCGGACCATGGCTTGTTGGCCTTTTCATAAGTGCCCATCAGCATGCCGCCGCGTTCCTGGCGCAGATAGAGCTCGCCGTCGAAGTCGACCGCATGGATGATCTCCGTGCCGGTCTTCTGGTTCCAGGCGGCGACCTCCGGCATGTCCTCGGTGATCAGGTACATGTGCTCCATCGCCAGCACCGGCAGCTCCAGCCCGACCATGCGGCCGACCTCACGCGCCCACAGGCCGCCGGCATTGACGACATATTCGGCCACAACCTCGCCCTTGTTGGTGATGACGCGCCACAACCCGTCGGCGCGCCGCACAATGTCCTCGACCTTGGTGAAACGCTCGACCTCGGCACCAAGCTTCCTCGCCGCCTTGGCGTAGGCGTGGGTAACGCCGGACGGGTCGAGATGACCGTCCTCCTTGTTGCGCACGGCACCGACGAACTGCTTGGGAACGAGCAACGGCATCAGCTCGGCCGCCTCATCAGGCGATATCTCCTCGAGTTCGATGCCGAGATAGCGGCCCTTGGCGACGACGCCGCGCAGCCAGTCGAGCCGCGCCTCCGTCGCTGCCAGCAAGACGCCGCCAGTCAAATGCACGCCGGTCGCCTGGCCGGACAGTTCCTCGATCTCCTTGTAGAGCGAGATTGTGTATTTCTGCAGCTTGGCGACATTGGGATCGCCATTGATCGTGTGCATGCCGCCGGCGGCATGCCAGGTCGAGCCGGAGGTTAATTCATCGCGCTCCAGAAGCACGATGTCTGTCCAGCCGTGCCGGGCCAGATGGAACAGCACGGAGCACCCGACAACGCCACCGCCGATAACAACGACCTTTGCATGCGATTTCATGGGATTCTCGTCGTTTCAAAGAGTTGGATGGGTTTCATGATTCTGGAGGAGAAGAGAATGAAGCCGAACAAGACGAGCGGCGCTTAAGGCTCGCCCACCCCGATCGCTTCCTTGCGCTTGGCCACGTACGCCTCAAGCGCCTCGCGTCTGGAGATTTCCATCACCGGCTCGACATAGTCCTCCAGCGCCTTCTTCCACAGCCTCGTCGCTCGCGCCGTGGCGTCTAGCCCACCAGCTTCCTGCCAAGCCTCGAAATTCTGCCAGTTGGACAGCATCGGCTGGTAGAAGGCCGTGGCGTAGCGCTCCAGCGTGTGCGGCTCGCCGAAGAAGTGGCCGCCGGTCGGAACCGCACCCAGAGCCTCGACGGCAAGCTCGGCCTCGTTGACCTCGATCGGGCGCAAAAACTCCATCATGTGCTGGATCATCTCGACGTCGATGATGAACTTTTCGAACGACGCTGTCAGTCCGCCCTCTTGCCAGCCGGCGGCATGGTAGACGAGGTTGCCATGGCCGAGCACCGCGCCCCACAGCGCCATCAGCGTCTCATAGGCGCCTTGCGCGTCGGCGGCATTGGAAGCCGAGCCCGGCGTTGTGCGATAAGGCAGGTTGTAACGCCGCGCCAACTGTCCGGACGCGATATTCGCCTTGGTATTTTCAGGCGTGCCGAACGCCGGCGCTCCCGATTTCATATCGACATTGGAGGTGAAGGCGCCATACATCACCGGCGCGCCGGGGCGGACGAGCTGCGTCAGCACCACGCCGAACAGCGCCTCGGCATTCTGCTGGGCGAGCGCGCCGGCAAGCGTCACCGGGCTCATCGCTCCCATCAGCGTGAATGGCGTTACCGCCACCGACTGGCCGAACTCGGCCATCGTCATCAGCCCCTCGGCCATCATCTCGTCGAAGCGGCGCGGCGAATTGACCGAAATGATCGTGGTGACGCCGGGATCGTGGCGCATCTCATCAAGCGTCAGTCCGCGCGCGATTGCCATCATTTCGATGCCGTCGAGCGCCCTGCCGCGGCCGATGGCCGAGACGTGAAAGCTTTTGTCGGTCAGTGTCAGATTGGCGAAATAGGTGTCGAGATGACGGGAATTCGCCGGCAATTCTACCGGCGCGCAGACCTGGTTGCCTAGCATGTGGATGCAGTTGAAATGCTGCGCCAGCCGGACGAGATCGGAATAATCGCGCAAATTGCCGGCACGGCGGCCGCGCTCCATGTCGTGCACATTCGGCGGCCCGGCGACGAGCGTGAAGTTGATGGTATTGCCGCCGAGGTGGACGGCATGGGCGGGATTGCGCGGCGTCAGCGTATAACTGGACTGCGTCGTCTTCAGCGCTTCCTCGATCATGCCGCGATCGATGCGGACGTTCATCGTGGCATGATCGACCTTGGCCCCGGCCTTCTCGAACAGCGACAGCGCCCGCGGGCTCATCACCTCGATGCCGAAATTCTCCAGGATATGCATCGACGCCTGGTGGATCGCCTCGATCTGGTCGGCCGAGAGCATCGCCATCGGCGGATAAGGATTTGTCACCCGCCTGAGCGGCAGTTGCGGGATGGCGGTCGGTCCCCTGTTGCTGGTTCGCTCGGCGCCGCGCTTGCGTCTTGGTTCGCTCATGCCGCGCATCAAAGCGCCGGCACGAGGATCGAGCTGTCAAGAATCCGCCACCTGCGGGCGTGATTTTAGCCAAGGCGGCATTCCGGGAATTTCACATCGGTAAAAGCGACAACAAACGTCGGAATGTTTATACCTGCTCAGTGTCGGCCAAAGCGGCCGATGAGCCGTTAAGGAAGACAGCAAGATTCCTTTTATGTTTTCGGCCTAATGCTCTTCCGATGCGTAGGTCGAGTTTTAGTAAAATTATAGCGATTGCCGCGCCGCTGGCGCTTTCGGCCTGCGCGACGCCACCGAACCATATCAACGATGTGTGCGCCGTTTTCGACCAGAATGACGGCTGGTTCGACAATTGGCAGGCGGCGGCACAACGGACCGAGCAGAAATACGGTGTGCCGGTTCCCGTGCTGATGGCGACGGTGCGCAAGGAATCCGGCTTCAAGAGCAACGCAAGGCCGCCGCGCACCAAGCTGCTGGGCTTCATTCCCTGGAAACATATCTCCAGCGCCACCGGCTTCTCGCAGGCGCTCGACGGCACCTGGGCGCAATACCAGAACGAGACCGGCAGCTGGGCGGCGCGCCGCACCAGGTTTGCCGATGCCGTCGATTTCGTCGGCTGGTATCATTCCAAGACCGCCGAGACCCTCGGCGTCGCCCGCAACGACACCTACAATCTGTATCTCGCCTACTATCTCGGCTGGAATGCCTATAAGCGCGGCAATCGCGGCGACGCCGACGTGCAGCGCTATGCGCATGCCACCGAACAGATGGCGCAGGACTACGCCGCGCAGCTACGGCAATGCGCGCCCTAGTCTAGCCTATTAACGGCTCTCAGCCGCCCTTGGGTTTGCGCGGCTTGCGCGTGGCGTCCTCGGCCTGTCGGCCGTCGCCGACAGTCGGCGGCATGATTGGTGCCACCGCGCTGTCGGCAGAGCTTGAGGTGCCGGTCTCTGAAACCTCGTCGCGAACCTCGTGACGGCGGGCTTTGGCGACCGCTTCGGCATTCTCCACTGCCTGGCCCTCGGCATCGGCTTCAACGCTGCCAGTCTTTCCATGCGGGCGCTTGGGCGGATCTCCGGCAAAGCCCGGGCCAACACCGTGGTTTGCATCATCCGGCACGCCCTCATTTGCGGCGTGCTCCTTGTCGAATTTGATCACCGGCTCCATTTTCGC
This sequence comes from Mesorhizobium sp. M1273, assembly GCF_040318195.1. Taxonomy (NCBI): domain Bacteria; kingdom Pseudomonadati; phylum Pseudomonadota; class Alphaproteobacteria; order Hyphomicrobiales; family Phyllobacteriaceae; genus Mesorhizobium; species Mesorhizobium sp. M1273. The sequence continues at coordinate 76,311 of NZ_JAMYLV010000024.1, read as the reverse complement.
CAGCACGTCGTCGGACAGCCAGCACAGGCTCATATGGCCGTCGCCGAGATTTTTGACTGGCGGCACCATGGTTTCGCAAAGGTTGTCCGGCACCAGTTTCTTGTAGCCGCAGCGCGTCTGGAACGGACAGCCGGACGGCGGGTTCATCGCCGAAGGGATGTCGCCCTCCAGCACGATGTGCTTCTTGACCACGCTTGTGTCGGCGATCGGGATCGCCGACAGCAATGCCTCGGTATAGGGGTGATAGGGCGGCGCGAATATCTGGTCGGTCGTGCCTTGCTCAACGATATAGCCGAGATACATGACGACGACGCGGTCGGCGATGTAGCGCACCACCGACAGATCGTGGCTGATGAACAGCATCGTCGTCTTGTTCTTGCGCTGGATGTCCATCAAGAGCTCGGTCACCGCGGCCTGGACCGACACATCCAGTGCCGAGACCGGCTCGTCGGCCACCACCACCTTGGCGTCGCCGGCAAAGGCACGCGCAACGCCGATGCGCTGTTTCTGGCCGCCTGAAAGCTGGCGCGGCTTGCGCGACTCGAACGCCCTCGGCAGCTTCACCAGGTCGAGCAATTCCAGCATTCGCTTGCGGCGGTCGGCCACCGTGTCGCCGACGTTGAACTTTTCCAGCGTACGGATGATCTGCGAACCGACCGAATGGCTGGGATTGAGCGTGTCGAACGGATTTTGGAACACCATCTGGATCGACGACACCGTGTCGACGCTGCGCTTCTCGATCCCGGTCGACTGGATCTCCTTATTGCCGAGCTTGACGCGGCCGGAGCTTGCCGTTTCGAGGCCGAGCAGCACCTTGGCCAGGGTCGATTTTCCGCAGCCGGATTCGCCGACGATCGCGACGGTCTCGGATTCGCGCGCCATGAACGAGATCGTCTCGTTGGCCTTGACGACACGGCCCTCGCTCGAGCCGAACACTTCGCTGCCGCCGACCTTGTAGTACTTCCGGAGGTCTTCGATCTGGAGCACCGGCGCACCGGGCACCACCCGCTCGTTGACCTTCTTGGCGCCGGGTGGCAGCGCCTCCCAGTCGATCTCGTTGAAGCGCACACAGCGCGAGAAATGCCCGTCATGGCCTTCGACCGCGATCATCGGAATTTCGGCGGCGTTGCAGACGCCCTCGACGAAATGGTGGCAGCGCGGGCCGAAATTGCAGCCCTTCGGCCGCTCGTGCGGTAGCGGCAACTGCCCCGGGATGGATATCAGCGGCCGCGAATTCTTGTCGGCGCCCGGCAACGGGATCGAGCGGAACAGGCCTTGCGTGTAAGGATGGCGCATCCGGTCGAAGACGTCCTTGATCTTGCCGGTCTCCACCGCTTCGCCCGAATACATCACCGTGATGCGGTCGCAGGTCTCCAGGATCAGGCCGAGGTTGTGCGACACGAAGATCATCGAGGTGCCGAACTTCTCGCCCAGCCCCTTGACCAGGTCGACGATGCCGGCCTCCACCGTCACGTCGAGCGCTGTCGTCGGCTCGTCGAGCAGAAGCAGCGCCGGCTTCGACAGCAGCGCCATGGCAATGACGATGCGCTGCTGCTGACCGCCGGAAAGCTGGTGCGGGTAGGAACGCATCATGCGCTCGGGATCCGGCAGCTTCACCGCGCGCACCATTTCCAAGGCGCGTTTGTAAGCTTCGTCCTTCGACACCTTGTCGTGGATCAGTGGCACTTCCATCAGCTGCTGGCCGACCTTCATCGCCGGGTTCAGGCTGGCCATCGGTTCCTGGTAGATCATCGCGATCTTGTTGCCGCGGATGGCGCGCAGTTCCTCGTCGGACAATTCTCCCATGTCCTTGCCCTGGAATTTGATCTTTCCGCCGACGATCTTTCCGATGTTGGAGAGGTCGCGCATGATGCCGAGCGACACGGTCGACTTGCCGCAGCCGGATTCGCCGACAATACCCATCGCCTCGCCGGGCATGACCGTGCAGGAAAAATCCATGACCGCCGGGATCTCGCCCTTGCGGGTGAAGAAGGAGATCGACAGGTTCTCGATCTCGATGATCGGGCCATTCGTCGGCTTGGCGGGATTTCGAACTGCCTCATTCATGGGTCGCTCCAATCCTTGTTCTTCAGGCATGTCGGGCCGAACCCGGCATCGATCTTCCCGGCGTCAATCTTTGCCGGCATCAATCCTTCATAGACTGTTCGCGCAGCGAATCCGCCAGGAGGTTGAGGCCGAGCACGAACGACATCAATGCGATCGTCGGCGGCAGCGCCGGGTGGATGAAGGAGCGCAGCAGCCGGCTTGCATCCTTGATCGCCGTGCCCCAGTCCGGGCTTTCCGGCGCCAGTCCCAGCCCGAAATAGCCGAGCGTACCGAGCAGGATCGTGGTGTAGCCGATGCGCAGGCAGGCGTCGACGATAAGCGGCCCGCGCGCATTGGGCAATATCTCCCACAGCATGATGTACCAGGGCGATTCACCGCGCGTTTGTGCCGCCGCAACATAGTCGCGCGTTTTGATATCCATGACCAGGCCGCGCACGATGCGGAACACGCCGGGGCTGGAGGCGAACACCACCGCCACGAAGATGTTGAGCTGGTTGGGATCGATGTGGATGATCTTGAACGGATCGGCATCGAAGACAAGGCCTGCATAGATCCAGCCGCCAAGTACCAACGTCAGGCCAAGCAGGATATAGAGGCGGTCGGGGCGGTTCTTGTAGCGTGTCCAGAACAGCACACTGAAGAAGATGATCGGAAACAGGAAGAACAGCCCTGCCATCGCGTAGGGGATCGGCGTGTCCATGATGCCCGGCGTCACCAGCAGGTAGAACAGGAGGATCACCGGGAAGGCCAGCACAAGGTTGGCGAGGAAGGACAGCACCGTATCGATCTTGCCGCCATAATAGCCGGCCGGCAGGCCGAGCGTAATGCCGACCATCAGCGCAAAACCGGTCGCCGCCGGCGCGATGATCAGCACGATCTGGCTGCCATAGACCATGCGGGAGAACACGTCGCGGGCGAGCTTGTCGCCGCCGAAATAGTATACAAGTTTCGACGCCGGCTCGATTGCGCCCGGCAGCGCGTCCTTCATGATCGGCACTTGGGCGAGCGGATCGAAGGGTGAGATAGTCGACGCGAAGATCGCCGTAAACAGCCAGAACAGGCAGATGCCGACGCCGACGATGCCGACGCCGCTGTCGAAAAGCTGGCCGTAAAGGCCTAGCTTCTTCTTGTAGCCGAAGCTCGCCCCCATCACCAGGGCGAGAGCGATCCAGACCGGCCAGAAGCGGGCAAGCACGCCGAGTACGACGTTGAAGGCGCTGAGATATTCGACCTGCATCCGCCCGGTCTCCTATTGAACTCTGATGCGCGGATTGAGGAACGCGTAGCCGACATCGGAGATGAGCTGTGTGATCAGGACGATAAACACCGAGACCAGCGAGCAGCCGAGCAGAAGATCGATGTCGTTGTTGCCGGCGGCCTCGACCAGGGTGTAGCCGAACCCCTGGTAGCGGAACATCACCTCGACGATGACGACGCCGGTGAGCAGCCAGGGGAACTGCAGCATGATGACCGTGAATGGCGCGATCAGGGCGTTGCGCAGAGCGTGCTTTATCACCACGCTGCCGAAGGAGAGGCCCTTCAGCCGGGCGGTTCGGATATATTGCTGGGTCATCACCTCGACCATCGAGGCGCGGGTCATGCGAGCGATGTAGCCGATGCCGTAGATCGCCAGCGTCATCACCGGCAAGGTGAAATTATAGAAGGTGATGCCCTGGCTGGCCGAGGCCGCCGAACCGTTCAGCACGCCGAGCCAGGAGGCAAAGATCACGGTGAAGATGACGCCCGAAACATATTCGGGCGTCGCCGTCGAGGCGATCGAAGCCACCGACAATGTGCGGTCGGTGCGTGAACCCTCGCGCATACCGGCGAGAATACCGATCAAAAGCGAGATCGGCACCATTACGGCCAGCACGCAGAGCATCAGGATGCCGGTGGCGCTGAGCGCCGGAAAGAGTTTCGAAGCGACCGTCGTCTTGAACTTGGTCGAGCAACCGAAATCGCCTTGCAGGATGCCGGAGAATGTCGGCACGACCGGATCGTTGCAGAAGGAGAAACGCTGTGCGGGCTTGCCGGTCGCCGGGTCGGTCACCGGCTGCTTGGGCATGATGCCCAGCCATTGACCGTAGCGGATAAAGAAATTCTGCCGATAGCCATGGTTGACCAGCCAAGCCTCAAGCTGCTCGGCGGATGTGTGCATTTCGGTCTGGCTGATCGCGAGCTTCTTCAGATTAGGCCCGAGATTGACCAGGAAGAAGACGATCATCGTCAGGCACAGCATCGTCACTGCCATGGTGCCGAGACGCCTGATAACGAAAGAAAGCATGGCGGTCCCCTGCCGGTCGGGTTGGGGGGTGGAACCGGTTTGCAAGCCGTGCGCTGCCGCCAGCGGCAGAACAAGCCTTCAGACCAGTCCCAGATGCAATACCCTTTTTATTGCAGACCCAGGCCGAAGAGTCCGCAACTTTTTGCTGCGCCGACTTCCGGTCCAAGGACCATGCAAAGAGCGAGGGAAAGGGGCGAGACGCCCCCTTCCGGATCGTCCGGTCAGGCCTGGTCGAGCCAGACCTTGCCGTAGTCGCGCTCGAAGGTCGGGTGCATCTTGTAGTTCTGCACCGCCTTGACCGAATGGCTGTAGAGCTTGCGCCAATAAGGCTGGATGATAATGCCGGAATCCTGCAGGATCTGCTCGATATCCTTCATCATTTCCTTGCGCTTGGCGGCGTCGGCAACTGCCAGCGCAGCGTTGAGCTTGGCATCCCACTCCGGATTCGACCAGGCCGTCTCGTTCCAGGCCTCACCTGTGCGATAGCCGATCGCCAGAACCTGGACGCCGAGCGGCCGCATGTTCCAGTTGGTCATCGACAGCGGATACTTCGTCCAGTCGTTCCAGAAGGTCGAACCCGGCAGCACCGTACGCTTGACCTTGATGCCGGCGTCGCGCATCTGCGCGGCGATCGCATCGCCTGTGTTCTTGTGCCAGTCTTCGTCGACCGTGATCAGTTCGTGCTCGAAATCGGCCTGGCCGGCTTCGGCCATCAGCGCCTTTGCCTTGGCCGGGTCGCGAGCAATCTTCGGCAATTCATAGTATTCCGGATGGATCGGGGCGACATGGTGGTTTTCGGCAACCGTGCCGGCATTGCCGTAGCCGAGTTGCAGGACGACATTGTTGTCGACCGCGAGCTGCAGGGCGTTGCGAACCTTCTGGTCGCCGTAAGGCTTGTTGGTCACATTGGTACGGCAGACGATCGTCGAGGCGGTGACGATCTCCGACTTCACCAAATCCATGCCGTCGAGGATCGACACATAGTCGGCCGACGTCTCGAAGTTGGTGTGCACCTCGCCTGCCTCGAAAGCGCTGACCATCGCCGCCGGATCGGTGCCGTAGTCGATGAACTCGATGCCGTCGAGGAAGACGTCACCATCCCACCATTTGTTGTCTTCGCGGCGCTTGTAGACCACTTTCTGGCCGACATCGTAGGAGACCAACTCGAACGGGCCGGTTCCGATCGGGCAGGACTTGAAGTCGCCGCCCTTCTCGTCGAAGGTCTTGTGGACGATAAGGCCGGGATAGTCGCACACGTTGGGAATGAGGGCGATATCCGGCTTGCTGAGCGTCAGCTTGACCGTGTGATCGTCGACCTTGGTAACCGCGCTCTCATCCAGCTTGTCATCCTTGACCAGCGAACCGAGGCGACCGGGCATGGAATTGCCTTCGGCTTTCTTGTCGGCCCAACGCTTGAGGTTGAAGATGACGTCGTCTGCGGAGAACGGATCGCCGTTGTTCCAGGTGACGCCCTTGCGCACATGCAGCGTGTATTCGGTAGCGTCGTCATTCACGTCCCAGCTCTCCAGCAGATAGGGGCGGAACGTGTATTCGGTGGTGTATTTGACCAGCGGCTCGAGCGCCTGGCGCTCGGCATTGGCGATTTCCGACCAGTCGGCCTTGCGCGGATCCTTCGGATCCTTGATCCATTGCGCGACCTTCAATACGCCGCCTTTCTTGCCCTGGACCTCTTCCGCCTTGGCCGGCGTCGGGTCTGCAAGGCCAAGCATGCCATAGGCCATCGCCGTCGACGCGCCGAAGACGCTGGCGAGAGCTAGAAATTCGCGACGATCCATCTTGCCTGCCTTGGCGTCTTCGGCCATGGCCAGGATGTGATCGGGAACGCGGTCGCCGTTACTCTTGTAGATCGTCATGACTTACTCCCATTGTTGGCTTTCTGCCTTTTAACATTCCGCATCCTCGCCATGATGTCAAAGACGGCAGGGATTGGGAACATGCCAAGGAATGTGCAACTTTGAAAGCAGGGCGGTTCGCGCGATAACGACAGTCTTGGCGCAAATTTGCTACTGCGCCAGGGATTTCGTCCGAAATCCCCACAGGCAATTAAACTGGGACATTCGCCGCTGCGCCACTCGTTCTCAGGCAACCAGTTGTTCTGCGCGAACGGCCGGTTTCAATATTCCCGTTCGTAGAAAACACCGCCTTTTGCTTCGCCGGCGTCGGTTGCCTCGCCACGCAGCTTGACGCCGCGCCCAACGTCGAGATCGACGGTTGCCTTGCCCGAGCCCGGCCTGTCGCCCTTCTGGATCGTCACATAGGTACGGTCGTTGAGATACTTGCCCGCCGAGACGGCGGTGCCACCCTGTTCATCGGTGATTACGTCGAGATCGTCGACGCCGATTGCGCTGCGCAGGTTCTGCAGCAGTGAGGTCGAGCCGCCGACGCCGGCCAGTTGTCCGGCAGCCTCGGCAAGCTGCGCGATCTGCAGCGGCGACAGGTTCGACATCGAACGGCCGAAGATCAGCTGCGCCAGCACCTCATCCTCCGGCAGCGCGGGTACCGAGGAGAAGGTGAATTTCGGGTTGTTCGCCTCGCCTGACACCACGATAGTCACGGTGGCGCTGGTCGTCTTCGATTGCGCCGTGAGATTGAGGTAGGGCACCAGAGAGCCGGAAAAGCCGACGGTGCCTTCCGTGAAGGTCAGCCGCTTGGCAAGGATCGTCAACCGTCCGCGCCGCAAGGTGAAGGTGCCGACCGCCTGGGGTGACGATGCCGGGCCGGTCAGCCGCAGCGAACCGCCGAGCTCGGCGTCGACACCCCTGCCCTGGATGAAGATCTGGCTCGGCGCATTGACCGTGACGTCGAGATTGAGGCCGTTGCCGCCGCCGCCACTGCTTGCAGCGGCCGGGCGCAACGCCTTGTCCTGCGCACGCACGGCGGCCGGCGCATTCTTGTGCTTGACGTTGAGCTCGGCCAGCGAGCCGGGCAGCTTTTCGGGTACGGTGATGACGGTCTTGGCCAGGTTGACCGTACCGGAAATCACCGGCGCGGAGGTGAGCGGTCCCTTGACGGTCAGGTCGCCGCCAAGATTGGCGGTGACCACCTTGCCGTCGGTATAGCGGCCATCGACGAGCTTGACCGACAGGTCGGCCGGAAAACCTTTTGCCGGATCGATGCCGACGGTGCCGCTGGCCGAAAGGCTGCCGCGTGTCGACAGCGTGCCGGTCAGGCGGTTGATCCTGGCCACGCCATTGCCGATAGCGACATCGGCAGTGATGTCGTTGATCGCAAGCCCCGATCGCGCATCGACCAGACGGGCGCCCGACGTGCGGACCGTGCCTGAGATCACCGGCGACGTCGCCGGGCCGCGCACCTGCACATCGACGTCGGCCGTGCCGCTGAGGGACAGGCCTTGCGCGGCGAGTGTCCTGGTGAGGAAGGCGAACGGCACCTTGCCGGAAAAGTTGAGATCAAGGGTGGGCGCGCCTGATGTCGTCATCGTGCCGCCGCCCTTGAGGCCGAGGCCGGCGGCATCGCTCATGTTGGCGTCGAAGGTCAGTCTGTTGCCCGAATACGTACCTGAGGATGAAACGCCCATGCCGCCGAAACCTGCACCACGGGTCTGCGACGTCTGAACGCCTGCGGCGTCGATCTTGAAGGCAACGGCCGGATTGGCCGGCGCGCCCGTCACCTTCACCGTGCCCGAGATGGAACCGGCGGCATCGAGGCCCGGCGAAAAACTGTTGGCTATCGAGATCGGGACGCGGGCCAGCGTCGCGTTGAGGTCGAACGCCTGCCCAGCCTTGCCCGTGATCGTCGCCGTGCCGCCGCCGAGGTTGAGCACCAGCCTGTCGAGGCTGGTCACTCCATTGGCGATGTTGATGGTCGAGGCCTGGGCGATGGCCGCCTTGATGCCGCGGATGGTCGCCTCGCCGGAGGCAAGTTCGACCGTCGTCGTGCCCTTGACCGCCTTGACCCGGCCGGCCGCCCTCAGCGGAATATCCTTGACGGTGGCGCCACCGGAAAAGCCGGTCCATTCGCCGTCGCGCTTGAGATCGACGTTGACGCCCCGAATAGCCGTTCCGCCGGAAGTTACGCTGTCGGCACGGATTTTGCCCGAGATCACCGGTGCCGCCAGATAGTTGGCGATCAGCGCATCGATGCTCACGGCCTTGGCCGAGACATCGCCGCGCGAGATCGAGGCCGTCGTCGCCTTGACGGCGACTTGCGGCACGGTACCCGCCTTGGAGAAGGCGATCGTGCCGCGCACATCGCCATCGGCCTTTTCCAGTGCCAGGGCCGCAAGCGGACCGATATCGGGCAGGTCGAGCGCCACGGTGCCGGCCGGCAGGAAGGCATCGTCAAGCGCCAGGTCGCCGGAAATACGGTTCTTGCCGAGCGACAGCAAAAGCCCGTTGATGGCGCGTTTGCCGTCCGATGTCGCCAGCACGGCACTACCCTGCAGCGGTTGGCCGCCGACGTTTCCGGTGAGTTGCACATTCGCGGCGGGGTTGGCCGCATCAGCCTTGCCGGTGGCGGTGAGCTTCAATCCCGTGATCTCACGCGCGGCCACCGAAAGCTTGTCGCTGTTGACAGTCAGCGATAGATCCGGTGCGGTACTGGCGCCTTGCGCATTCAGCGCGAAAGAAATAGCGCCTCCGGCATCCTTGGATAGCAGCGAGACGTCGCCTAGTGCGCCTTTGACGTCGGCGCTCAGCTTGTTATCGGCAAGGCTCGCCTGCCCGTCTGCGGTCAGCGCGCCTGATGACAGCCTGATCGCGTTGGCGGTGACATTGCCGTTGGCATCCCGCTTCAGCGCGGCACTGAATTGCGTTCGCTCGGCGAGCACGCCACGCACCGCCGCCGGCAGCGCCGCCGAGGCGGCGTCCGCCTTGACATTGAGGTCGATGGCGCCGTCGGCCAGCGAGACCCGCCCGTTGAAGCCGCTGTTCAATGCGTCGCTGGTCACCGTGCCGCTATCGATGACGATGGCATCGGCGGCAAGGCTGCCGGCGAGTTTGGCGGTGACCTTGCCGGCGATCAGCGGCGCGATAGTCGGATTGTCGATGCCGATTTTTTCGGCAGTCACGGTGCCGGAGATCGGCCCGCTCCGGGCTTTCACGTCAAAGCGATCGGAGTGCAGCGCAAGCGTGATGCCCTCGATCATAGCTAGATTGGTGGCGGCCGATGGCAGCGTCGCGGAAATGTCGAGCTTCGGCTGGGCGCCCTGCCCGGCCGCCGTTAGCGATATCGCCTGTAGCACGAGCTTGATCGGGCTCTCCTTGCTGCCAAGCGACAACGGCAGGCTCGGACCGGTAGAGGCCAGGTGGAGCGAAAAATCGCTGGCACCGTTCGGATTGATGGTGCCGGCTGCCTTGCCGGAGATCTTCTCGCCGGCAAGCGTCGCCTGCTCGATGGCCAGGCCGCTGGCCGACGAGAAACGGCCTGCTGCGTCGAGATCCAGCGGCCCGAGCCCAGCCTGCCGGGTCTGGCTGGTTTCGGCGCCGTTGAGCCGGGCGGTGAAGCGAATATCTGGGGCAGCCGACGATCCGGTGACCTGCGCGGTGCCGCTGAGCACGCCCACGGCATCGAGACCCGGTGAAAAATCATTGGCAAGCGCTGCCGGCACCGCCGACAAGGTGGCAGCGAGATCAAGCGTCTGGCCGGCCGTACCCGACACGGCAACCGAACCACCGCCGACACCGAGCGCCAATTTCTCTATGCTCACCCTGCCATTGGCGATTGTCAGCGCTGATGGCTGCGCGACAGCTGCCTTGATGCCGCGGATGGTCGCCTCGCCCGAGGCAAGCTCGATGCTGGTGGTGCCGTTCGCAACCCTGACCCGCCCGGACGCGCTGGCCGGAATGCCGGCGACCGTGGCGCCGCCGCTAAAGCCGGTCCAGTCGCCATCGCGCTTCAGGTCGACATCGATGCCGCTGATCACCGTGGGTCCAGAGGTGATCGTGTCGGCCTTGATCTTGCCGGCGATTGCCGGTGCTTTGAGATAATTGGCGACCAGCGCGTTGACGGCGATTGTCTTCGCCGCCAGTTCGCCGCGCGAAATCACGGTGCTCGTCGCATCGATCGCGACCGTCGGCGCTCCGTTGTCGTTCGCAAAGCGGATGGTGCCGCGCACGTCGCCGGCTACCGACTGGCCTGTGAGTGCGGCCAGCGGAGCAATATCGGCGGCATCGAGGGTCAACGTGCCGAGCGGCAGCAGGTTGTCGTCGAGCCCGAGGTCGCCGGAGACCTTGTTGTCGGCTAACGAGACGGCAAGTCCATTGATGGAGCGCTTGCCGTCGGTTGTGACCAGCGATGCCTTGAGGTCGAGCGGCTGGTCGTCGACCGAGCCGGTCAGCGAGACATCGGCGGCGGGACTGGCGATATCGGCCTTGCCGCTCGCGCTCAGCCTGATCTGCTTCACCGTATGGCCGGACGCCGTCAGGCTGTCGCTGTTGGCCGAAACCGAGAAATCCGGTGCGCTGCGCGCGCCGCTTGCGGTAAGCCCGAAACCGACGGCGCCGCCGACGTTGGCGCCGACCAGCGGCGACAGCACCGACACGTCGCCCAGCGTACCCTTGATATCGGCTCGGATATCGGTGCCTTGCACACTGGCGGTGCCGCTGGCGCTAAGCGTGCCGGAGGTGAGTTGCAATGCGTTGGCGGCGAACGCACCGTCCGGGTCGCGTGTCGCGGTTGCGGAAAACTGCACGCGCTCGCCGAGAACCGAGCTGATTTGCGGCGGCAGCGCCGTCGAAGCCGCGTCGGCATTCATCTTGAGCGTCATTGACAGATCGGCAAGCGCCACTGTGGCTGTTACGGACGCATTGAGCGCGTCGCTGCGTAGCGTGCCTTCGTCGACGACAATCTGTTCCTTGCTGACGGAGCCGGCGAGACCGGCGCTGACCCTGCCCGTTATCAGCGGCGCCAAAGTCGCAACGTCGGTGTTCAGGTCGGCCGCCGTCAGCTTGATGGTGACCGGCCCGTTACGGTTCTGGATGTCGAAACCATCGGAATGCACTTGCCCGATCAGGTCGTCCACCCGCGTGCCGCCCGCCACCACCGAGACCAGCGACGCGCCGATATCCACCATCGGCGCCTTGCCATCGCCGAAAGCGCGGGCCGTGGCATCCTTGATTGCCACGGTTATCGGTTGCGCCTCGCTGCCGAGGCTGAGCACGATCGGCGGCCCCTTTGCGGCGAGCTTCACCGAAAGGTCGCTGGCGCCGTTCGGATCGACAATGCCGGCGGCGGTCGCGTGCAAGGCGCCGCTGTCGATATTGGCGCGCTCGACATCGACGCCGCCGGCCGCGGTCGCCGTGCCGGCGAGGTCGAAGGTGGTCTTGCCGGCAAACAGCGGTTTCAGGGTTTCGGGCAGGAAGCGCTCGAATTCGCCATCGCCGTTGGCCTCGACATAATGACCCTTGTCGGTGAGCTGATGGCGACCGGTAAGCTGGGTGACGATCCGGCCGTCGACAACGAAGGTCCCGATGCCATTCCAGTTGGCGAGCGGTCCGGTGCCGGAAACGACAATGTTGACCGGCGGCGCGCCCGGCAGGTTGAGCAGGTTGGCGATGATGCCGCCGGCCGGCTCGGATGCCTTAAGGTCGAGGTCGAGCTTGTTGTCGGCCGGCGCGAAATGGGCTTTGGCGTCGACCGTGCCTTGCTTGCCGTCGTGGCGAACGATGTTGAGGTTGGTCTCGATCGCCAATGGAGAGGCGTCCGCCTTGAGCGCTCCCTTGGCTGCAAGTTCGGCCACACCGCTGCCGGCCAGAGCCTGCCCGAGCGCGATTTCGGGAAGGTCGAGTTGCCTGACGTCGATGGAAACCGGCAGCGTCGTCGCTCCGCTTTGGCTCGGCTGTGTATTGGCCACCGGCAGCCTTGCCAACTCGATACGCTCGGCCCCAATGCGATCGGCGCTGAAGCTCTTCGACAGGAGTGCCAGCGGCGACCAGTCGACGGCCACGTTGCGCGCCACCATCCAGGCGCCTTCGCGATCCTCCAGAACGACATGATCGACCCTCAGCGCGCCCGACCAGATGCCGTCGATGCCGACGACAGTCACCTTGCGGTCGCCGGTCGAGGCCATGGTCGAGATGATGCCGGCAAGGTTTTCGCGGCCGCGCTCGGTTTTGGTCAGCACGACGAGCGCCCCCACCGCCGCTGCCACGACGATGAGCAGCGTGTAGAAAAGAATACGGAGGATGCGCCTGAATATTGCCATCAGAATGCCTGGCCGATGCCGGCATAAATGCCGAAATGAGGATCGTCAGGACCGCGGTTGAGAGGCACCGCCGCGTCGACGCGCAGCGGCCCGAACGCCGTCAGATAGCGCAAGCCTACACCCGCGCCGACCTTCATGTCCGAAAAATCGGGGACCTGCCTGGTCGACACCGTGCCGGCATCGACGAACGGCACGACGCCGATCTTGTCGGTGACGGCGATGCGCATCTCGACCGAGGTCTCAAAGAAGGAAAGCCCGCCGATCGGTTCTCCATTGCTGTCCTTCGGGCCGATGCCTTGATAGGCATAGCCGCGCACCGAACCGCCGCCGCCTGAGTAGAAGCGTCGATCTGCCGGAACATCTTGAAGACTGGCGCCGATGATGGAGCCGATGGCGACACGTTCGGCGAAAACGAATTTCGAGGCCGAATCGAGTGACTGGTAGGCCGACCCCTCGCCCTTCAGCTTGACAAACGCAGCCCCGCCCAAAATGTCGTAGCTCGGCTCACCATAGGCCAGCACCCTGAAGCCCCGGGTCGGATTGAGCTTACTGTCGCGATTGTCGTAGACATATTGCAGTGGAATGCTGGCGATCAGATAGGTGTGCTTGCCGAAAGCGTCGTGGATCCTCGAATAATCCAGCGCGACTTGCGCGGAAACCGTCTGCTTCTTGTCCAATTCGTAGGATAGGCCGGTGCTGCCCTTGACCGAGAAATGGTCGTAGGCGTCGGGGTGTTCCAGCACGGTATTGACGCTGGCAATGAATTTCGACGCCGGCCCGACCACGCCCGGCTTTTCGAACATGACGCCGGCATTGTAATTGAGCTGGGTCAAGTCGTTGCTGCCGATGCCGCTGATCTTGCCGTCGATGCGCAGCTTTTCGGCGCGGCCAAACAGATTGCGATGCCCCCAATAGCCTTCGAGGCCCAGCCCTTCGGTGTTTGAGAAGCTGCCGCCAATGCCGAAATAGCGCGGCTTGCGTTCGCTTACCTGGACACCGATCGGGATGTTGCCCTCGGCGTCGAGTGCGTCGGCTTCCTTCACCGTCACGCTGTTGAAGACCTCGAGCCCGAGCAGCCGGTCGCGCGCATCGTCGATCTCATCGGGCGAATATTGGCGGCCGCGCTTAAGGCCGGTCATATATTCGGTGAAGTCGCGGTCGACCTTTTCCGTGCCCTCGACAGTGGTGTCGCCATAGCCGGCGACCGGGCCGGCCGCGACGGCAAGCGTCACGTCGAGCGTCGAACCGGCGTGCTCGGCGACGATCTCGCGGCCCGTCACCTTGGCCAGCGGCCTGCCTTCTTGCTTGAGTGCCCGCACGATCGCCGCCTCGGCCTTGAGCACGGCGCCCGAACTGGCGTCACCGCCGGCGATCAGACCGAAATCGGCACTTGCCAGCCCCGCCGCATCGCCTTCCAGCCTGATGTTGCCAAGCGTGAATTTCGGCCCGGCTGCTATGCTTATCACCACCGGTATCGGCTGCGGACCCGAAAACTCGGCATCGGGCGGCAGATCGTCGAGCGGCTTGCCCTGAATAGTGATGGTGACGACACCCTCGTAGCGGGCGTCAGTGTAGAGTGCGGCAACAAGTTGTTCACGGTCGCTGCGCGCCTTGGCCAGCAGGCCGAGAGAACCGGATACCGGGTGTTCCTCGTCGGCCTTCAACGCCGAGGCGTTTTCGAGCTTCTCGGCGAGATCCTTGTCGGCGTCCGGCGCCTCGATCGTCACCGCATAGCGCAGCGGGTCGACGATATCGGCATCTTCGTCTTTGGATCCCCACAGCTTGATGCCGAAAATCTCGAAGGCTGCCGCACTTCCGGTTTCGGCAACAAGTGCCGTAGAGCACAACAATGCGAAAAGCAGGGCGCGCGAAAGCGCGCGCCGTGGCGCGGTTCCTCCCGACATCTGCCTTTCATACGCCGGCATTACGCTCCTAGCCTAGCTCGCAAACCTAAAATTGGAATGAAGTTCTGAAGCACTCGTAAAGGGGCCACAATCCAATTGCTGAAATAGACAGGGCTTGGAACTCACACCTTCTGCGTCGCCGCAAGAAAGCGTGATCCCCTGTCCTATGGAGCTACTACCGGTCACCGGCCGGAAAGCAAACCGTTGGCAGGCGGATCCTGCCGCGTCCTGATGTTGACAAGCGCGACTGAAGCTTGAAGATTTCTGGACGTAAGCACTTGTCTGGAGGGGTTTATGGCAATGCGCGCGGCTCGTGGTCTATCGATTCTTTTCCTTCTCTTTTTTGCCTGGAGCGGTGTCGCGCAAGCGGCCGAAGCCCGGCGCGTGGTGACATCGGACAATTCCGACTATTTCGGTTTCGATCTCAGATCCGACCAGAATGTCAGCCTCGACCAGTGCAAGACCACCTGCCTCGGCGACCCGGCCTGCCGCGCCTTCACCTACAACCTCAAGGCCAAATGGTGCTTCCTTAAATCCGATTACAATTCGTTGAAACCCTTCGGTGGCGCCGTCGCCGGCAAGGTCGTCAACATCGATGGCGATCCCGACATCGGCGCGCCACCCGAACTCGCCTTCTTCCCCAACTGGATGGCCGACCAGGCCCAGCAATACCGCAACAACCTCACTGGCCCGACCTACACCAAGCCGACCGAGGGGCTGACGGCGCTGAGGGCCGCCGCCGAACGGTCGGCGCTGACGGGCGACCATCGCTCGGCCATGCACAAATACGAAGCGGCGGTTTCGGTGCTGCCGGATGATGGCCAGCTCTGGCTCGAGCTGGCGCGCGAAACGCTTGCCGTCCATCCGACCGCCAACAGCTCGGAGCCGTCGACCCTGCCGGCGAACGCCACTTCCGCCGCCTTCAACGCCTACAAATTGCTGCGCACCACCAAGACGCGCGCCGACGTGCTGGCGCTGCTCGGGGACGGCCTTGATCGCCGCGATCTCTACAGGCCGGCTCTGCAGGCCTACGAGGCGAGCCTCGCTCTCGTCAATTCGCCGGCAGTCAGGGCCGCCTATCAGGATCTCAAGGCCCGCAAGGGCTTCCGCGTCATCGATCATACCGTCGATGCCGACACCAGCGCGCCACGCATCTGCGCGCAGTTCTCCGAGGAACTGGTCAAGACCGGCGTCGACTACTCGCAGTTCGTTACTGTCGACAACGCCGCTCCCAAGGGCGTCGAAGCCAAGGACAAGCAGATCTGCGTCGAAGGACTCGAGCACGGCCAACATTATGACGTGACCTTCCGCGCCGGCTTGCCGGCCGCCATTGGCGAGGTCACCGCGGCACCGGTGGTTCTGTCGATCTACGTGCAGGACCGCGCGCCTTCGGCCCGCTTCACCGGCGACAGCTTCGTGCTGCCCGCCGGCGCACGCCGAGGTATACCGGTCGTCACCGTCAACATGAATGCCGCCCAAATGAAGCTCTTCCGCATCGGCGACCGCTCGCTGGCCCAGCTTCTGTCGGGATATCAGTTCCTGCGCCAGCTTGACGGCTACGACATTTCGAACATCTCCGAACAGATGGGCGAGCCGGTCTGGCAAGGCCAGCTCGACATCGCCAACGACCTCAACAAGGAAGTCACCACCTCCTTCCCAATCGACGAGGCTTTGCCGAAGCGCAAGCCCGGCGTCTATGTGCTGACCGCACAAGCCGTCAACGATCGCAGCGACGACTATGATTCGCACGCCACGCAATGGTTCGTCGTCTCCGATATCGGCCTGTCGACCTATACCGGACAGGATGGGCTGAACGTCTTTGCCCGTTCGCTCGCAACCGCCAAGCCGATCGCCGGCGCCGAGCTGACGCTGCTGGCCAGGAACAATGAAATCCTCGGCACCGCGACCACCGACGCGGAAGGGCGGGCGGTGTTCAATCCCGGCCTGACGCGCGGCGACAGCGGCATGGCCCCGGCCGTGCTGATGGCCAAACAGGGCGACGACGATTTCGTCTTCCTCGATATGGGCCGCGCCGGCTTCGACCTGTCCGACCGTGGCGTCGCCGGACGGCCGGCACCTGGCGCGCTCGACGTCTATGCCTGGACCGAGCGCGGCATCTACCGCGCCGGCGAAGATGTCCATGTCGCGGCCCTTGCCCGCGACAGTGCCGCCAAGGCGGTCGAGAACCTGCCGCTGACCTTCATCTTCTCGCGGCCCGACGGCGTCGAGGACCGCCGCATCGTCAGCGACGGCGCATCGGCCGGCGGTCACGCTGTCGACCTGCCGCTGGAACCCAACGCCATGCGCGGCACCTGGACGGTGGCGATCCATACCGATCCCAAGCAGGCGGCGGTCGCCAGCCAGATGTTCCTGGTCGAGGACTTCGTGCCGGACCGCATCGAGTTCGACCTGTCCTCCGACAAGCAGGAGATCGCCCAGGGCGAGACCGCCAACATTACCGTCGACGGCCGCTTTCTCTACGGCGCGCCGGCCGCGGGCCTCGCGCTCGAAGGCGAATTGACGCTGTCGACCGCCCGCGATTGGGACCGCTTCAAAGGCTATTCTTTCGGTCTGGCCGACGAACAGTCGGCTGAACCGACGGTGACGCCCTTCACCGGCCTGCCGGTGGTCGGCGAGGACGGCAAGGCGACTTTCCCGGTCTCCGTCGATCAATTGCCATCCACCACCAAGCTGGTCGATGCAAAGGTCACTGTCAGGATGCGTGAAACCGGCGGCCGTGCCGTCGAGCGCTCGCTGAATATCGGCATCCGCCCGCAGGGCCACATGATCGGCATCCGCCCGGATTTCGACGACGACGAGGTGCCGCAAGGCGGCACGGCCAAGTTCAGCCTGATCGCTGTCGACCCAGACGGCAAGCGTGAGGCGCTGAAGGGCGCGCAGTGGTCGCTGGTCAAGGTCGAGCGCAGCTACCAGTGGTACCGCTCGAGCAACTCCTGGAACTATGAGCCGGTCACCTTCACCAAGGCGGTGGCCAACGGCCAGGTCGACCTGAGCGCCGATGGCGAGGCGACGGTGTCGCTGCCGGTCGACTGGGGCCGCTACCGGCTCGAGATCGAGACAGCGGATCCGGAAGGCCCGGCCACCAGCTACGAGTTCGACGCCGGCTGGTATGTCAGTTCCACCACCACCGAAACGCCCGACGGCCTAGAGATCGCCCTCGACAAGGATACCTATGCGGCGGGTGAAGTGGCCAAGCTCAAAGTGTCGCCGCACTTTGCCGGCGAGCTGCTCGTCACCATCGGCGCCGACAAGCTCCTGAAGACCGTCACCGCCAGCGTGCCGGCCGGCGGCAGCACCGTCGACATCCCGGTCGGCGACGACTGGGGTGCCGGCGCCTACGTCACGGCAACGCTGTTCAGGCCGGGCGATGCGCAAGAGACGCGTATGCCGGCGCGCGCCATCGGCGTCAAATGGCTGAAGCTCGATCCCGGCTCGCGGAAGCTTGCCGTCAGCTTGGCGCCGCCGGACAAGACCATGCCGCGCCAGCAGCTGTCGATCCCGGTGGCCGTAGCCGGCGTGCAGCCCGGCACCAACGCCTATGTCATGGTCGCGGCCGTCGACGTCGGCATCCTCAACCTGACCAACTACAAGGTACCGGATCCGGAGAACTGGTTCTTTGGCCAGCGCATGCTCGGTCTCGAGGTTCGCGACATCTATGGCCGGCTGATCGACGGCTCGCTGGGCACAACCGGTAAGCTGCGCACCGGCGGCGACGGCGCCAACATGCAATCGCAAGGCAGTCCGCCGACCGAAAAGCTGGTAGCCTTCTTCTCCGGCCCGGTCCAGCTCGACTCCGACGGCAAGGCGCGGATCGACTTCGACATACCGCAGTTCAACGGCACCGTGCGCGTCATGGCCGTCGCGTGGACAAAGGAAGCAGTCGGCCATGCCCAGTCCGACGTCATCGTTCGCGATCCGGTGGTGATCACCGCCGGCCTGCCGCGATTCCTGGCGCCCGGCGATTCCGCCGTCATGCGGCTCGATGTCGCCGACACCGACGGCCCCGCTGGCGACTACAAGCTGACCATCGACACGACGGGCGACCTGTCTACCGGCAGTGCCGCCTTGCCTGAAAAGCTGACGCTGGCCAAAGGCAAGCGGCAGACGCTGACCGTGCCGTTGATTGCGCGGACCGCGGGCAACGCCTCGATCACCATCAAGCTTGCGCATGCCGACGGCACCGCTGTCGAGCAGACGCTCTATGTGCCGGTGCGCCCAGCGCAACTGCCGGTGACCACCCGCATGGTCGTCGACCTCAAGGGCAATGGCGGCGCGCTGCGCGTCGACAAGGAACTGCTGGCGGCAAGCCTGCTCGATGGCGCTTCGGTCAGCGTCGGCGTTTCGCAGGCGGCTGCCTTCGATGTACCGTCGCTGCTGATGACGCTCGACCGCTATCCCTATGGTTGCGCCGAACAGACCACCAGCCGCGCCATGCCGCTTCTCTACGTCAACGAGATGGCTTCCGGCATCGGCATGGCCAGCGACCCCGATCTGCATGGCCGCGTCCAGGACGCTATCTACAAGGTGCTGAGCTACCAGGCATCGGCCGGCAGCTTCGGCCTGTGGGGTCCGGGTTCCGGCGATCTGTGGCTCGACGCCTATGTCACCGATTTCCTGACCCGGGCGCGCGAGCAGAAATACGACGTGCCGGCTTTGGCGATGAACCAGGCGCTGAGCAATCTGCAGAACGCGATCGGCTACGATCAGGACGTCCAGGATCGCGGCAGCGAGATCGCCTATGCGCTCTATGTGCTTGCCCGCAACAAGAAGGCCTCGGTCGGCGATCTGCGTTATTATGCCGACACCCAGCTCGAAGCCTTTACCAGCCCGATGGCCGTCGCCCAGTTGGCGGCGTCTCTCGCGCTCTACGGTGACACCCAGCGCTCGGAGGCAACCTTCCAGGCCGCGCTGCAACTGGCCAAGTCGACGCCCGAATATGACTATTACCGGTCCGACTATGGCTCGCCGCTGCGCGACGGCGCGGCGATCCTGGCGCTTGCCGCGGAAAGCAAGCCGGTGCCGACCATCGTGCCGGCGCTGATCCAACTAGTGACCAGGGAACGCGCCGACGCCAGGTGGACCAGCACACAGGACGAGTCCTGGATGCTGCTGGCGGCCCGCGCGCTGAAGGCCGGCAATGATTCGATCGCGCTGACCGTCAACGGCGCACCGCATGCCGGCGGCTATTCGGACCAGATCGCTGGTGGCGACCTGGCCGACAGTCCGCTGACCATCGTCAACACCGGCAGAAATCCGCTGCAGGCGGTCGTCACCACCGTGGCCTCGCCGATCCAGCCTCTGCCGGCCGGCGGCAACGGCTTTACCATCAGCCGTACCTACTACAAGCTAGACGGCACAGAGGCCAACGTGACGGAGGTCAAGCAGAACGAACGCTATGTCGTCGTGCTCAAGGTTTACGAGCAGAACACCTGGCCTTCGCGACTGCTGATCACCGACCTGTTGCCGGCCGGCTTCGAGATCGACAATCCGGGCCTGGTCTCCAGCGCCCAATTGACGAACTTCTCCTGGCTGGCGCAGACCGATGCCGCTCATCTCGAATTCCGCGACGACCGTTTCGTCGCGGCTTTCAATCCCAACGACGGCGACGGCGACCGCAACATCACGCTCGCCTACGTCGTGCGCGCGGTGACGCCGGGCACCTATGCCCACCCGGCGGCAACGATCGAGGACATGTACCGGCCGCAATATTCGGCCCGCACCGCCACCGGCATGATGGAGGTCAAGGCGCCGTAAGGATAGGAATATGGCGGTGGCGCTGCCCCTCATTGCCCTGCCGGGCATTTCTCCCCGTATAGAGACGGGGAGAAAGAGCCATGCGCCGAAGTTTTCGCCGAACTTTAACGTCGCAGAAAAGGCGCCAAGGGTCGCGACAGCCCCCTTCTCCCCGTCACTAAACGGGGAGAAGGTGCCGGCAGGCGGATGAGGGGCGGCGCCATGCTCTCCAGAAAATTCCTGCGCCGAGCGGCCATCACGGGCATTTCCTTGGCCGGTCTCGCGGCAATCACCGCCTTCGGCCTCTGGCAGCTCGACCGCGCATTTCCGCCGCCGCTGCCGGCTGCTTTGACGGTCTCGACCGAGGTGCAGGACCGAGACGGCCAGCTGCTGCGCGCCTTCGCTACGCCGGATGGCTACTGGCGGCTCGCTACCAGCCTGGACCAGGTCGACAAGCAGTTCGTCGACATGCTGGTCACCTATGAGGACAAGCGTTTCTGGGATCATCAAGGCGTCGACGTGCTGGCACTGGCGCGTGCCGCCGGCCAGTTCGCGACCAGCGGCCATATCGTCTCCGGTGGTTCGACGCTGCCGATGCAACTCGCCCGGCTGATCGAACCGCGCGACAGCCGCAGCCTCGGCTCGAAGATCAAGCAGGTGCTGCGCGCCCTCCAGATCGAACGGCGGCTTTCCAAGCGCGAGATCCTCGAACGCTATCTGACGCTGGCGCCCTATGGCGGCAATCTCGAAGGTGTGCGCGCCGCTTCGCTTGCCTATTTCGGCAAGGAGCCGAAACGGCTGACGGTCTCGGAGGCGGCCCTGCTCGTCGCTTTGCCGCAATTGCCGGAAAAGCGGCGCCCTGACCGCAACCTCGACGTCGCCCATGCCGCCCGCGACCGCGTGCTGACCCGCATGGTCTCGGCAGGCCTGCTCGGCGAACGTGAGGCCGCTCGAGCCGCGCTCGACGATGTGTCGGGGCTGCGGCGGACCTTGCCGGCGCTCGCTGCCCATGCGGCCTATACGATGCTGTCCAAGGCCATTCCCGGCCAGAAGCTGCAACTGACGATCCGCAAGAGTGTCCAGGAAGGGCTGGAGCAGGTGGCCAAGGATGCGGCCGCCAGGCTCGGCCCTCGCCTCTCGGTGGCCATGGTACTGGCCGATGCCCGTACCGGCGATATTCTTGGTGAGGTCGGCTCTGCCGATTTCTTCGATGCCAGCCGTTCGGGCTGGATCGACATGACCAAGGTCGTTCGCTCGCCTGGCTCGACGCTGAAGCCGTTCATCTACGGCCTCGCCTTCGAACAAGGCCTGGTGGCGCAGGAGATGCTGATCGAGGACAGCCCAGCCGATTTCTCCGGGTATCGACCGAAGAACTTCGACATGGGCTATCAGGGCGATGTCAGCATCAGGCAGGCGCTGCAATTGTCGCTCAACGTGCCGGCGATCCGCGTGCTCGACGCGGTCGGCCCGGCCCGGCTGATGGCACGCTTTCGCCAGGCCGATGTGACCCCTATCCTGCCCGTCAACGAAGCGCCCGGCCTGGCGATCGGCCTCGGCGGCGTCGGGGTGACCCTGCGCGACCTAGTCCAACTCTATGCCGGCCTTGCCAATGGCGGCAAGGCACACACGCTGCATGACGGCACCGAGCCGGCGAATGCGGAACGCTCGACCACCACCATCCTCGACGGGCAGGCGACCTGGCAGATCACCGACATCCTGTCAGGCGTCAAGCCTCCCCAGGGTGCCGCCCAACGCGGCATTGCCTACAAGACCGGCACCTCCTACGGCTATCGGGACGCCTGGTCGGTCGGCTTCGACGGCCGCTACGTGCTCGGCGTCTGGGTCGGCCGCCCCGACGCCGGTGCGGTGCCCGGCCTGTCCGGCTATGTCTCGGCTGCGCCCATCCTGTTCGAAGGCTTTGTCCGTTCCGGCCTGGCCGCCGTACCACTGCCGAGCCAGCCGTCCGGCGTCCGGCGTCCGAAACGCGAGGAGCTGCCGGTGACGCTGACGCGCTTCGGCGCCGGCACCGATGGGCTGGTGCAGGCGACGCCGACCGAACCTGCGCCAACCATCATCTTTCCGCCCGACGGCGCTCGCGTCGATCTCGGCACTTCCTCGGCCGACGCCTCGCCGCTGGTGCTCAAGCTGCAAGGCGGCCGCGCACCATTCCGCTGGCTGGCCAACGGCAAGCCGCTGGTCGGCATCGACCGGCGGCGCACCGCGACCTGGCAGCCGGACGGCGCCGGCTATTCGACCCTGACCGTGATCGACGCGGCGGGACGCGCGGCCAGTGTGAAGGTTTTCGTCGAGTGAAAGTTTCCCTTGAATAATTTCCGGCAGGTGATTCAGGGGATTGGGTTTTACGTCTTGCTTTCGGCCGCCGGTATTTCCTCGGCCTTTGCTGACACCCTCCCCGCCGGCTTTGTTCGGCTAGCCGACATCGATCCCAATATCCGGCAGGATATCCGCTATGCCGGCCTCGAGAATTTCCTGCATCGCAAGGTAAGCGGCTACCATGCGCCGGTATGCATCCTCACCAGGCAAGCGGCGCAAGCGCTTTCGGCAGTGCAGAAAGCGATTGCCGCCGAAGGACTGACGCTGGTCGTGTTCGACTGCTATCGCCCTGCGCGGGCTGTCTCCGACATGGGTGACTGGACAAAAACGAGTGGGCCACCGGACGCGCAATGGTACCCAAAGGTCAAGCGCAAGGATCTCATCGCCAAGGGCTATATCGGCGAACTGTCCACCCATTCGCGCGGATCGACGGTCGATGTCGCGATCGCGCGAGCCGACCGCAAGAGCGCTCCGAAACCGGCCTGCGGCGCGACCGATGCCGACACGCTCGATTTCGGCACGGGTTTCGACTGTTTCGATCCAGCGAGCGAAACGGCTCACCGACCGATAGCCAGTGAAGCGGCGGCTAACCGCAAAAGACTTGTCGAGGCGATGCGTGCCCGCGGCTTCAAGAATTACGCCCGCGAATGGTGGCACTTCACGCTGGAGAACGAGCCGTTTCCAAAAGAGCGCTTCAACTTTCCCGTTACCGCCGAATAGCCGGCCGCAACCTTCGGGCGCGACGCAGTCATTGCCGAAGAGCTAGCCGTCTCTAGATAATCGCGTCGGGAGCGCAATCATGGTCCATGCGGGGAAAATAGTTTCTCGCATCGCCGAAACTAGGCGAAAAATTGCTTCAATAGGCCAAAAAAGGCAACATTGAATGCATCTAAATTCTATCAATTCGGTAGATTGGCGCGAGTTCAACGGAGGCGGAAATGACCAAACCTCATTTCAGGAAACTGCTCGGCGCACTGGTCGCCACATCTGTCCAGTTCGGCACGCTCGGTTTCGCGTTTGCCGACACCACCATTCTCAACGTGTCCTATGACCCGACGCGTGAGCTCTACAAGCAATTCGATGAGGCCTTTGTCGCCCACTGGAAGGCCGAGACAGGCGAGACCGTCACCGTCCAGCAGTCGCATGGCGGATCCGGCGCCCAGGCGCGCGCCGTGATCGACGGGCTCGACGCCGACGTGGTGACGCTGGCGCTCGAAGGCGACATCAACGCCATTGTCTCGAAAACGAAGAAGATCAATCCCGACTGGCGGACGAAATTCGAAAACAATTCGGCACCCTACACCTCGACGATCATCTTCCTCGTCCGCAAGGGAAACCCCAAGGGCATTCATGATTGGGGCGATCTGGTCAAGGACGATGTCCAGGTGATCACGCCCAATCCGAAGACCTCCGGCGGCGCGCGCTGGAACTATCTTGCCGCCTGGGCCTATGCCAGCGCCAAGGATGGCGGCGACGAGGCCAAGACCAAGGAATTCGTCGGCAATCTCTATGCGCATGTCCCGGTTCTCGACACCGGTGCGCGCGGCGCCACCGTGACCTTCGCGCAAAAGGGGCTGGGCGACGTGCTGCTCGCCTGGGAAAACGAGGCCTATCTGGCGCTCGACGAGTTCGGCGCCGACAATTTCGATATCGTCTACCCGCCGACCTCGATCCTGGCCGAGCCGCCGGTAGCCGTGGTCGACGCCAATGTCGACGCCAAAGGCACGCGCAAAGTTGCCGAAGCCTATCTGAGCTACCTCTATTCCAAGGAAGGCCAGACGCTCATCGCCAAAAACCATTATCGCCCTTCGAAGCCCGAACTGGTGCCGGCGGAGGACTTGGCCAAGCTGCCTGAGATCAAGCTGGTCACCATCGACGACCCGCTTTTTGGCGGCTGGAAGAAAGCACAGCCTTATCATTTCGGCGATGGTGGTATATTCGACCAGATCTACAAGCCGGCCCAGTAGCATTTAGATCAGGACGACATGACCACAGCACCCGCCAAGGCGGGGTGGCGATTCAGGCAGCCGAGCGTCATTCCGGGTTTCGGATTGACGCTCGGCTTCTCGCTTGCCTACCTCACCCTCATCATCCTCATTCCCCTGTCCGGGCTGATCTGGCGCTCGGCGGCGCTCGGCTGGACCGACTTCTGGGCGATCGTCACCGACCGCCGCACCATCAACGCGCTTGAAATCAGCTTCGGCACCGCCTTCATTGCCGCCGCCGTCAACGTCGTCTTCGGCACGATCGTCGCGTGGGTGCTGGTGCGCTACAGCTTTCCAGGCCGCCGCATCGCCGATGCCATGGTCGACCTGCCCTTCGCGCTGCCGACGGCGGTTGCCGGCATCGCTTTGACCACGCTTTACGCACCGAATGGCTGGATCGGAAGCCTGCTGACGCCGCTCGGCATCAAGGTCGCGTATACGCCGCTCGGCATCGTCATCGCGCTGATCTTCATCGGGCTGCCCTTCGTCGTGCGCACTGTGCAGCCGATCATGGAGGAAATCGACAAAGAGGTAGAGGAAGTGGCCGCCACGCTCGGCGCCAATCGCTTCCAGATCATCAGCCGTGTTCTGCTTCCCGGACTGGCACCGGCCATCGTCACCGGTTTCGCGCTGGCCTTCGCGCGCGGCGTCGGCGAGTACGGCTCGGTTATCTTCATCGCCGGCAACCTGCCCTACAAATCCGAGATCGCACCGCTTCTGATCGTCATCCGGCTCGAGGAATATAATTATGCCGCGGCGACCGCGATCGCGGCGATCATGCTGGCGCTGTCCTTCGTGATGCTGCTGGTCATCAACCTGGTGCAGACCTGGAGCCGCAAGCGCTATGGCTGACCCGGAGATCAAATCCTACGCGCCGCACCACGAAAGCCGCTCGGCGGCGGTAACCGAAAGCCGCCCTGCGCAAGCCGTGCTGATGGCGGTAACGTTTGCGTTCCTCGCCATCTTCCTGCTCTTGCCGCTGATCATCGTCTTCAAGGAAGCTTTCGCCAAGGGCATCGAGGCCTACACACAG
The DNA here is from genome assembly GCF_040318195.1 of Mesorhizobium sp. M1273. Lineage (NCBI taxonomy): Bacteria > Pseudomonadati > Pseudomonadota > Alphaproteobacteria > Hyphomicrobiales > Phyllobacteriaceae > Mesorhizobium > Mesorhizobium sp. M1273. The sequence goes on along the minus strand of NZ_JAMYLV010000024.1, from coordinate 50,765 downwards.
GCGCTAGGCGAACCGGATACGCGCTCAGCGATCCGCCTGACGCTTCTGGTCGCGGCGATCTCGGTGCCGCTCAACATCGTCTTCGGCATTTCCGCCGCCTGGGCGATCGCCAAGTTCGAGTTCAAGGGCAAGGCGTTCCTGACCACACTCATCGACCTGCCCTTTTCCGTCTCGCCGGTCATTTCGGGGCTTGTCTACGTGCTCTTGTTCGGCGCGCAAGGCCTGCTCGGCGCCTGGCTGAAAGCACATGGCATCGTCATCCTGTTTGCCGTGCCGGGCATCGTGCTGGCCACCGTCTTCGTCACCTTCCCCTTCGTCGCCCGCGAATTGATCCCGCTGATGCAGGAACAGGGCAATGGCGACGAGGAGGCTGCCCTGTCGCTTGGAGCCAATGGCTGGCAGGCGTTCTGGTACGTGACGTTGCCCAACGTCAAATGGGGATTGCTCTACGGCGTGCTGTTGTGCAATGCCCGCGCGATGGGTGAGTTCGGCGCCGTCTCGGTCGTGTCGGGCCACATACGCGGGCTGACCAACACCATGCCGCTGCATGTCGAAATCCTTTATAACGAGTACAATGCCGCCGCCGCCTTTGCCGTCGCTTCGCTGCTTGCCGGCCTGGCGCTCGTCACGCTGGTCTTGAAAACACTTCTCGAGATGCGCTACGGCGCCGAGATCGCCGCGACGCGCGGACACTGACAAATGCATGTCGCCCAAAAGTGTGTAGCGGTTTTTGGACAACGACATGCATAAAACAAAGATTTGATGTCGCCCAAAAGTGGGAACCGGTTTTGGGATAACGGCATGCATCAACTACAAAAGGGATTTGCATGGAAGTTCGCGTTGCCAACGTGCGCAAGGAGTTTGAGCGGTTTCCGGCCCTCCACGACGTTTCGCTCGACATCAAGTCGGGAGAACTGATCGCCCTGCTGGGACCGTCCGGTTCCGGCAAGACGACGCTGCTCAGGCTGATTGCCGGATTGGAGCGGCCGACCCGCGGAAAGATCTTCTTCGGCGAAGAGGATGCCTCCCAAAAGTCGATTCAGGAGCGCAATGTCGGCTTCGTCTTCCAGCACTACGCGCTGTTTCGCCATATGACGGTCGCCGACAATATCGGCTTCGGACTCAAGGTCCGGCACGGGCCGTCACGCCCGTCGGCGAAGGAAATCCGACGCCGCGCCTCGGAACTCCTCAACCTCGTTCAGCTTTCCGGTCTGGAAAAACGCTATCCGGCACAGCTTTCGGGCGGCCAGCGCCAGCGCGTGGCGCTGGCCCGCGCCATGGCGATCGAACCGGCCGTGCTTCTGCTCGACGAGCCGTTCGGCGCGCTCGATGCGCAGGTGCGCCGCGAACTGCGCCGCTGGCTGCGCGACATCCACGACGCCACCGGTCACACCACGGTCTTCGTCACCCATGACCAGGAAGAGGCACTGGAGCTTGCCGACCGTGTCGTGGTGATGAGCCAGGGCCGCATCGAGCAGGTCGGCACCGCCGACGAGATCTACGACACGCCGAACTCTCCCTTCGTCTACGGCTTCATCGGCGAATCGAGTTCGCTTCCGGTCAAGGTCGAGGACGGTCAGGTCTGGATCGCCGACCGGCCGATCGGGCTTTCCGCGCCGCACGCACCGCAAGGCGAAGCGACGCTGTTCTTTCGCCCGCACGACGTCGATCTGGTGGAAGAATGCAACGGCTGCATCGCCGGCACGGTCGCCGCCAGCCGCCGCGTCGCCGGCACCAGGCGGGTCGAGCTCGAAATCGGCGGCGAACGTCAGCGGGTCGAGATCGAATTGCCCGTCGATCATCCGGCGGCGCAGAAAAGTCGCGTGGCTTTCAGGCCGCGGCGCTGGAAGCTTTTTCCGGCTGCTTGATCCTCTATCAGGCGCTACACCAGCCAGTTCTCGACCTTCAGGCCTTTGATCCGGTTGAACTCCCCGGTGTTGGCGGTCACCAGGGTAGTTCCAAGCGCACGGGCGTGGGCAGCAATAAAAAGGTCATTTTGGCCGATGGTCTGGCCCCTGCCTTCCAGTTCTGCGCGAATCGCGCCGTACTCGGCATCCACGGGCACATCGAGCGGCAAGACGGGAATCTCAGTCAGCAATTCCTCGACCTTCTTGTGCAACTTGGCTGATCTTTTCTTGACGCAGCCATATCGCAGTTCCGACGCGACGACGATGCTGGTACACACGGCGGCGTCTCCCACGCGCAGGACAGCGCTTGCGGCTTTCCCGGCCGGATTTCGGATCATGTCGCTGACAATGTTCGTGTCCAGCATGAACCGCATCAAAAAAATTCCTCGGATTTGACAGGTATATCCTCGACTTCGGGAAAGTCTTCCTCGGCACCGGGCGGCGGCTCTTTCGCCCATTGCGCGAGCAGTGCGGTGAGGCCAGGTTTGCGGACCGGCTCGATGATCAGGCGGTCGCCTTCACGGCTGATCAAGACCTTTTCGCCGGGAAGTTCGAACTCGACGGGAATGCGCACCGCCTGGCTGCGATTGTTACGAAACAGCTTCGCCTCCTTCGGCGGGGTTGTTGAATGGCGGTGTTGAGACATGACAACAGCTCCCTTGTATATACTATTTGTATATGCCAGACAGGGCGGCGATGCAATCGCCTTGCACCGCGTTGGCCGGCCGGGAACCATCGTGCACGCCGACGGCATCGGCGCCGCTGCCAAGCTGTCCTGAGACTCTGCCTGAAAGAAAAAACCAGAAATCGCCCACAGCGGGAATATTTCTTCTATCGACAACGTGGAGCGGCCGCTCTGCGTGCCTCGTCGCGCACGATGCCTTGCCGCTATGGTCCGGCATTAAGCTCATGGCATTGGAGCCTGTTTTCATGAAGCGATTTTTGCTTGGCATCGCCACGTTGGCCGGCCTCTTCCTCGCATCCTCCCAAGCCTGGTCGGCCGACAAATTGCTCAATGCTTCCTATGATGTCGGGCGCGAACTGTTTGCGCAGGTCAACAAGGCGTTCGTCGCCGGCCACCCCGGCGTCACCATCGATCAGTCGCATGCCGGAACCTCGGCACAAGCACGCGCCATCGCCGAAGGCCTCGGCGCCGACGTGGTCACGTTCAACCAGGTCATCGACATCGACTTCCTGGTCAAGAAGGGCCTCATCTCCGCCGACTGGCAGAAGGACTTTCCGGACAACGCCTCGCCTTTCTATTCGCTGCCCTCCTTCCTGGTGCGCGCCGGCAATCCGAAGCACATCAAGGATTGGAACGATCTCGTGCGCGACGACGTCCAGGTGATCTTCCCCAATCCGAAAACATCGGGCAATGCGCGCTACACCTATCTCGCGGCCACCGCCTACGCCAAGGAAGCCTTCAAGGGCGACGATGCCAAGGTGAAGGAGTTCGTGACAAAGCTGTTCAACAACGTGCCGGTGTTCGACAGCGGCGGGCGCGCCGCGACCACCACTTTCGTGCAGCGCGAAATCGGCGACGTACTCATCACCTTCGAGTCGGAAACGCGCGGCGTCCGCAAGGAGTATGGCGAGGACAAGTTCGAGCAGGTAACGCCTTCGGTCAGCCTGTTGGCGGAATTTCCGGTGGCGATCGTCGACACGGTTGCAGACGAGCATGGCACGCGCGATCTCGCCAAGACCTATCTCGACTTCCTCTATACACCGGAGGGCCAGGACATCGCCGCCCGCAACGGCCTGCGGGCCCGGGACGCGGCAGTCGCCGCCAAATATAAGGCTGAGTTTCCCGATGTCCGCCTGCTGACGGTGGAGGAGGTCTTCGGCGGCTGGGCCAAGGTCCAGGCCGAGCACTTTGCAGCGGGCGGCCTGCTCGACCAGACTTATGGCAGCCGCTGAGGCGATCTTCCAACTTTGACAGAAGCCGGCTTTGCCGGTTTCTTTGCTTTCGCGCCGCGAAAGGTGATTTCTGGCACTTTCCAGGCGCATTCCGTCCAAAACGTTACAAAGAATCAACGCGTTTGTGCCTACCGTGAGAACGGACGGCTTGTTTTCGCGAACGGCTTCGCGTGATCAAACCGTCATGATTTGCACACAAACAGCCGCCAGACGCAGGTGGTTGGGGCTTCATGGGTTGACTCGGGGCATGCTTACCAAAAAAGGCAAATACGGCCTCAAGGCCCTCGTGCATCTGTCGGGCCTGCCGGTCGGCCAGCTCGCATTCGTCAACGACATTGCGGTCGCCAATAACATCCCCAAGAAATTCCTGGATGCCATCCTGGGCGAGTTGCGTAACGCCGGCTTCGTCCAGAGCCGCAAGGGCAAGGAAGGCGGTTACCGCCTTGCCCGGCCGGCTTCCGAGATCAAGATCGGCCATGTCGTGCGTGTCCTCGACGGGCCGCTGGCGCCGATCCCCTGCGCCAGCCGCACGCAATACCAGCGCTGCGAGGATTGCGACGAGGCGACCTGCCAGGTCCGGCACATGATGCTGGAGGTCCGGCAGGCGATCGCCGAGGTGCTGGACAACCGCAGCCTCGCGGCCATGCGCGACGCCGACAATGACGATTTCCCGGTCGAACTGACGTCGCAAATCTAGCGCGCGAGCAGGCTCAAGGCGGTCGCGACGGTGTCGGCGACCGGACGCGTGCCATCCAGGGTCATTGCCGCCTCGTCCGCCGCTGGCGCCTCAAGCGTGGCGAACTGGCTGTCGACCAGGCTTGCCGGCATGAAATGACCCTTGCGATTGCCGACGCGCTGTTTTGCTGTTGCCGGGTCGATCTCCAGGTAAACGAAAACGATATCCGGGCAAAAGCCGCGCAGGCGATCGCGGTAGCTGCGCTTCAGCGCCGAGCAGGCGGCGACCACACCTTGCCCGCTTGCGACCGACGCGGCCATCCGCTGGCCGATCGCGTCGAGCCAGCCTTCGCGCAGCGCGTCGGTGAGCGGCTGGCCGCTCGCCATGCGTGCGACGTTTTCGGGCGGATGCAGCCTGTCGCCTTCGATAAAGACGGCGCCCAATGCCGCTGCAAGCGCTTCGCCGACAACCGACTTGCCGCAGCCGGCAACCCCCATCACCACGATGGCGGGTATCGTTCGAACAGTGCTCGGCGGCTTATATGCCACGTCTTTGCCGGTCATGCAGGTCAGCGGCTTGCCGGCGCGCGGCCATAGAGCAGCAGCATGGCGACGATGACGACGCCGTAGATAATCTGCCGTCCCGCCTCCGGCATCTGCATGACAGAGAGAATGGACTGCAGAAGCGTGATCAGGATTACCCCGGCGACTGTGCCGAGATAGGAGCCGCGCCCACCGAGGATCGACGTGCCGCCGAGCACAACCGCGGCGATCGACGGCAGCAGATAGGCGTCGCCCATCGACTGTGCCGCCTTGGAGGCATAGCCGGCCAACAGCACGCCGCCGAAGGCGGAGAGCCCGCCCGAAACCGCAAAGGCGATCATCACCACGCGCCGCGTGTCGATACCGGAAAGATAGGCGGCACGCTCGCGATTGCCGATGCCGTAAACGGTGCGGCCGAAGCCGGTGCGGGTCAGCACGAACACCATTGCGGCGCCGATCAGCGCCCAGATGAGGACGGCGTTGGGCACGGCAGGAACGGCAAAGCCGGTCGCCAGATAGCGCATCGCACCGGTCGCCGAATCCTGCGGCGAGAAACCGCCCGTATAGACCACCATCAGCCCCTGCGCGACGGCGTTGGTGGCAAGCGTGATGATCATCGAGGGAATGCGCAGATAGGCGACGCCGATGCCGTTGACGATGCCGATCAGAACACCGCAGAAGATGCCGAACGGAATGGCAAGCGCCACGCCGACCGGGCCGTATGCGGCCGCGGCACAGGCCATCATCGCGCCGGCCGCCACCGACCAGGGCACCGACAGGTCGATCTGGCCGAGCAGGATGACCAGCATCATGCCGGTCGCGATGACGCCGAGAAACGACGCCACCTTGAGCTGCTGCAAAAGGTATTCAGGCGACAGGAAGCTGCGCGAATAGAGGCTGCCGAGGAACAGCAGCAGCACGATACAGGCGAACGCCGTCAGCACCGCCCGGTCGGCGCGGCGGAGGAATTTCGGCATGCGGCCGGCGAGACCACTCACAGTCGTTTCGCTCACAGGAACCACTCCAGCCGGTTGCGGACCCGAAACAGGGCGAAGGCGCCGAGGCTGACCGCGATCAGCAGAATGACGCCCTGGAACAGGGGCTGCCAGAGCGGATCGAAATCGAAGACGAACAGCAGGTCGCCGATGGTGCGGAAGGCAAGCGCGCCGAAGATCGCGCCGATGGCGCTGCCCTTGCCGCCGAACAGCGACACGCCGCCAAGCACGACCGCGGCAATCGAAAACAGCGTATAGGCGTTGCCGCTGGCATAGGCCGCATCACCGGTATAGGTGAAGAACGTCAGGAACAGCCCGCCGATCGCGGTAAGCAGACCGGCAAGCGCATAGGCGGCGAACTTTCCACGCCGGATCGGCACGCCGGACATGTAGGCCGCCATCTCCGAGGAGCCGGCCGCATAAGCGGCGCGGCCGAGCACCGACCGGCTGAACGGCACCCAGACAACGAGCACGACCGCCAGCAGCGCCACCAGGCTCGCCGGCACGATACCAAACAGGCGCCCGGTCAGCGCGTCGGCGAGCCCCTCATTGACCGAGCCGCCCGGAAACGGCCGAAGCAGCAGCGCGATGCCGAAATAGACCGCACCGGTGGCGATGGTGGCGACGATCGGCTGCAGGCGTCCATAGATGACGATGGCGCCGTTGATTGCCCCGCACAGCAGCCCGGTGCCGAGCACGGCGATGACGCCGACGGCGGTCTCGATGCCGGTGCCGACGACCAGCCACGACGCCAGGCAGTTGGTCAGGGTGAAGATCATCCCGACCGAAAGATCGATTCCGGCGGTGATCACCACCAGCGTCTGCGCCATGGCGACGAAGGCGAGCAGCACACCCTTGTTCGAGGCCGTTTGTACGACATTGGCGGTGAAGCCCGCCGGATGGTTCGAGGTGTAGATGACGAACATGACGACGAAGATGCCGAACGCCAGCAGCGTTCCGCGCTGTTCGGCAAGCCAGTAGCGCCAATCCTTCACGCGTCCGCTCCTTGCTTTGGCATCTCTTCGTGAATGTTGAGCGCGCTGGCGATCAAGGCCCGCTCGGTGATTTCGGCGCCGACCAGTTCGCGCTTGACCGCGCCGTCATAGAGCACCAGCACGCGGTCGCAGCAGCCGATCAGCTCGTCATAGTCGGTCGAATAGAAGAGGATCGCCGCACCCTGGTCGGCAAGCTTGCGCATCAACTGGTAAAGCTCCTGCTTGGTGCCGACATCGATGCCGCGCGTCGGATCGTTGAGCAGGATGATGCGCGGCTGCCGCATCAGCCATTTGGCGATGACGACCTTCTGCTGGTTGCCACCGGATAGCGCGCCGACCGGAATGTCGAGGCCGGCGGTCTTGATCGCTAGGAGACCCACCATATCGTCGATCAGCCGCTGCTCGGCGGCGCGATCGATGATGCCGGCCCTGGACAGCCGGTCGAGGGCAGCGAATGAGAGGTTTTCGCGCACCGTCATCGGCAGCATCAGCCCCTCGGTCTTGCGGTCCTCCGGGATCAGCGCCATGCCGATCCGGTCATCGCGCGCCGCGGCCGGGCTGGCGATCGCCACCGGCCTGCCGTCGATCAGGATCTGGCCCGACAGGCCACGCAGCACACCGAAGAAGGCGAGCAGCAATTCGCGCTGGCCTTGGCCGTCGAGGCCGCCAAGCCCGACCACCTCGCCCGCCCCGACCGATAGCGAGACATCGTGCAGCCGATCCGTCCAGGACAGGCTGCGCGCCTCCAGAACCGGCGTGGCTGCGGCAGCCGCCCGCGCGGGCTTGGGCGGAAAGATGTGGCTGTATTCGCGCCCGATCATCAGTTCGACGACCTCGTTGTCGCTTTTTGTACCGGCCGCGTAGCTGGCGACATTGCGGCCATTGCGGAACACCGTGCACTGGTCGGCCAGCTCGGCGATCTCGTTCATGCGGTGCGATATATAGAGCAGCGCCAGCCCTTCCGAACGCAGCCGCTTCAACACGGCGAAAACTCTGGCGACGTCGGCCGCGGTCAGCGCCGAGGTCGCCTCGTCGAGGATCAGGATGCGTGGCTTGCGCGCCAGTGCCTTGGCGATCTCGACCATCTGCCTTCTTGAAAGGGGAAGATCCTTGACCAGCGCCAGCGGATGGATATGGGAAGCGCCGGCGCGAGCCAGGGCTTCTTCGGCGATGCGGCGCTGCGCCTTGCGGTCGATCATGCCGAAACGCTTCGGCGGATCGGAAATGACGATGTTGTCGGCAACGCTGAGTTCGGGGACGAGCGACAGTTCCTGGAAGATGCAGACGATGCCGGCCTGGTTGGCAGCGGCCGGCGAAGCGAAGGTAACTTCGCTTCCGTCCAGCATCATGCGGCCCTCGTCGGGCGCGACGACCCCCGCCATTACCTTGATCAGCGTCGATTTGCCGGCGCCGTTCTCGCCGAGAATGGCGTGGATGCTGCCTGGAGTGACCGACAGTTCGGCCTTCTCCAGCGCGCGCACGCCGCCATAGCGCTTGGATATGCCTTCCATGCGGAAGAGCGGAACCGCACCGTCCATCGGCCCTCTCCAGGCGCTTGGCAATCAGGATGTCGAGCGCCGACGCCGCGGGATCTCCCGCGGCGTCGGGCTGTCGGAGTTTACTGGTTTTCCTTGCTCTGGCCCATGATTTCCTGCGCCGTGAAATTGATGCCGCAGGTCGGGAAGGAATTGCCGACGAAGAAATTGTCGGATTGGTCGGGGAAGTAGTCCTGGCCTGCCTTGAAGTTCGGATCCTCGACGATCGCCAGCGGCAGCTTGACCGCTTGCGGCACGACCTGGCCTTCAAGTGCTGCAATCGCCGTCTTGATGGCAACCGCGACCTGCGCCGGGCCGGTGCCGGCCGACGAGCATTTCAGGCCGTCAGCGGCGAACTTGGCGCAGAATTTGCGGAAGCCGTTCTCCGTCTCGCCACCGAACGGCACGAACGGATGCTTGGCATCGATCATCGCCTGCACGATGCCCGTATCGCCGCCCTGTCCGGTAATGCCGTCGAAGGGGCCGTTGGTGGCAATGGCATCGGCCGTAGCCTTTTGCGCAACGCCGTCATCCCACTTGCCGACGACCTCGGTGACATCCCATTTCTTGCCGGAAGCGTCGAGAACCTCGTGGATGCCGTTATGGCGGTCGGTATCGACGGATGTGCCGGCGACGCCGCGCACTTCCAGCACCTTGCCGCCGTTCGGCACGTGCTTGACCAGCCAGTTGCCCCACAATTCGCCAAGGCCTTTCTGGTCGACATTGACGTTGATGGCATCCTTGGTGTCGAGGATGTTGTCGAAGGCGACCAGCACCACGCCGGCTTCCTTGGCCCGTTTGATGACAGGACCGAATGCGGTCGGGTTCTGGGCGTTGACGACAATCGCGTCATAGCCGGAATCGATGAAATTGTTGATCGCCGAAATCTGCGCCGGCACGTCTTCGCCGGTCGAGACCACCTTGAATTCCTTGAGCTTGGCCGCGACGTCCGGCTGCGCTGCATAGGCCTTTGCCGTCTGCACCATCTGGATGCGCCATGTGTTGGCGATATAGCCGTTGGCCAGAGCGATGCGGTACGGGCCGTCTTTCTTGGGGAACTTGAAGAACTGCGTATCGGCCGACCAGGGCGCGAAGCAGTCAGGCTCGGCCGATGGCCCCTTGACGATTTCAGGATCGGCGATCGCCGACGAGCTCAGCATGACGAAAGCAGTGGCGGCAACGATACCGCCAACGAGTGACTTGATCATCGATATTCCTCCCAGTTGCAGTTTTGTTTGTTGTTACGCCGATGAATTTGCGCTTTTCCGGCCCGGCACCTCCCGCCGTACCCGTCGCGCGTTCAGGTGGCCGAATGCCGACCCGATCCCCTCCTTTGCTGCCCGGCTAGTCCCGCAAAAACTATCATATTATACATAATAAACAAGCATGAGCTGTCGCTTATGTATAATAAACAGCCCCCATCCTCTGAGCGAAGTACCGCCCGGCGATAACTGGTAGCGCTACCATGACGTAGTGTAAAGCGCCATTGCGTTGAAGCGCGCTTCAGCGTGCCGTGCTTTCACGCCGCTTGAGTTCGAAGCCGAGGTCGACGACCCGCTGTTCCGGCCTGTTGCCTTCGATCGCCGCAAGCGCCATGGCGACCGCCCGCCGGCCGATCTCGTAGCGATACGTCCGAACGCTGGTGACCGACGGAAAAGCCACCTCCATCATGTCGAGATCGTTGAAGCCGACGATGCCGATCGTCTTCGGTACGGCGATCGAAGCGCGGTGGCATTCGAACAGCACCCCGAGTGCTATATCGTCATTGTTGCAGAACACGCCGTCGAGGCTCGGCACCTTGGCCAGCGCGTCGCGGAACAATTCGCGGCCGAGGGTGACGCTGGAGGGCACCGGCGTGGTGGTGGTGAGCCTCGGATCGAACAGGCCGGCCGCCTCCATCGCCGCGCGATAGCCGGCAAGCCGCCGCTGCGAACGCGGATCCATGCGCGCACCGATGAAGCCGATCCGGCGATAGCCTGCCTCGATCAGATGTTCCGCAGCCGCCTTGCCGCCCTCGAAATGTGAGAAACCGACCATCATGTCGACCGGATCGGGCCCGGTCTCCATCACCTGCACCACCGGACAGCCTGCCGTTTCCAGCAGTTTTCGCGAGGCCGGCGTCTGGTCGATGCCGGCCACGATCAGCGCCGCCGGGCGTTGCGGGCCAAACACCTGCAGCAGCCGCTCTTCCTCGAGGCCGGAATAGTGGGTGTTGCCGAGCTGAATCCGGAAAGGGCCGTCCGACAGGCTGTCGTAGATGCCGCGCACCACTTCGGCAAAGACGTTGTTGGTAAGCGACGGCACCAGAACGCCAAAGACCTCGGCGCGCGCCGAAGCCAGCGCCCGCGCATTCGGGTCGGGCACATAGCCGAGCTCGTTCACGGCCGACTCGATCTGGCGGCGCAGATCTTCCGAGACACGCCCCGGCTCACGCAGGGCGCGCGATACGGTAATGGCGCCGACGCCGGCCTTGCGGGCGACGTCGGCGATGGTCGGGCGGCCGCCGCCGCGGCGCGAGCGCGGCTTGATCACCGTACTGGTCCCGAAGCCGGGCAACCGCCCAGACGCGACCGTGAGACGATGTTCAGGGTCTTTGCCACCGCTGCCTTGCCAACCTGGCCCGTTGCCACACCTTGTCTGGCGTCGCGCAGCCTTCGGCTATTGTCAAGCGACGGCGGAGAGACTGTATCCGTACCGCTGTGCTTCAGGCCGCCACAGCAGCGCTGCGCCGGGCCTTCCACAGCAGCAGCACCATGGCCAAAATATTCAGCAGGTTCCAGGCAATGCCGTTGAGGAACGCGGCGGCATAAGAGCCGGTCAGATCGTAGATCCAGCCCGACATCCAGCCGCCGATCGCCATGCCGAAGATGGTCGCCATCATGACGATGCCGACGCGCTGGCCAGCCTCCTTGGCTGGCATATATTCGCGCACGATGATCGCATAACAGGGCACGATGCCGCCTTGCGACAGGCCGAAGACCAGCGAGACGACATAAAGCGAGGCAAGCCCGTCGAACGGGATATAGAACAACAGCGACAGGCATTGCAGCACCGAGCCGATCAGCAGGGTTTTCACGCCGCCGATGCGATCGGCAAGGAAACCCGAGCCAAGCCGGCTGACGACGCCCGCCGCCAGCATGATCGACAGCATATCGGCGCCATGCGCTACGCCGTAGCCGAGATCCATGCAATAGGCGACGATATGGACTTGCGGCATCGACATCGCCACGCAGCAGCCGAGCCCGGCGACGATGAGCAGCGCCTGCAAGGCCGCCGGCGACAGTGAGATCGGCTGCACCACGCGGCTCCCCGGCGATCCCGGAGCCGCCTGGGGCGGTGCGCCGCGCCGGAGCAGCAGGATCAGCGGCACCATGGTGACCAGGCAGACGGCGCCGATCGCGGCATAGGTGAAGCGCCAGCCTTGCGCCTGCATGACATAGGGCATCGCCGTCGGCCAGATCGCTCCGGCGAGATAGTTGCCGGATGCGGCAGCAGTCACCGCGACGCCGCGGCGCCGGTTGAACCAGTGCGAGATGTCGGCGATCAGCGGCCCGAAGATCGCCGACGAGCCAACGCCGATCAACAGGCCCTGGACGAGGGTGAACTGCAGGATCGAACTGGTCAGCGACGCCAGCAGGAAGCCGGCGCCAAGTGTAATCGCGGCAATCAGCGCCGGGATCCAATACCCCATGCGGTCGATGGCGCGGCCGAACAGCACATTGCCGGCGGCAAAGCCGACCATGGTCGCGGTGTAGGGCATCGAGGCAGCGGCGCGGTCGACGCCGAATTCTGCCTGCACGGCAGGCAGCACCACGACCACCGCCCACATGCCGACCCCGCCGATCGTTGCCAGCAGCATCGAGATGCCCAGCCGTATCCAGGCATAGGCACTGTCGATGCCGGAACTTCCTGCCTGGCTTGAGACGATTGGGATCAAGAGCGTTTCCTGTCCGCAGTTCTTGAATCGGCGGTTCTGACCACTATCGGCGCATTCGCATCGCCGAGCAGCGCCACGACAGGCAAATCCGTGGCTCCAGGGATTCGGGCCGAAGTGGAACAGGGGTGCGCCATAAGGCGTTTTCCGGCAACGACCTAGTGGAAGGAGTTTGCCATGACCGCGCAACGGAAATGGTCCGCCGACGTCACCGGGCACAGCGACGCGCTGGACCTCGAGGAACACATCTTCGAATCCCACGATCCCAAGAAGATCGCCGCCTCGTTGAAGCGCTCGGCCGAGCACAGCGACCGGCGCAAGGCAGGGCCGTTTCAATCCGCCATGTCGATGCTGAATTTCTACATCAACCGCGCCGGCAAGAACCTGCCGGCGGCGCAGAAGAAAGTGCTGGAGGACGCAAAGGACGAACTGCGCGCCCTTTTTGGCCGCCCAAAGGAAGACTAGAATCGGTCACCATTAATTGGTTCTGCCAGATTCGGCTGAACTGGACCTAGTGACAGGGCCTCTTTGTCGCCAGTTTGCAGGCTCGGCTTGTATTCCCAAGCCCGCAAAAGCCTGGCGTCATGACGGTCAAGATCGGCATCAATCCCATCACCTGGAGCAATGACGACGTTCCGGCGCTTGGCGGGGATACGTCCTTGGACACCTGCCTGTCGGAAACCGCGCTGGCCGGCTACCGCGGCACCGAACTCGGCGGCAAATTTCCGCGCCAGGCCGAAGTGCTTGGGCCGCTCCTGTCTTCCTATGGCCTGGAACTCGTCTCCGGCTGGTATGATGGCCGCATTCTCGACCGCACGGTCGACGAGGAATTCGCGGCGATCACCCCACATCTTCAGCTGTTGCGCGACCTTGGCGCCAGGATCGTCGTCTACGCCGACACCTCGCGCGGTCGCCATGACGGCATTTTCGCACCGATCTCCGAGCGTCCGCGCCTCGCCGACGGCGACTGGCCGTCCTATGGCGAGAAACTGACCGCCCTCGCCGACCGCATGGCCGCATTCGGGGTCGGCATGGCCTTCCACCACCACATGGGCACCATCGTCGAGACGGACGATGAAGTCGACAGGCTGATGGCGGCGACGGGCCGAAGCGTCGGCCTTTTGTTCGATACCGGCCACTGCCTGTTTTCGGGCGGCGACCCGCAATCGCTGCTGCAACGGCATCTCGACCGTATCGTGCATTTCCATTGCAAGGACGTTCGCAGGGCGGTGCTGGAACGGGCACGCCGCGAGGACATGAGCTTCATGGCGGCGGTAATGGACGGCATTTTTACCGTGCCCGGCGACGGCTCGGTCGATTTCCTGTCATTGCTGAAACCCCTCGCCGCGCGCGGCTATGAAGGCTGGCTCGTTGTCGAAGCCGAGCAGGATCCGGCCAAGGCGCATCCGCTGACCTATGCCAGCAAGGGCTATTTCTCGCTGCTCGCCACCGCCCGCGAGGCCGGCTTCGAAGTGGCGACGCGGCAGGCAAACTGACCGGCCCGCATTTGCGAGCCGGGGGACACGATGAGCGCGCGCCGCGATGGGGTTAGCGACGCGAAAGCGCCCGGCGATCCGCGCCGCCTTGCTCCCTGCGCGGCGCGGATCGCAGAATCCCGGCTCTGGATTGCAAACCCCGACTTTCAAGCTTGAGGCCGACCGGAAGCCGTGCCTTGATGCAACCGAGGAGGAGCGATATGGCTTTCGAAGCTGCGCTTGGCATGGAACGGCTTTGCACCATCCGCGAGATTGCCGAGAAGGCGGAACTTGGCGCCGCTACCGTGCATCGCGCGCTGAAGAACAGCCGCGAGATCCGTCCCGAAACCAGGCGGCTGGTGCTCGACACCGTCTGCCGGCTCAACGAGGAAAAGATCGCCCGCGCCGCCCGGTTCGTCGGGGGATAGTGCCTTGCCCGACCACATGCGCCTTTCCCTCGACATCATGTCGGTCGACCGCGCTTCGGAAGAACCGATGCATCGTCAGATCTACGGCGCCTTGCGACGCTTCATTCTTGACGGCCAGATCCCGCAGAACACGCTGCTGCCGTCGACGCGCTCGCTGGCCGAAGATCTGAAGGTCGGGCGCAACACGGTCATCGCCGCCTATGACCAGCTCCTTGCCGAAGGTTTTATCGAGGCGCGTGCCGGATCGGGCACCTGGGTGGCGCCGATCCAGCAGAACCGCCCCTTGGCATCCCTGCGCGCCGGACTGGCAGCGCCGCAAAAGCTGTCGCGGCGCGGTCAGACCATCGTCAACGGCCCGCAACCGCCGCGTAATGCCGGCGTCATCAATTTCCATCCCGGCGTGCCTGAAACGGCATCGTTTCCGTTCACCATCTGGTCAAGCCTTCTGGTGCGCAATGCACGCAGCCGCGACGATAGTCTGCTTGGTTATCTCTCCTTTGCCGGTCACCCCGGCCTGCGCCAGGCCATTGCCTCGACCATCGGCCTGTCGCGCGGCATCAGTTGCACCGCCGACCAGGTGATCATCGTCACCGGTGCGCAGGCAGCGCTTGATCTGGTCTCGCGCGTGCTGATGGACGAAGGCGACCATGTCTGGATGGAAGAGCCCGGCTATCTCGGCGCCAAAAGCGCCTTTCTCGCCAGCGGCGCCAAGCTGGCACCGTTGAAGGTCGACCGGCGCGGCTGGCATCTTGCCGATCCGGAGCTGCCGCCGCCGCGGCTGATCTATGTGACACCATCCTGCCAATGGCCGTTCGGCACAATCATGCGTATCGAGGAGCGATTGCAGTTGCTCGACATCGCGGAACGCAACGGCGCCTGGATCGTCGAGGATGACTATGATGGCGAATACCGGTTCCGCGGCCGGCCGGTGCCGGCCCTGCGCGGGCTCGACCATGCCGACCGCGTCGTCTATATCGGCAGCTTCGGCAAGACGCTGATTCCGGCGCTGCGCATCGGTTATCTGATCGTGCCGCGCGAATTGTCGGTTCCGTTCGACCGGGCGGTGAGCATCACCGGCCAGTTCGCGCCGCTGATCCTGCAGGCAACGGTCAACGACTTCATCATGCAGGGCTATTTCGCCACGCATCTCAAGCGCATGCGCCGGCTCTATGCGCGCCGGCAGGCGAACTTCGTCAAGCTGTGCCAGGAGCATCTGGCCGAATGGCTGACCGTGACGGAAAACGATTCCGGCATGCAGCTGCTGGCGAGCTTCGTCAGGCCCTATAAGGACAGCGACGTGGTCGCCGCCGCCCTCAAGGAGGGGCTCGACGTTCAGGGCATCTCCATCAACTACCACTCTACTGAACCCGAGCACGGCCTGCTGCTCGGCTACGCGGCAATGGACGAACGTCAGATCCTGCGCGCCGTGCTGGCGCTGCGCGCCGCGTTCCTAAGATTGGATAGAAGCTAGAGCCGGCTCTCCATCTCGTTCACCGCGGGTTGAATCGGTCGTCCGCAGTGATTAGGAATATGGGACGTCGGTCCTTGTTTTTCGGCGTCCGCGCAAAGCGCGCTTCCCAAGGCCGAACCTCCCCGAAAACCAGAAGCATGCCCACCGCCGGTATAGGCGGGCAACGCATTCATCTGAACCATGAGGATTGCCATGAGAACCGCATCCTGTGCCTGCGGGCAACTGAGGATCTCCTGTAACGGAGAGCCACAGCTGGTCGCACAGTGCCACTGCCTCGACTGCCAGAAACGGACCGGCAGCACATACGGCGTCGCCGCCTTCTTTGCGCGCGACAAGGTAGAAGCCAGAGGCGACGCCAGGACCTACAGGCGGTCAGCTCGGAGCGGCCACCACGTCACTTTCCATTTCTGCCCGGGCTGCGGCTCGAGCGTCTTCTGGGAGCCCGAGCAAAAGCCTGAATGGATCGCCGTCGCAGTCGGCTGCTTCGCCGATCCGGCCTTTCCGGCGCCAGCGCATGTTGGGTGGGAAGACCGGCGTCATCCCTGGGTTTCCGGTTAGCGACGCCAACCCGCCAGGGCAGCGCTTTACCTTACTGGTTGATCTCGGGTTCAACGAGCTTCGCCAGATTTCGCAGCGACTCCTGCCAGCCGAGATAGCAGGCCTCAACCGGGATGGCGTCTGGGATACCTGCCTGCGTGATATTCACTTCGGTGCCGACCGACACTTTCTTCAATGTCACGGTCACCTCGATCTCGCCGGCCAGGTTGGGGTCGTCGAACCGGTCGGTGTAACGCAGTCGCTCATTGGGCACGAGCTCGACATATTCGCCGCCGAACGAGTGGCTGTCGCCGGTGGTGAAGTTGCGGAAGGACATTTTGAACGCACCGCCGACTTTCGCCTCGAAGTGATGAACCGTGCAGGTGAAGCCGTTCGGCGGAAGCCATTTCGCAAGTGCATCCGCTTCAAGGAACGCGCGGTAGACTTTCTCCGGGCTGGTTGTCAGAACGCGGTGCAGCCGTACGGTGCCGGGCATATCGTTAATCCTCCGTGTTGGTGATCGATGCCCCCTAGGACGAGCGGAGCGCGGCCTGTCCGACACGGGCCTGCGGATTTTTTTGGCGGCCGGTTATGCCGGCCGGAATCCTCGGCCGGCCACCGGACAAGGAACTCGACCGCAGGGGAGCAAACCGCGCCGGAACTGGTCTAGTTCACACTGTCGAACTTCTGCAGGTCAACCGGTGCCGCCTTGCGCAATTCGATATCATCGAGCGAAGCATTCTCCAGCGCCACCCGCGCCGCCGCGTCGATGTTGTGGATCATGTCCTGAATGTCGGTATCGCTGTGCGCCGGGTTCATGGCGACCATCACGGTGCGGTTGAGGATGTCGAGCGAGCGCTTGCCGAGGTCGTCGGAATAATCCAGCCGCAGGCCCTGGTTCTCGGGCAGTGCGTAAGGATTGAGCGCCGGATGATGCGCGCCTTCATGCATCAGCACCTGGTCCCACTGGGTGAAATTGTGACGGCCGGTCTTGCCGGCAACGACGCTCGGAATGGTCTTCGAAAAAGTCTGCGCCGCCTGCTCGCTCGGCAGCAGGTACATCACCTGTGCGGCACAATCGTCGTCCGCGCTGTTCATCGGCGACGGCGTCAGCCCAAGATTGCTAAGGTGGTGGGTACCGGCCAGCACCGTCTTCTTCTCGGCTCGCATCGCCTCGATGATGCCGTCCAGCCGGTCGAGTTGGACGTTGAGCATCGCCCCCATCAGTTCGGAAGCACGCGCGCCGATGCCGGCGAAGGGTTTGATGCTGTCGCTTCTGCCCTGCCAGTAGAAATGGCAAGGGTCGATTGCGCAGCGCGCCCGTTCCGCCACTTTCGGGTCGCTGGTGGCGATACCGCCGCCCTCGCCCGAGGTCATGTTCTTGAAGTAGTTGAAGGAATAGGCGCCGGCATGGCCGATCGAGCCGAGCTTGCGGCCCTCATAGCCGCCGCCGATGCCTTGGCAGACATCCTCCAGCACCAGCAAGCCGCGCTTGGCAGCAATGTCCATGATCGCATTCATGTTGCAGGCCGCACCCCACATATGCACCGGGATGACCGCCCTGGTGCGCGGCCCGATGGCATCGCGCAGGGCGATGGGATCGATGGTCAGGCTCTCGTCGATGTCGACGATGACGGGAATGGCCCCGACCGACAGCACCGCGGTCGCGGTCGCCATATAGGTGTGCGCGGGCACCAGCACTTCGTCCCCCGGGCCGATGCCGAGGCCGATCAGGCCGGCGGCGAGCCCATAGGTGCCGCTGGCGGCCAGCGCGAAATGCTCGACGCCAAGATGCTGCGCATAGCGGGCCTCGAAACGGTCGCATTCGCTGTCCCTGCCGTAACGAAACAGCGCGCCCGAGCGGATCACCCTGGCAATGGCTTCGATTTCCTCTTCGCCGGCGGTGTACATGACAGGCCTCCAGTCACTTGATAGTGTGGGTCACTTGATAATGTGGTCGCTTGATGGTGTGGACAGCTGTAGGCTTGTCGGCACGGTTTGAAAGAACCACTCCGCCGCTATTCGACCAAGCCATCTGCGCCCGGAAGACGGTTCCTATGACTGGTTTTGAACCGTGATTGGGGGAATCGGCAGCTAAGTGTCTCAGCCGGCAGGCAAATCGTACCCATCCGAATTCGCCAAAGTGGCCCTGTCGGAAAGGCAGGTTTCGGCGTTCCATTCCGGCCAGTTGGGCAAACGGTTGGTTCCATGAAATACGGGACACACTTTGGAAGACCCTCGAAACCGGCGTGCCGGCGGAAAGGCGGCCGTTCGTGAAGGCCGCCGGCTCCAGCAAACGGATCGTGCTCCACGAGGACGATGTCGGCATGTGCCACGGCGCCAACAGCGCCTTCCTCGAATTGAGCGGGCTGGGTGTCTGCAGTTCCGGCGCGGTGATGGTGCCGTGCCCGTGGTTCCTCGAAATGGCCGAAAGCGCCGCCGCCAACCCTGCCCTCGACCTTGGCGTCCACCTGACGCTGAACAGCGAGAAGCAGCACTACAAATGGCGGCCGTTGACCGCGCCGTCGCGGGCGGCCGGCTTGACCGACGAGTTCGGCTTCTTCTGGCCCGATGTGGCGACCACGCGCCGCAAGGCGGTGCCGCAGGCGGTCGAGGCCGAGCTTCGCGCCCAGATCGACACCGCCTATCGCGCCGGCATCGACGTCACCCACCTCGACGCGCATATGGGAGCGGCATTGTCGCCGGAATTCTGCGCTATCTACATCAAGCTCGGGCTCGAATATCAGCTGCCGGTGCTGCTGACCAAGACGCTGTCCGCCTATTCCCCCAACGACAATCTGGTCGGCGTCACCGAGGAGGCGTTCCAGCGCGGCGTGGCGCTGGCCCGTGCGGGCGGCTTTGCCATTTTCGACGCCGCCATCCAGACGACCTGGGGCCGGCCGCGCTCCAGGCCGATCGAGCCGGCTTACCAGGCGCTCATCGACGGCGTGCGCGAGGGCCTGACCTTCTTTTGCCTGCATTGCAACGCGCCCGGTGAACTCGAGCTGATCGAGCCGCGCTCCGCCTATATCCGCACCGAAGAGTACGAGCTGTTCCGCGACAGGGCTTTCGCGACTGGCTCGCCGCACAGCCGATCGACTTCATCGGCATGAAGCCGTTGCGCGAGGAGCTTCGCGCAGCGCTCTCGGCCGGGCGATCATCAACAACAGCCCGCGGCAACACCGTGGGCGAACAGCGATCGGCGTCGGCAAAGGCCCGCAAAGCGGCCACCCGATCCGCAACGTGAGCCGATCGTCGCGGCCGGAAAACGGCGCCAGAGGGATTGGAACTGCAACGACAAATGGGAGAATAAGATGAAAACTCTTCTGAAAGTGGCATTGGGCGCCTTCGTTTCGGCGGGCCTGATGACGGGTATCGCGCATGCCGCGGGCCTGAAGGATCCGAAGGACGTCCGCATCACCTTCGTAGTGCATGGGTCGGCGTCCGATCCCTATTGGTCGGTGGTCAAGCGCGGCGTCGATGACGCGGCCGCCCTTACCGGTGCCAAGGTCGAATATTACGCGCCGCAGGTCTTCGACGTGGTCGAGCAGGCCCGGCTTCTCGACGCCGCTATCGCCACCAAGCCGGACGGTATCGCCGTCTCCATCGCCGACGCCAATGCGCTCGGCAAATCGGTCAAATCCGGGCTTGCCGCCAATATTCCCATGGTGGTTCTGGATTCCGGCGAAAAGGAAGGCGCCGAGCTCGGCACGACGCTCTATGTCGGCACCGTTTCCGAATATGATTCCGGCAAGAAGGCCGGCGAGCGGCTGGCCAAGGAAGGCACGCTCAAGGTCGTCTGCATCAACCACGAGGTCGGCAATGTCAGCCTCGACCAGCGCTGCCAGGGCCTCAATGACGGGCTGAAGCCCTCCGGCGGCGGCACCGAGGTTCTGGCCGTGGCGCCCGATCCCGCAGACATCCAGCGCCGCACGGAAGCCTATCTGTCCGCGCATCCCGACACGCAGGCCGTCTTTGCGCTCGGCGCCACCGCCGCCAACCCGCTGATCCCGATGTTCCGCGACAAGGAACTGTTCGGCAAGCTCAAGCTCTACACATTCGACATCAGCCCGGAGGTCCTCGACTCTGTCGTCGCCGGCGAAATGGGCTTCGGCATGGATGCCCAGCAATATCTGATGGGCTATCTGCCGGTGATCTATCTGGTCGAGCAGGCGACGCACGGCTTCTGGCCGCAGAACAACGCCTATACCGGACCGCTGTTCATCGACTCGCCGGAAAAAGCCAAGGCGATCCTGGCGCTCGCCAAAGAGGGCATCCGCTAGGCAAGCGCTCCGACGGAACGGGAGAATGCGCCAAGCGCACTCCCGATCCGTTCGAAGATTGCGAATTGAGCGATTGGAGAGCCTAATGGCGGTCGTGGAAGACAAGGCTATATCTCCGGGCGAACTGAAGGCGACCGACCGCTTCGGCATGACGTCGAAGCGCGCCGTCGGCGCCGACGAGCGGCTGGCCAGCACCGGCAAGCTGACCCAGTGGCTGCGCCGGCCGGAAGCCGGTGCCGCCGGTGGGCTGCTTGCGACGATCATCATCTTTGCGCTGCTGCCGGGCGCGGCAAACCTCTATTCGCTGCAGGGATCGATGACATTCCTGACGCTGTCGGCGGAGCTCGGCATCGTCGCCACCGCGGCAGCACTCCTCATCATCGCCGGCGAGTTCGATCTTTCGGTCGGCTCCATGGTCGGCTTTGCCGGTGTCGTCATCGGGCTGACGGTGAAGTACTGGGGCCTGCCGCTATGGGGCGGCATCGCCTGTGCCTTCGCCGTTGCCATCCTCACCGGCTATCTCAACGGACTGATCGTGGTGAAGACGCGCCTGCCCTCCTTCATCGTCACGCTCGCCACCCTCTATATCCTGCGCGGACTGTCGATCGGCATCACCCGCGCCGTCACCGGCCGCACCCAGATCCCCTACATACTCGAAGGCGCACCGGATCCGGCGACGGCCGGCATTTTCAACGGCCATCTGCTCACCGGCCTGTTCCACTGGATGGGCGCTCAAGGCTGGATAGCCACCCGCAGCGACGGCATTCCCTTCGTCGCCGGCATTCCGATGTCGATCGTCTGGTGGCTCGGCCTGACGGCGCTGGCCGGCTACGTGCTTACCCAGACGAAATACGGCAACTGGATCTTCGCCACCGGCGGCGACCTGATCGCAGCCCGCAACGTCGGCGTGCCGGTCGATCGCGTCAAGATCAGCCTGTTCGTCTACACCGCCTGCGCGGCGACGCTGCTTGCCACCATCCAGGTGATGGAGGCGGGCTCCGCCGACACCACGCGCGGCCTGCTCAAGGAATTCGAGGCGATCATCGCCGCCGTCATCGGCGGCGTGCTCCTCACCGGCGGCTACGGCACCGTCTATGGCGTGCTGTTCGGCGCGCTGATCTTCGGGCTGGTGCAGATGGGCATCTTCTACACCGGCATCGACACCGACTGGTTCAAGGTCTTCCTCGGCATCGTCATCCTGATGGCCGTGCTGGTCAACAACTACATCAGGCTGAAGGCGCTCGGCCGCGGAGGTGGCAAATGACCGAGAGGGCCCAAATGACCGAACCGGCAATGGAACTGCGCGGCGTCAGCGTCAATTTCGGCTCGGTGCGCGCCCTCCAGGACATCGACATCAAGGTCTATCCGGGCGAGGTCCACTGCCTGCTCGGCGACAACGGCGCCGGCAAGTCGACGCTGATCAAGGTCCTGTCCGGCGTCTATCGGCCGAGCAAGGGCGAAATCCTGGTCGACGGCAAGCTGGTCACCTTCCGCAGCCCGCGCGACGCGCAGGAGCTCGGCGTGGCAACGGTGTTCCAGGACCTCGGCATGATCTCGCTGATGTCGATCACCCGCAACTTCTTCCTCGGCCGCGAGCCGACCAAAAGCAGCCTGCCCTTCTCGCGCATCGACAAGGAGCGCGCCAACACCATTGCCAGGCAGGCGATGGCCGATATCGGCATTGACGTGCGCGATCCGACGCAGGCCGTCGGCACGCTGTCGGGCGGCGAGCGCCAGTCGGTGGCGATCGCCCGCGCCGTGCATTTTGGCGCGCGCGTGCTGATCCTCGACGAGCCGACTTCCGCGCTCGGCGTCCACCAGGCGGCGATGGTGCTGAAGTTCATCATCGAAGCACGCATGCGGGGTTTGGCCGTGATCTTCATCAGCCATAACATCCACCATGCCTATCCGGTCGGCGACACCTTCACGCTGCTCAACCGCGGCCGCAATCGCGGCACCTATGCCAAGTCCGAGATTTCGCGCGACGAGGTCATCTCGATCATGTCGGGCGGCGAGGACCTGAAGGCGGTCGAGGCGGAGATTGCCGGCCTGCTCGCCCAGATCGGCAACCGGCCGCCTGCGGCGCCTTGAGCTGACAATCGGACATTGCGGGGAATGATCCAATGAGCAGGATACGCGTCGGGGTCGTCGGCGCCGGCATGATCTCGCAGGTCGAGCATATCCCCAATCTGCTGCGCCTCGGTGAATTGTTCGAGCTGGTCGGGGTCGCCGATCCCTCGAGGATTTCGCGGCAGTTCGTCACCGACACCCATGGCATTGCCAATTTCGAAACGATCGACCAGCTCTTCGACCAGCGCCTCGACGCGGTGGTGATCGGCTCGCCGGACCCGCTGCATCACGAACAGGTGCTGGCGGCGCTGGCGCGCGGCCTGCATGTCTTTTGCGAAAAACCACTCTGCTATTCGCTGGCGGAAATCGCCGGGATCATCGCCGCGCGCGACGCCGCCAGGAAAATCGTTCAGGTCGGCTATATGAAGCGCTTCGACCCGAGCTACCGGCTGGCGCTCGCTTCGCTGCCTGGAACATCGAGCACGCTGCGCGCGGTCTCGGTGGAGGTAAACGATCCCGACGCCTGGCCGTTCATCGCCCATCAGCCCTACAGGCGCGGTACCGATATCCCACAAGACATGGTCGCCGCTGTCGCAGCCAAGCAGAAGCGCCAGGTCGAAGAGGCCGTCGGCGTGCATCTGACCGATCTCGCTTTCCGTGGATTTACCGGCGCTTACAGCTCGGCCTTGATTCACGATGTCAATGCCGTCCATGGCCTGCTCGATGCGCTCGGCGTGCCGGACGGCGAGGTCGCCGGCGCGCAGATCTTTGCCAATGGCGACGGCGGCCACGGCGCCTTCAGGCTGCTGGACGGGCAGGCACTGTGGACCATGACGCATCTCACCGTGCCCAAGCTCGCCGACTACAAGGAGCGGATCACGCTGTTCTTCGACGATGCCAGCCTCGAGCTCGAATTCCCCTCGCCCTGGCTCAACCATCATCCGACCCGGCTGACGGTGACGACCTCGGACGGTCACACGCTGTCGAAGAAAGATTTGCGGGCCGGTTACGCCGAAGCCTTCGTCGAGGAGATGCGTGGCTTCTGGGCGGCGATCGTCAATGGCGATGCCGTCGTCAACCCGCCCGAACACGCCGCCCGCGACCAGGCGCTGCTGATCGGGCTGACCCGGCGGCATCTGGCCTCATAAGATCGTCGGCTTTCAGATCTTGGCGGCGCGCAGTTCATCACGCATGCCGCGCATGCCGATCACTTCGATGTCGAACTCGCTGATCCACGCCTTGACGCGCGCCGTCTTGAACAACGCGTATTCCTCGGTCCGCAGATGGGCATCCGGAGGATTGATCGCCTCGAAATCGCCTACCGTGTTGAAATGCAGCGACAGGAAACTCAACCCCTCCGGGATTCTGGCAAACATCGCGTGGTAGGCCGTCTGCGCATCCGTCTTGCGCGCCCAGGGCGTTTCCAGAACGATGTCGAACACCGGTTCGCCTGCCGCTTGCGCCTTTACGATTTCGGCATCGTAGCGGGCAATGTCCAGCTCACCGGCATAGCTCGCCGGGTTGTAGCCCGACAGGTCCTTCACCAGCAGCGCCGGCAGCCGGTATTCCCGGCCGAGCTTGCGATAGATGGCGATGAATTCCGGCATCTGCGCCGTGCCCATGTGAGCGTCGAGATGGGTGATGTCGATGCCGGCAGCGATGGCGCATTCGATCTGCGCACGCAGTTCCGCTTCCACCGCATCGGGATGGGCTTTGCGCGCCTGCGGTACGGTCGGCCAGAAATAGCCGAACTCGTCAGTCATCGCAGCCGATTTGGGCGGGTTGGTCAGCGGACGCCAGCGATACGGCTTCTGCTCGCTGGTCAGCGTCAAGTGTACGCCGAGGTCGAAATCGGGGTTGGCGACGGCGATCTGAGCGGCTTCCGGGAACCACGGGCATGGCGCCATCACCGAACCGGAACTGCATGTGCCGAACTTCGACGGTTCGAAAAACGCGACATTTGCGCCATGGCTCATGCCGACGTCGTCCTCGTGGATGACGACACGCTTCCTTGCGGTCTTTACGGTCATTTCCTGCTCCTGAACTGCTGCATTGTCATCTCACCCGACACGGGCAACGAGGTCGGTCAATTCGTCGAGCTCGATCTCGTCACGCCGGAACCGGCCCGCCACGCGCCCCTGCGCCAGAACCACCAGATCGTCGGCCACCGAGAGCGCGTGACGGAAATTGTGGGTGATCAGGATGACCGCCTGGCCCTGCTCGCGTGCCCTGAGAATGTGCTCGAGCACCCGGCCTGCCTGACGCACGGCCAGAGCCGACGTAGGCTCATCCAGCACAAGCAGCGACGATCCGAAGAACATGGCTCTTGCGATTGCCAGGGACTGGCGTTCGCCGCCGGAGATGTTGACGCCGCGTTCGTCCAGGCCGCGTTCCCAGCGCACCCCGAGCTGATGCAGCGCCGAGCGCGCCATGTCGTCGGCGCGTTTCATGTCGAGCCATTTGAACGGTCCGAAACCTTTCAGCGGTTCGCGGCCGAGCACGACATTGCGTGTGACCGACAGCAATTCGCAGACGGCAAGGTCCTGGAACACCGTGGCAATGCCGCGTTCGCGCGCCTGAGCCGGGTTGGCGAAAGCCACCTTCTCGCCGTTGAAGCGCAATTCTCCCCTGTCCGGCGGGAAGACGCCGGACAGGATCTTGATCAAGGTCGATTTGCCGGCGCCGTTGTCGCCGAGCAGCGCCAGGATGCGTCCGGCATAGGCGCTTAGCGACACGTCGACCAGCGCGGTGGTGGCGCCGAACCCTTTCGACAGGTTGACAGCCTCGATCACCGGCACCGCGCCGGCAGCGACCGGCTCGACCGGAGGGCGGCGAAGGGTCAGGTCGTCGGAGCCGCTGCCGGCCGGCAGCCGGGCCCCGCGCTGGGCATCCAGGCCAGACGGCTCGCTCATCGCGTCTTCTCCTTCGCCGCCGTTGCCGCGTTGCCGGCAATCGCCGCGTCGGCAGCACTGCTGTCGCGCTTGAAGCCGCCCATCGGCCTGGATTTGGCGATGCGGCGCGCCACCGAGGTATTGAGGATGACCGCGCCGACGACAATGACGCCGGTGAGCGTGCGGAAGAAATGGCCGGGAGCGCCTGCCAGCACCAGGCCGACCTGGATCATGCCGAAGGTGACGGCTCCGAGAATGGTGCCGATGACGCTGCCGTAGCCGCCGGCCAGCAGCGTCCCGCCGATAACGGTAACGGCTACCGCCTGCAGTTCGATGCCCTCGCCGCGCAATGCGTCGACGGAGGAAAAGCGGGCAACCTGGATGACGCCGGCGATGGCTGCCAGCGCCGATGTGATCATGAACAGGACGACGGTGACGCGGTCCACCGGTACGCCGAGATTGCGCGCCGCCTGTTCGTTCTGGCCACGTGCCTGGATCCAGTTGCCGAACCTGGTGCGCGCCAGCAGGAAGGTGCCTGCCAGCCCGATTGCCAGGAACCACAGCATCGACATACGAAAGCCGGCAAGCAGCGGACCCGCCATTATGGCCTTGAACCCAGGCGGAATGGCGACCGTCATCGGAAAGCCGCCGGTCAGCGCGATCAGTATGCCGCGCCAGATCAGCATGGTGCCGAGCGTCACGACGAAGGAATGGATGCGGAACCTGACCACGATCATGCCGTTGGCCCAGCCAAGCGCGGCTCCGACGGCCACCGCGACCGGCGCGGCGACGATCGGTGGCAGGCCGAAGTCGCGCATCAGCACCACGCAGACGAACGAGGTGAGACCGAGCACCGCGCCCACCGACAAGTCGAAGTGACCGCCGATCATCAGCAACGTGACGCCGACGCTGACGATACCGAGTTCGGCCGCGACGGCCATGATGCTGATGTAGGACAGCCTGGTGGGGAAAAGCTGCGGGCTGAGTGCGGTGAAGACCAGGAACAGGATGACGACGGCCGCGATCGACGTCGCCTCCGGCCGCAGCATCAGCCGTCTCAGCGCCTCGCCGGCGACCACACGGGAGAAAGGCTTGTTGGCCGCATTCGGCCCGGGCTGTTCGTTCATGCCGTCACCCCGATACAAGAGTGGCCACGAAGATGGCGAACGGGCGGCTTGGCCGCCCGTCCTGGACGCGTGCTAGGTTTTTGCTGTCGTCCAAAAACCACTGATGGACTTTTGGGCGGCGTGCATCAGCGATAGCCCTGCTTCACCAATGCCGAGACGCGCTCCACATTGTCCTTGTCGACGACCGTCGGACCGGTCAGGAAGTAGTTACCTTCGATCAGGCCGTATTTCAGGTAGTGGGTCAGGAGCAGCACAGGCATGTAGCCGCGCCAGAACTGCTGCTGGTCGATGGTGAACGCCTGCCGGCCATCCTTTATCGCATCGAGCGATTGCGCGACGATGTCGTAGCCGGTGAGCACCAGGTCGTCCCGGCCGCTGTCTGCCTTGGCGGAGAGGAAACCGTCGATCACGTCGCATGTGCTCGTGGCCGCGGCCGTATCGGGGTGCACGCGCAGGTAATTTGACAGCGCTTCCGCCTGCTGGCCCGGATCCATGGTCAGTTCGAGGAAGTCGGCCTCGATGCCGGCCTTCTTGAGCTCATCGATCTGCGACGTCGCCCTGAGCTGGCAGCTCGCGTCGCCCGGCTGTTGATTGGCGACCACGACGCGGCCCTTGACGCCCATCGAGACCAGTCGCTGCGCCGTCAACTTGCCCGCCGCCGCTTCATCCGATCCGGTGCGGAACAGGAAGAAATCGTTGGGATCGCGCACTTGCGAACCGGACGGCGGCGCGGCGGCGCTGCCGAAGGCAATGCCGGCTTCCTTGGCGCGCGCGGCGACATCGGCATAGGAAGAATCCTCGGCGAAGGCGCAGATGGCGATGCCGTTGGCCTGGGCGGCGATCGCCTCCTCGATCTTCTGCACCTGGTTTGAAATGGTAAGCTGATCCGGGAAAATATAGGTGACCTTCACGCCGAGGTTTTTGCCGGCCTCCTCGGCGCCGCGTGCCAGATAGCCATGAAAGCCCGTCGGTGCGGCACAGCCGACAAAGTAGATCGAGATATCCTTGTCCTGCGCCATGGCCGCTGCGCCGAAGACCGGCAGCAAGGCCACCGCCGAAATGGCGACAACCCGGCTGACGTGGAAGCCAATTTTCGATAGCCCATTTTTCATGCTCATGCCGATTTCCCCTATGCTTGTTGTTAAGGTCGACCCAAGCGACTTGCGCATCTGGAAGCTAATCGGCAGCCGGTTCGTCAAACAGACCCATTTCGTATCGATTGACGGGAACCATTCGTGCCGAAACCTCGCCGGCAAACATTGGTCAAGCGCGCACCATCGGCGGCCGCACCGACACAATCCGACTGTTTGAATGTGTGGCGGCGGCTACCTGGACTTGATTACGCTGTCGGTATTGGCCAGCAGCTTGCGCACCGCATTGCGCGCCGCGTCCGGCCGCTGCAGGCGGATGCTCTTCTCGATTGCCTCATGCAGCCTCTGCGCATGCTGCAAATCGTCGAGTTCCCGCGTGGTATAAGCAAATAGATGATCGAATGCCGATTCGATCAGCACGCCGAGCGGCACCAGCAGATCGTTGCCCGAGGCGCGCAGGATGGCGAGGTGAAACCGCGTGTCGGCGCGCGTCCGCTCCTGCAGGTTGGTCGCCTCGCCCATCTCGCGGCAGGCCTGGCTGATCTCGGCCATCTGCTCGTCGGTGCGTCGCATGGCGGCAAAGGCGCTGGCCTCCGGCTCGATGATGTGGCGGAATTCCTGCACGGTCCTGAGGAACACCTCGCGGTCCGGCGAGGTCGCATACCAGGCCAGCACGTCGTGATCGAGCAGGTTCCAGCGTTCCTTAGGCTCGACCCAGCTGCCGATTTTGGGACGTGACGACAGCAGGCTCTTCGCCATCAGCATTTTTATGGCTTCGCGCACCGCCGAGCGGCTGACGTCGAAGGTCTCTGACCATTTGGCTTCGTTGGGCAGGATGGTTCCCGGCGGATAATCGCCGCGCACGATCCTCAGCCCGATCTCGTTGGCCAGCGACGCATGCACGCTCGATCCCGGCATGCGCGCCGCATCGGCCCGGCGAATACCGCTCGTGCGTTCGGCGAACGCCTCGGCCGCTGTCTTTCCCTTATTCGGCTTCGCGTCCTGCATAGCTCCACAAAGTCCGGATTTGGAGGCGTGTCAAGGAGATGAAATCGACGGCAATATCTCAGCTTGATTTTCCGCCTCCGTCCCCTCGCCGACACCGCGCTTTGCCGAGCGTTCACGCCGGGGAGGCACGAACGGTTTCTCTTTGTTCCGGCTGAATTCCTCGATCAGGAAATCAAGGAAGACGCGGATTTTCGGGGCAAGATGCTGGCGTGCCGGATAGACCGCGTAGAGCGTGGTTTCGACCTTGTCCCAATCATCCAGAGCCGATTGCAGCCGGCCTGCTTTAAGGTCGCTCTCGACATAGGGATAAGGGATCAGGCTGACGCCGAAGCCGGCGCGCAGCGCATCGCGCACGGCAAGGCTTGACGAGACCGAATATCGTCCGTCGATGGCGATCCGCTCGGCGCGGCCGTCCTTGCGGAATTCCCATATGTCCGCATGCCCCGAGAGGCTGAACCGGATGCAATTGGCCGCCTTCAAATCGGCAGGCGTTTTGGGCCGCCCATGCTCCTCAAAGTAGGACGGAGCTGCGCAAAGCACGTGCGGCATGACCGCAAGCTTTCTGGCGACCAGGCTGGAATCCTCGAGATTGTCGCTGCCGCGAATGGCCAGGTCAAATCCCTCCCGCACGATATCGACGCGTCTGTCGTCAAGATGCAGATCGAGTTTCAAATCGGGATAGCGCGATAGAAACGCGGGGATGGCAGCCGAAAGCCGCGTCAACGTGACAGTCATCGGCGCGCTGATCCGCAACGTGCCGCTCGGCGCCGTCTTGATCGGGCCGAGCACCTGGTCGGCCTTGGCCAGCGCATCGAGCCCATGCGTGACATGCTCCAGGTAGATCCTGCCCTCTTCGGTCAGCGCCATGCGCCGCGTTGTCCGGTTGATGAGCCGCACCCCCAGATGCGCCTCCAGCTCGGCGATGTTCTTGCTGATAGCGGGAGGCGAGAGACCGAGCCGCCGTCCGGCTTCGGCAAAGCTGTTCAGTTCCGCCACCTGGCGGAAAACCTGCAACGCCGTCAGGCGATCCATCGCACCATTCTCTTCCAGTAAATAATGTCTTGCAATTGTTGCATATTATCGCTCCTTGGTAAATTCTCTATCTGCTTCCCGAACGACTTTCTCAGTTTCGGAATGACATGATGACCAACCCCGCAATTTTCCTTATCGAGCGCCGCATGTCGGCCAATCGGTTCGATGCCTCGCACGAATTGACGGATGCCGAGATCGAGGAACTGGCACGTCTCGCAACGCGCGCGCCAAGCGCCTACAACCTTCAGAATTGGCGTTTCATCGCCGTGCGGACGCCGCAAGCAAAGGCGCGGTTGCGCAGCGTGGCCCACGGCCAGGTGAAGGTGCAGGAAGCAGCGGTCACCTTCATCATCTGCGGCGTACTGCCCGACCACGCTGCCCTCAATGCCAGGCTGCGTCCTTTCGTCGAAGCCGGCTTCATGCCGGCGGATATGGCTTCGGGCTGGCAGCAGGGCGCCCGCGCCCAATATGCCGATCCTCTAGCGGCCCGCGACGAAGCGGTGCGCTCGGCAACGCTTGGCGCTGCAACGCTGATTTTCGCGGCCGAAGCGCTGGACCTCGGCTCCGGTCCGATGGCAGGCTTCGATGCCGAAGGCGTGGCGCGCGAGTTTGGCCTTGGGCGCAATGAGGTGCCGGTGATGCTCATCGCGGTCGGCCGCGCCGCGTCCGGAAACTGGCCGCAAAAGCCTCGCCGCCCTCTTGCCGAAGTTCTGGAGATCTTATGACAACGCGCCGTTTCGATCTGTTGCTTACAGCGACAGCACCCGCAATATGGGGCAGTACCTATATCGTCACCACCGAGTTCCTGCCGAATTTTTCGCCGATGACGGTCGCAATGCTGCGTGCCTTGCCCGCCGGATTGCTGCTGCTCGCGATCGTCCGGCAACTGCCAACGGGCATCTGGTGGCTACGCAGTTGCGTGCTCGGAGCCCTCAACATCTCGATCTTCCTGAGCATGTTGTTTGTCGCCGCCTACCGGCTTCCGGGCGGGGTCGCCGCGACCGTGCTGTCGGTCCAGCCGTTGATGGTGATTTTCCTTGCCGCTGCCCTGCTTGACAGCCCTGTCCGTCGGTTGGCGATCGTCGCCGCCCTTGTCGGGATCGCAGGTGTCGCATTGCTGGTGCTGACCCCGAATGCGGCGCTCGATGCGGTCGGCGTTGCCGCCGGCCTCGCCGGGGCGGCCTCCATGGCCTTCGGAAGCGTATTGGCCCGTAAGTGGCAACCGCCAGTATCGCTGCTTACCTTCACGGCATGGCAACTGACCGCCGGCGGTCTGCTGCTCGTTCCAGTGGCTCTGCTTTTCGAGCCTTCCATCCCGCTCCCGACCGGCGCCAACCTGCTTGGACTGGCGTGGCTCGGGCTGATCGGTGCGGCGCTGACCTATGTCCTCTGGTTCCGGGGCATTGCGCGACTGGAATCCGCAGTGGTGTCATCGCTGCTTTTCCTCAGCCCGGTGACCGCCGTGCTGCTTGGATGGGTATTCCTGGATCAGACGCTGACCTTGCCTCAGATCGCCGGCGTCGTTTTCGTCATCGGCAGCATCTGGCTGGCTCAACGCCCCAAGCGCAACGAGTCCTGAGCCTAATGCATGTCGCGCAAAAGTGTGCAGCGGTTTGCGATAACGACATGCATAAAACAAGAACCTAAAGCGCGTCGCATGAGGCCGGTCGAACGCGACGCGCTTTAGGTTGTTGACTTGTGTCGGCGGATTGTTCGGCACTATGATCAAGCGGCACTGCCGGAGGATTTGGATGCCACAACGCCCTTATGATGAGCGCCTGCTCCGTCAGGCGTTCGAAGTCGCGCGCAAGGCCCGCGATGCTGGCGAACATCCCTTTGGTTCGCTCCTCGCTGACAAAGACGGCAATGTGTTGCGCGAGCAGCCCAACGGTTACAAAGCCGGAGGGGGCGACCGCACCGCTCATGCCGAAAGGCTGCTGGCCTCGTGGGCGGGGATGAATTTCAGTCTCGAAAAGCTGGCCTCTTGCACACTCTACACTTCGGCCGAACCTTGCGCGATGTGCTCCGGGACAATCTATTGGGCGGGCATCGGACGGGTCGTCTTTGGGCAGAGCGAACATGACCTCAAGGGGTTGACGGGCGCACACGTCGAGAATCCCACACTCGACCTGCCCTGCAGGATCGTCTTCGAAGCTGGGCAGCGTCCGACTGAAGTCGTCGGCCCGCTGCTTGCCGATGAAGCGGCGCAACTCCAGGCCGAATTCTGGAAAGACAAGTAGGGTCAGGACTCATTGATTCAGAGGAAGAGGTGACTGCTGACGTGGACAACGACCTAGCGTTCGGACCCAAGGGCTACGACACCAATGCCATCCGCCATAAGGTCGAGGGCAGAGGGACGATGCCGAACATCCCGCCGAAGGCTAACCGGCGCTGGAAAAACTGCTTCTCACCGTTCCTCTACCGCGAGCGCAACGCCATCGAGCGCATGTTCAGGCGCCTCAAGGATTTCCGCCGCATCGCCACTCGGTACGATCGGTCGGCGACGAACTTCCTTGCCGCCGTCTGCCTCGCAGCTACCGTCAGCTACTGGCTATGAGTGCGAGCCCGCCGATCATTCACAACGCCTTCCTCATCCGCAACAGTGGCACGCCCGCTCCGCCTCTGTTGTCGACGACTTCTTCAACCGCCTCAAAGCCGCAGGCCCGATACAGCGGTTCGCCGGCCCTCGTTGCCATAAGCTCGACACTTGTGAAGCCCTCGCGGCGGGCGGCGTCCTCGCACAGCATGAGGATTAGGCGCCCCACGCCTCGGCGGATGAAGCTGGGATGCGTATACATGGCGCGCACGCGCGC
The DNA here is from genome assembly GCF_040318195.1 of Mesorhizobium sp. M1273. Taxonomy (NCBI): domain Bacteria; kingdom Pseudomonadati; phylum Pseudomonadota; class Alphaproteobacteria; order Hyphomicrobiales; family Phyllobacteriaceae; genus Mesorhizobium; species Mesorhizobium sp. M1273. The sequence continues at coordinate 18,038 of NZ_JAMYLV010000024.1, read as the reverse complement.
AGCGTCTTTCGTCGGGTCAAGCAGCGCTGCATCGCGCCCAGGAGAACGGTCGCCGCCGTAGAGGGTTGCGCGCCGACTCCATCCGCCGCAACCGGCCAGGACGCCATTCTGCTCCGCAATGAAATATGTTCCGTCATCAACGAGTTGCGTATCGAGCCCCATGATTGCTCGGCTCGAAGCGATCTGCTCCTCTGTGAGGAACGGCTTCTGAAGCTCGCCGATGGCTGCATTCATCAGTAAGACCAGCGCCGGCATATCGGCATGTGACGCCAACCGATGGTCCAGGCTGATCCTCGGCATTCTTCAGCAGGTCCAGTGCAAACCGCTTTCAAGTTAGCACAAGATCATCACGATGATGGGAAAAAAGCTAAGGCATGGCCGCTGTCGAAGCTTGCCCTTCGCCGCCGCCTGATGCCCAGTTATGAGTCCCGATCCTAGAGGCCGGTGAGCAATTTCTTAAGTAGAGCGTTAAGAGTTTCCTGCTCCGCCGGCGTCAGCACGGAGATTAATTGCTCTTCTAGCGCCACCATTGGACCGATCAAATCGTCTATCGCGCGCTTGCCGCCAGTCGTTAGCGCAATTTGCTTGCCGCGCCGGTCGTTGGGATCGGGGCGTCGTTCAATCAGCCCAGCGCGCTCGAGCCGGTCCAGGCGGCTCGTCATGCCGCCCGAGGAGATCATTGCCGATTCGTAGAGCTGAGTAGGTGAAAGCATATGGGGTTCACCGGCGCGCCTGAGCGGCGTGAGCACATCAAACTCACCTACATTCAGGCCTACTTCTTTGAGCAACGGGTTCATGTGATCGCGGATAACCCGCGCGGCGGCATCAAGCAGACGACCTACCGTTTCAACAGGTAGCAACGGAAGATCGGGGCGCTCGCGGGCCCATTCCTTAGCTGCGGCCTCGGCGCGATCCATGGCAAATATTCCCTCGGCAAATGTATCTTGCAATCAAGATACATTGCATCTACTAACATTGTAGTAAGACAATAGCGCAGCGCGCAGCCCTGGAGAAGGAGAAATCGATGCCCAAAATGATTTTCGTGAACCTGCCTGTCCGTGACCTATCGGCGTCGACGGCGTTCTACGTGGCGCTAGGCGGCACTGTGAACCCGCAGTTTTCGGGCGAGAAATCCACCTCGCTCATGTTCTCGGACACGATCGGGGTGATGCTGCTGACCCATGACCACTACCGCGAATTCACTACTCGCCCAATCGGCGACGCACGGCGCGACAGCCAGGCAATGATCGTCCTCACTGTCGATAACCGCGACGCCGTCGATTCAACACTGACCAGCGCGGTTGTGGCGGGCGGTCGCGCCGATCCCAACCCAGCACAGGATCTTGGCTTCATGTATAACCGCCACATTGAAGACCCAGATGGCTACGTTTGGGAAATCGTATGGATGAACCCGACGGCGAACGCCTGAACCTAATGCATGTCGCGCAAAAGTGTGCAGCGGTTTTGCGATAACGACATGCATCAAAACAAGAACCTAAAGCGCGTCGCATGAAGCCGGTCGAACGCGACGCGCTTTAGAAGGCCACGCAATGAGCGCGACTAGGCTCTCGTTGATCAGAGCCAGAAGATGGCGGTTGCGGCAATGCAGATGGCGGACATGAAGGTGTCGGCGCATCGGTCCTAGCGGGTGTGAGCCTCGAGTCATGACCAGCAATTCGGGCATGGCCCAGCGCCGTTTCGCGTCAGCTGCGCCCGTCAGGTCGTCTTGACATATTTCCGCCAGCTGTGTTCCGGCCGGAAGCCGAGCACGTCCCGCGCCTTGCGGTTGGAGAGCAGCGTCTCGTATTCGCCGAGTTCGCTCTTGACCGGCACATCGGGATAAAACCGCCTCAGGAGTTCGGCTGTCGGCAGATCGGACGAGGTGTCGTCATTGGCGGCATTGAACACTTGGTAGCCGAGCCCGTCCTTCTCGATGGCGCGCAGCGTGATCTGGCCGAGGTCGCGCGCATCGATATAGCTCCAGGCGATCCGCTTGCGGAAACCCGCATCGGCGAACCATTTCGGAAACAACGAATATTCATGCGGCTCGATGACGTTGCCGATGCGCAAGGCATAGATGTCGAAGCCGCTGCGCAGCGCAAAGGCGCGCGCCGTCTTCTCGTTGACCACCTTGGATAGCGCGTAGCTGTCCATCGGATCGACGTCGTACGCCTCATCGAGCGGGAAATGCGTCGGATCGCGCGGTTCGTTGGCGAAGACCAGCCCGTAGGTCGTTTCGCTGGAGGCGATCACCACCTTGCGGATGCCGAGCTTCACCGCGGCCTCGATGACGTTGTAGGTGCCGAGCGCGTTGATGCGGAACACCTCATTGTCGGGCGTGATCATGATGCGCGGGATCGCCGCGAAATGCACAACGGCATCGATCGGTTGCGAACGCAGCGACGGGTCGAATTCGTGCAGGCCGATATAGCTCGACAGCGCATTGAACACCTGCCCGCTGTCGGTGATGTCGGTGATCAGCGTGCGCACCTTGGGATTGTCGAGCGGCTTGGTGTCGATGTTGAGCACCTGGCAGCCCTGCTCGACCAGATACTGCACGACATGGCGCCCAGCCTTGCCGCTGCCGCCGGTGAACATGATCCGCTTTGTCATTTTGCTCTCCACATTCCCTGGAATTCATGTGTATTGTCAGACAATATCGAACTCTGCAATCGCCTGCCATGGCATGCGGCAAAAACCGCCTCAACAATTCGCCGGCAAGGTGCAGCGCCGTCATCCATCACTGCAAATAGGACGAAACGACATGAACACGACTGCCGCGAGTGAAAAGATTGGCTTCATCGGGCTTGGCCTGATGGGGCACGGGATCGCGAAGAACATCGTCGACAAAGGTTATCCGCTGACGTTTCTCGGCCGCAAGAACCGCAAGCCCGCGGAAGACCTGCTCGGCCGGGGCGCCAAGGAAGCGGCGACCTCGCGCGACGTGGCGGCGGCATCGACGGTTGTCTTCATCTGCGTCACCGGTTCCCGCGAAGTCGAAGCCATCATTCGGGGTCCAGGCGGCCTCAAGGAGGGCCTGAAGCCGGGATCGGTTGTCGTTGACTGTTCGACCTCGGATCCTGTCTCGACGGTGGCGCTGGCCGCCGAACTCAAGGCGCTCGGCGTCGACTATGTCGATGCCCCGCTCAGCCGCACGCCGAAGGAGGCCTGGGAAGGCACGCTCGACGCCATGGTCGGCGCGCCCGATGCGATCTTTGCCCGGCTGAAGCCAGTGCTCGACACCTGGTCCGGACGCATCGTCCATATCGGCGACACCGGCGACGGCCACCGCATGAAGCTGCTCAACAACTTCATTTCGCTCGGCTACGCCGCGATCTATTCCGAGGCGCTGGCGCTGGCGCAGAAGGTCGGCATCTCGCCGCCGCGCTTCGACAGCGTCATCCGCAACGGCCGCATGGACTGCGGCTTCTACCAGACCTTCATGCGCTGGACGCTGGAAGGCGACCGCGACGCGCACAAATTCACCATCGCCAACGCCCTCAAGGACCTCACCTATCTCGAATCGATGGCGGGTGCTGCCGGCATCGCCAACCCGCTTGGCAACGCCACCAAGAACGCCTTCGCCTGCGCCTTCGCGGTCGGCCCCGCCGATCAATATGTGCCGATGCTGGCCACGCATATCGGCAAGGTCAACGGTGTCGACCTGATGCCCACCAAGGATGGCAAAAAGCAGACGATCTGAGAACGTTGGGATTAACGCCTGGGAGTGTCGCAACTGCAAACGTTCGCTGCCGACCAGCTACATCCCCCAATCTCCAACGCTGGCGATTAGCATATGACACCACACCTTCGTCATCCCAGGGCGGAGCAGGAGCGAAGCGACGTCGCGCAGACCCTGGGATGACGAAGGGAGGGTTTCGGCTAATCTCCTAAATTTGCGATTTGCGACTGACGGGAATGATCGACCTTCGTTGCTGGTTGACCCGACTTACACGCAGTTGGCCGAGAAACGATCGAATCAGCGCCGAAACCGGCCGATAACGTCGTCGGTATTGGCGAGAAGTCTGTGCACCAAAGCACGCGCACTTCCGATCGGAAGAAGCCAGAAACAAAAAACCCGCCTCGGGAGGCGGGTCGTTGGAGCCAATTAGCACCATACCAAAATTAGTAGCATAGCTGCCGGCACAAAGCAAGAACAAAATACGCCCCCGGTCGCACAAAGCTCAACGGTGTCGACGTCATGCCGGCCAAGGATGCGAAAAATGCAGACGATCTAAGCGCATGGGCAATGCGCACGGCGCACTATTTTTCAATCAACGCCAGCGCCGCCCCTCATCGCCCTGCCGGGCACTTCTCCCCGTATAGTGACGGGGAGAAGGACGCTTTCGCTGATGATTTCGCCAACTATTTCCATTGCAAAGAGTGTGCCAAGATCGCGGCCAGCCCCTTCTCCCCGTCACTATACGGGGAGAAGGTGGCGGCAGCCGGATGAGGGGCGGCGCCGGACTTTGCGTTATAAATCACCGCCGCGACCGGCCGATGACATCGTCGGTGTTGGCAAGAAGCCTGTGCACCGCGGCGCGGGCTGCGGCGGGCCGCTGCAGGCGGATGTTCTTCTCGATCGCCTCGTGCAGTGCCTGCGCCCGCCGCTGATCGCTGGTCTCGCGGGTGACGAACTGGAACAAATGGTCGAGCGCCGATTCGATCAGCACGCCGAGCGGCACCAGCAGATCGTTGCCCGAGGCCCGCAGGATGGCGAGGTGAAATCGCGTGTCGGCGCGCGTTCGCTCCTGCAGATTGGTCGCCTCGCCCATCTCGCGGCAGGCCTGGCTGATCTCGGCCATCTGCTCGTCGGTGCGCCGCATCGCGGCAAAGGCGCTGGCCTCCGGCTCGATGATGTGGCGGAATTCCTGCACGGTCCTGAGGAACACCTCGCGGTCCGGCGAGGTCGCATACCAGGCCAGCACGTCGCGATCGAGCAGGTTCCAGCGCTCCTTCGGCTCGACCCAGCTGCCGATCTTCGGGCGTGACGCCAGCAGGCTCTTCGCCATCAGCATTTTTATGGCTTCGCGCACCGCCGAGCGGCTGACGTCGAAGGTCTCCGACCATTTGGCTTCGTTGGGCAGGATGGTTCCCGGCGGATAGTCGCCGCGCACGATCCTGAGCCCGATTTCATTGGCGAGCGAGGCATGCACGCTCGAGCCGGGAAAGTGTGCGGCGTCGGCACGCCGAACGCCGGCCGGCCGCTCAGCCTCTGCCTTGAATTTGGCGGGTCGCTTTTTTGATGTCGCGTCCGGCATTGGTATTCCCCGGCAGCTGCTTGTCGAAAGCCTGAACTCAGGGCACGGCAAAGCAGCGGCCTACGCTCCAAAGCAGCGTCGCCTCGTGCGTTTTGTATGGACAGTGCGAACGGGGCGCCCGTCGAAGGGCGCCCCGAAATTGCGAACCTACTTCTGGATGCAGGTGTCGACGGTGTCCTTGGTGCATTCGTCGAGGCCGGTGAACACCGGATCGGCGACCGGCTTGCCGCCGACCAGGTCGATCATCACCGAGGGCGCCTTGTAGCCCATCTCGAACGGCCGCTGGCCAACCAGCGCGGTCACCAGTCCGTCACGGGCAATCGCCACCTCGTCGCCGATCGTGTCGGCGGCGCCGATGACGAAGGCGTTGCTGGCGATCTTGTCGGCCATCGGCTTGAACAGGTCGCGGTAGGGCTGCGGAGCGCCGAACAGCGGCCAGCCGCCCATGATGCCGAAGGCGTCGAGATCGGGATTGGCGGCGAGGATGTCGGTCATCGCCTGCACGCCCTTGGCGCCGTCGTCATTGGTGAACACCGGGCAGCCGGCAACTTCCGTCCAGCCGCCTTCGCCCGCCAGCGCCGCGAGGCCGTCCTTGCCCGACAGCGCGTCACGCATGCCCTGCGCGCGGCGCAGGATGTTGTCGGCGGCCGGATTGCCTTCGATGGTGCAGATCTTGCCGCCATTCGGCTTGGCCTTCTTGATGTATTCGCCGATCTTGTGACCCATCAGGTAGTTGTCGGTGCCGAGATAGGTCTTGCGCAGCGCCGCATCTTCCTTGCTGAGGTCGGCGTCGAGGGTCATGATCGGGATCGACGGATTGGCGCTTTTGATCGTCTGCGCGATCAATGGCGCGTTCGACGGCGAAATCGCCATCGCCACTGTATCGGGCTTGCTCAGCATGTCCTGGACGATCTGGGCTTCACCGGCCTCATCCGAGGTCGACGCCGGTCCGGTGTAGAAGCACTCATATTCCGAGCTGGCGTTTTCCTTGTTCCATTTCTCGCAACCCTGGTGGATGGCCTCGAAGAATGGATTGTCGAGCCCCTTCACGACGATGACGAGCTGTTTCTTGGCCATGGCCGGCCCGGCACCCAGCGCCATGACGGCGGCGGCAGCGAGCAATAGTGATTTCCTCATGTCAGTCCTCCCTTTGAAACAAACGGACACGACGTGCCCGCCACACACAGATCGACCCGGAGCAAGATGACAGAGGACGTCGCACTCGTGTCGCCAAGCCAGGTCGATAAGCATTTTCATATTCAGTCTCGGACCGGCACCGACAGATATCGCTGGTTACCAAATCCCTGACCGACAAACCCTCACCGATTCCTTCCGGCAACCCGGTGGCTCGGCGCAAGCTCCTCCGACACTTAGCTAATATCGCCTTGTCACCGACGTCAATGCTATTTGTCCTACAAAACTGATTTTTCGAAAGAAGCCGTGGTTGACGCCAAGGAGGCATATGCGTAAATGGGCAAAATCGCTGCTTCCGGGAGGAACTGGGGAGAGCGAATGGCCGCGGCAGAACCGCAGGCCCCAAAGCACGGGGAGGCAAGAAGGCTGGTGGCGGTTCTCGAACTCACCAACATCTCGAAGCATTTTGGCGCCATCCAGGCGGTCAACGACGTTTCGTTGTCGATCGAGGCCGGACAGGTTGTCGGCCTGATGGGCGACAACGGCGCCGGCAAGTCGACGCTGGTCAAGATGATCGCCGGCAATTTCCCGCCGAGCCATGGCACGATGCAGATGGACGGCAAGGAGCTGATCCTGCACAAGCCGGTCGAGGCGCGCCAGCACGGCATCGAAATCGTCCATCAGGACCTGGCACTGTGCAACAATCTGACGGCCGCCGCCAACGTCTATCTCGGCCGTGAATTGCGCCGCGGCCTCGGGCCGCTTCGCATCCTCGACTATGCCGCGATGTACAAGCGTGCCGGCCAGATCTTCGCCGAGCTGAAATCCGAAACGCGCCCGCGCGACCTGGTCAAACAAATGTCGGGCGGCCAGCGGCAGGCGGTGGCGATCGCCCGCACCATGCTTTCGCAGGCCAAGATCGTGCTGATGGACGAGCCGACCGCGGCGATCTCGGTGCGCCAGGTCGCCGAGGTGCTGAACCTGATCCGCCATTTGCGCGACCAGGGCATCGCCGTCGTGCTGATCAGCCACCGCATGCCCGACGTCTTTGACGTCGCCGACCGCGTCATCGTCATGCGGCGCGGCCGCAAGGTCGCCGACAAGACGATCGCATCGAGTTCGCCGGAAGAAGTCACCGGACTCATCACCGGCGCCATCGAACAGGTATGATTGACGCCTCAACCATGAGTAAAAAAGGTCGATAATGGCAGTCACCCTTGATCAGACGATCGCGCACAAGCAGCACACCTTGCTGAGCAAGGTGTTTGCCAGCCAGACCTTCTGGGTGGTGATCGCGGTCATCCTCGCCTGCCTGTTCCTGTCGGTGGCCACGGATTCCTTTGCCACGACCAAGAACCTCTACAACATCACCCGCAACGTCACCTTCGTCGCCATCGTGGCGCTCGGCATGACCTTCGTCATCATCACCGGCGGTATCGATCTGTCGGTCGGCTCGGTGCTTTGCCTGTGCTCGATGGTGCTGGCCGTCACCATGCATGCCGGCTACGGCATCGAGATCGGCATTGGCGCTGCGATCGCGACGGCGCTGATCATCGGCGCCTTCAACGGGGTTCTGATCGCCTATCTCGGCTTCCCGCCCTTCGTGGTGACGCTCGGCATGCTGTCGATTGCGCGCAGCCTGGCCATGGTCGCCTCCAACAACACCGTCGTCTTCCAGTTCGGGCCGGATCACGACAAGCTGCTGGCGCTGGGCGGCGGCGCCTGGGTGTTCGGCATCGCCAATCCGGTGCTTTACATGATCGTGCTGGCGTTGATTACCGGCTTTGTGCTGCGCTGGACGAAATTCGGCCGGCACATCTTCGCCATCGGCGGCAACGAGCATGCGGCAACGCTGACCGGCGTTCCGGTGCGCCAGATCAAGGTCGTCGTCTACATGATCTCGGCAATGGCGGCTGGCCTTGCCGGCATCATCCAGACCGGCTGGCTGGGCGCGGTCACCACCAATCTCGGCAACGGCATGGAGCTTCAGGTGATCGCCGCCACCGTCATCGGTGGCGCCAACCTGGCCGGCGGCATGGGCACAGCCTTCGGCGCGGTCGTCGGCGCGGCGCTGATCGAGGTCATCCGCAACAGCCTCGGCCTGCTCGGCATCAATGCCTTCTGGCAAGGCGTGTTCATCGGCGGCGCCATCCTGCTCGCCGTGCTGTTCGACCGCATCCGCAATTTCAGGCGCAACGACTGACGTTCAAGCGCAGCCTCCCCCTTGGAGAAGGTGTCGCCGAAGGCGACGGATGAGGGGTGCTCCAGTTTGCCATCGCCTCATTTCTTCCAACACCCCTCAACCGTCTCGGCGCTAGCGCGCCGATCCACCTTCTCCCACAGGGGGAAGGGGACGCGCTCCTATCGCCGGGTCTGATAATCCGCCGGTGCGGCGCATGGCCGGCGCCCGGACGTGCACATCCGTCTTGACGCAAGCCCGAACTGCGCCGCACAATCGCTCGCAGCAGGCGAAGGGAGGCCAGTCGCCTGCGGGAGGATATACCCATGACGGAAGCGATCAGGCTCTACTGGGGCCGGTTCGGACATGTTTCTGTCCTGAACGTCGCCAGCGACTTCGTCACCCACGCCCATGTCGAGGCGCATATCATCATCTGGCTGGAAGGCACCGCCGGCGAGATGACCATCGGCCGCGAGACGGTGCGGCTTGGACCGGGCACCGCCGCCGGCATCAATTCCTTCCAGCCGCACAGCCACGCTCTGTCCCGCGACGGCACGCCCGGCCTGTTCCTCGCCTTTTACATCGATCCGGACTGGGCACGGAAACGCCGCGAGCTGCCTTCCGCCGCGCCGCTGTTCTCCGCCCCGGCAATCACGCTCGAGCCTTGGCTGCACAAGGCAGCGGCTAACCTCCTCGACCATCTCAGCGACAATGAGAGCATCGACGACATCGCCAATTACGAGATCGAGCGCTTCATCGACAGCGTACTCGATGCCGCCGATGCCTCCGCACCGCAGACCGTGCGCGCCCGCATCAACACCATGCAGGACTTCCGCGTCCGCAAGGCGATCCAGCTGATGAAAGCCAATGTCTGCGAGCGCATCTGCTTCGACGACGTGGCGCGCAGCGTCGGCCTGTCGCGGCCGCATTTCTTCGCGCTGTTCAAGGAACAGACCAATCTGACGCCCAACGTTTATTGGAACACGCTGCGCATGGAGGAAGCCGTGCGGCAGTTGCAGTGGTCGCAGGAGCCGCTGATCTCGGTCGCCTGCAATCTCGGCTTCACCACGCAAGGCAATTTCTCGCGCTTCTTCCGCGACCATGTCGGCGTCCCGCCGACGCTTTACCGCGAAGCGGCGCGGGCGATCAGCTGAGCGCCCGTTTTTCAGACTATTTGATAGGCGTTCAAGACGCATTGATAAGCGCTGCCGAGCCTGCCGCCCTACCCTCCCAAGCAGCTGATTTGCAAGGGAACGATCATATGGCGAAAGTCACCATCTCCAGCGTCATCGACGCACCGGTCGAAAAGGTCTGGGCGCGCATACGCGACTTCAACGGCCTGCCGACCTGGCACCCGCGCATGGTCGAAAGCCATATCGAGGACGGCAAGGATGCCGGCACGATCGGCTGCGTGCGCAATTTCCAGCTCGCCAGCGGCGCCCGCCTCCGCGAAAAGCTGCTCGACTTCTCCGACGAGAACTTCCTCGTCAGCTACGCCATCCTGGAGACGCCGCAGCCGCTCACCAACCACAAGGCGACGCTGCAGTTGCGGCGGGTGACCGACGGCGACCGCACCTATGCCGAATGGACCGCCAGCTTCGACGCCGCTCCCGAGGAAGCCGATAAATTGGCCGAAGGCATGGGCGCCAACGTCTTCCAGGGCGGCTTCAACGCCCTGAAGGCCCATTTTGCCGGCCAAGGTTGAACTGAATTGAGCTGACAAACAGGAGCGTTCCATGACGCTTGCATTGCAGACTTTCGCGACGGTGAAGGACGCCGGCGCGGCGCTGAAAGCCGCCGGCGCCCGCTATCTCGGTGGCGGCACACTGGTCGTGCGCGCCGCCAATGAAGGCGACGTGTCGATCTCCGGTTTCGTCAGGTCGACCGACCCGGCGTTGTCGGCCATCACCGTCTCCGGCGGCACGGTCCGCATTGGCGCTTCGGTGACCATGGCGGCGATCGCCCGTCATGCGGATCTCGCTCCGCTGGCCCACGCAGCGCGCGCCGTCGGCGGCCCGGCGATCCGCAACATGGCAACGGTCGGCGGCAATCTCTTCGCGCCAGCGCCTTACGGCGATTTCACCGTTGCACTGCTGGCCTTGGACGCAACCGTCAACACCGGCGACGGCGAACTCCCGATCGAAACCTTCCTGGCGAAACGCGAAAGCAACCACGCCATCGTCACTGCGGTCGGCTTCACGCTTCCGAAGGAAGGCGGCTTTCGCTTCCTGAAAGTGTCGAGGGTCAAGCCAAAGGGCATTTCGGTGCTGAGCATCGCGACCGTGCTGGAGCACGCACCGGACGGCACCGTGTCGTCCGCGCGGATCGCGCTCGGCTGCATGGCCGACCGGCCGATCCGTGCCAGGGCGGCGGAGAAGGCCCTGATTGGCCGGGAACTCACGAGCCAGGGCATCGCACCGGCACTGGCTGTTGCCCGCGACGGCACTTCGCCGCGAACCGATCCGATCGCCAGTGCCTGGTATCGCAACGAAGTCCTGCCGGTCCATCTCGGCCGGCTGCTGCTCGCCTGAAAGACCGTGGCGCGTATGTCCGCCTGGCTGCGGCGCAAGGAGTAAAAAGATGGCAAAGGTCCCGGTTCAGTTCACGCTCAATGGTGCCGAAAAGGCCGAATTCATCGACAGCGGCACAACGCTGCTTCATGCGCTGCGCGACAAGATCGGCGACACCTCGCCGAAGGGCGGCTGCCATCAAGGCACCTGCGGGGCGTGCTCGGTCATCATCGACGGCGAGCTCAGGCTGTCCTGCCTGACGCTGGCCGAGACCTGCAATGGCGCGACTATCGCCACGACCACGGGGCTGGCGGAAGGCGGCGTGCTGCATCCGCTGCAACGCGCTTTCCTCGACGCCTTCGCGACGCAATGCGGTTTCTGCACGCCGGGCATGATCATGGCCGCCAAGGTGCTGCTCGACCAAACCCCCAACCCCAGCCGCGAGGATGTGGTCGAGGCACTGTCCGGCAATATCTGCCGCTGCACCGGCTACGAACCGATCATCCAGGCAGTTCTGACCGCCGCGCGCTCCAATTCGCAGAACGCGGCTTGAGGGGAGTCAAGAAAATGGAACTCCGCAAGAGCTATTTCGCCGACCAGCGCAAGGACGATCTGCACGAGATCGGCCAGCCGCGGCCGCGTTCGGATTCACCCGGCCATGTTACCGGCAGGACCGCCTATTTCGCCGATCGCAATTTTCCCGGCATGCTGCACCTGAAGATGGTGCGCAGCCCGCATCATCACGCCCGCATCCGCAGCATCGATACGTCAGAGGCGGAAAAGCACCCCGGCGTCGTCAAGGTGCTGACCGCCAAGGATGTGCCGCACAATGTCTACACCATCCTGATCCTGATCCAGATCGGGCCGGAGGACGAGACGGTGCTGGCTGACGGCAAGGTGCGCTGGAAGGGCGAGGCCGTGGTCGCGGTGCTGGCCGAGACCGAGCGTGCCGCCCAGGAAGCCGCCGCCAAGGTCAAGGTCGACTACGAGGTGCTGCCGGCCGTCTTCGACATGGACGAAGCGCTGAAGCCCGGCGCGCCGATCGTCAATGAGTACCATGGCCGGAACTACTATCTCTACGATAGCGGCGAATGCCGCAAGGTGCGCTTCGGCGATGTCGAGGCAGGCTTTACAGGAGCCGACCACGTGCTCGAACAGACCTACCAGTCTTCACCGATCGAGCATGCGCCGACCGAAACGACCGGCTGCATCGTCGCGCCGGAGGGCAACGACCGCTTCACCTGCTACACCAACACGCAGGCGATGTTCTTCACTCTCGATAACGCCTCGATCATCCTGCAGATGCCCGGCAACAAGCTGCATTTCGTCGGCGGCACTGTCGGCGGCGGCTTTGGCGGCAAGGTCGACGTAATCGTCGAGCCGATCGCCATCCTTGGCGCCAAAATAACAGGACGACCGGTCTGTTTTATCTACAGCCGCGAGGAAGAGATGCAGATTTCCTCGCCGCGCGCCGCCGAGAAAGTCGTCATCAAGGACGGCGTCATGAACGACGGCCGCATCGTCGCGCGCAAAGTGACCGGCTACACCGACGCCGGCGCCTATTCGCGCCATTCGCCCTACGGCGCGCAGAAGGGCGCCGGGCATTATCCCGGCCCGTATACGATCCCGAATGTCTGGATCGACACCTACTGCGTCTACACCAACCGCACCCCGTCCTCGGCGATGCGTGGCTTCGGCGTCACCATTGGCGATTTCGCGCTAGAGGTACAGATGGACAAGCTCGCCCGGCTGATCGGCATGGACCCGCTCGAATTCCGTTTCATCAACGCCTATCGCGATGGCGACATGAAAGCACATCGGCAGCCGACCGAGGGTGCTGCGCTGATCGAGTGCATGCAGGAAGCCTCGCGCGCCGCCAACTGGCCGGTAGCGGAAAAATTCATGGCGATGTCGTCTTACGCGAAGGAAGCTTGAGATGGCGATCAGGCGCGGACGCGGCGTCGCCGCGATCAATTATCCGACCGGCATGAATCTCGGCGGCGACCCGACCCAGGCGCTGGTCCATTCGACGCCGACCGGCAATTTCATGGTCACGCTGTCGAGCGTCGATCTCGGCCAGGGCATGAAGCAGATCATGGCGCAGATCTGCGCCGAGACGATCGGCGTGCCGACCGACCGCGTCGTCGTCGACACCGCCGACACCGACACCGGCCCGCACTGCATGGGCACCTTCGCTTCTCGTGGCACGCACCGCGCCGGCAATGCGGTTATCCAGGCGGCCAGGGAAGCCCGCCAGGTGATGCTGGAAGTAGCGGCCGAGGAGCTGGAGGTCAATGCGTCGGACCTCGAGACCGATGGCCAGGGCAACATCCTGGTCAAGGGCGCGCCACAAAAATCGATCTCGATCTTCGATGTCGCGCTGTCGGCGCATTTCAAGCGCGGCCGCTCGATTTCCGGCCGCGGCATGTTTTTGATCCCGCGCTCCTATCCGGAGAAAGAGACCGGCGCGATGAAGCCCTCGACCTGCTACGCTCACGCCTGCACGGTTGCCGAGGTCGAGGTCGACGACGAGACCGGCGAGGTCACCGTGCTGACCGTGAAGAACGTCTTTGAGATCGGCCGCGCGCTGAACCCGAAAATGGTCGAGCAGCAGCTCGTCGGAGGCTCGTGGATGGGCATCAGCCATGCGCTCTACGAAACGACCGAACCCTATTATCCCAACCGCGATCACGGCGGCACCGATTTCAATCAGTATCTGATGCCGGGTCCTGGCGATCTCGCGCAAACCGAGATCATCGTGCTGGAGAGGCCCTCGGCGGACGGGCCGTACGGCGCCAAGGGGCCTGGCGAAATGTGCGCCAACCCGCAGATCCCCGCGGTGGCCAATGCCGTCTTCGACGCCGTCGGCGTGCGCATCGACACGCTGCCGATCACGCCGGAGCGCATCCTGCGGGCGCTGAAGGCGCAAGCCGGCGCGCCAAACTGAGTGTTGGAAATGCCCAAGAGAAGCGCCGAAACTGTCGCGACCTCGCCGGAGGCGGTGGCGATCCGCCTCGCCGCCTCGCGCTATCTGGCCGACGAAAGCCTGGCCACCGCTATCTTCCTGGCGATCAGGCTGGGCAAGCCGCTGCTGCTCGAGGGCGCGCCCGGCGTCGGTAAGACCGAAGCGGCGAAGGCGATAGCCGAGCTGCTCGGGCGTGATCTGGTGCGGTTGCAATGCTATGAGGGCATCGATGCCGCGCATGCGCTCTACGAATGGAACTACCAGCGCCAGTTGCTCGCCATCCGCCATGCCGGCGAGCGCGAGGTCGACATCTACGACGATCGCTTCCTGATCGCGCGGCCGCTGCTGCAGGTGCTGAAGGCGCCGGAAAAGCGCGTGCTGCTGGTCGATGAAATCGACCGGTCCGACCATGAATTCGAAGCGCTGCTGCTGGAGTTCCTGTCCGATTTCCAGATCAGCATTCCCGAGCGCGGCACCATTCGCGCGACGGCGCAGCCGATCGTCATCCTGACCTCGAACCGCACCCGTGAACTGGCCGAAGCGCTGCGGCGGCGCTGCGTCTACCACTGGATCACCTATCCCGACGCCGGGCGCGAAGCCGAGATCATCATGCTGCGCGCCGGCGATGTCGCCGAGGCCACGGCCCGCGCCGTTGCCTCGGCCGTGCGCGACATTCGCGCCCGTCCGTTGGCCAAGCCGCCAGGCATCGCCGAGGCGGTCGAATGGGCCAATGCCGCGACCATCCTCGAAAAGGGCGGCAGCCCGTGGCCGCAAGCGTTTCGCCGCGCCATCGGCGTGCTGATCAAGGACGAGGAGGACCTTTCCTGCATCGCGCCCGAGCTCGGCAAGATTGTCGAGGAGGCGCTGGCGTGAGCCGGGAAATCGGCAATCCCCTCCTCCCGTCCATTCCGCAACGTTGGCGGGACAGCACCCCCCTCTGTCCTGCCCTCTTTGCCACCACTTGGCATCTCCCCCTCAAGGGGGGAGATCAGATGTCATCCCGGCTTTCGCTAAACTCCAACATTGCAGGGCTGAGCGGAGCGTCGAAGCTGCCAATCTCCCCCCTTGAGGGGGAGATGTCCGGTAGGACAGAGGGGGGCGCGAAGGAATGATGCGGGGAGAAAGCTTGCCGCGCGCCGCAACCCCAATGCTCGGCTTCGGCCGGCTGCTCCGCCGCTACGGCTTTGCTGTCGCGCCGGAGCAGGTATCAGACTTCATGCAGGCCGTAACCCTGCTCGGGCCCCGCTCGATGAACGACATCCGCGAGGCGGCTCTTGCCACGCTGGCGCCGCCGCCCGACCGCCGCGACGAATTCGAGGCGCATTTCCGGAGCCATTTCTATGGCGACGCCGCGGCGCTGGTCGAAGGCGAGGCCGACGAGGAAACCCGCATCAAGGACGATGGTGCAACGGGCGAAGAAGAAATCGAGGTGGTCCGCCAGGAGGAAGGCGGCGAACTGTCTTCGGCCAGCGAACAGTTGAGCGTCCGCGAGTTCCAGCGCGACAGCGACGGGCTTGCCGCCTTCCGCCGCAAGCTCGCCACCGCTTTGCCCGCGCGCCGCTCCTTCCGCACCGTGCGCACGCATTCGCGCGGCAAACTCGATCTGCGCCGATCATTGCGGGAAATCGTCAGTGCCGATGGTGATGTCCCCTCGCCGTTGCTGCGCCGCCGCCAGTCCGTGCCGCGCAAGCTTCTCATCCTGATCGACGTGTCCGGCTCGATGAAGCTCTACACATCGGACTACCTCAAACTGGCGCACGCGGCCGTGCAAGGCGCCGACCGGGCGGAGGTATTCACTTTCGGCACACGGCTGACCCGCATCACCTCGCCGCTGCGCATTCGCGATCGCGACCAGGCGCTGGCCCGCGCCGCTGCGCAGGTCGACGACTGGGACGGCGGCACCCGCATGGGACCGACACTGCTCGCCTTCCTGTCGGTGCCGCGCTTCTCCGCTTTTGCGCGCGGGGCGGCAATCGTCATCCTGTCCGATGCGCTGGAGCGCGGCGATCATGCCGAGCTGGAGACCGCGATGCGCCGGCTGAGCGCCCGCGCCTTTCGGCTTTCGCTGGCGACGCCGCTGGCCGGCGATCCGCGTTTTCGGCCGGCCACGGCAGCACTTCGCGCCATCCTGCCGGTGCTCGACGACCTGGTCGACGGCTCGTCCATCGCGGGCCTCACCGAGTTCATCCTGTCGCTCGCCCGCCCAGCTCCGGCGGCCGCGGCAATCTGGAGGAGGGTTTCGTGATGCAGAAGGCGATCGACGCGCATTTCCACATCTGGCGCCAAAAGGACCAGCCATGGCTGGTCGGGCCGATGGTGCCACGCATCTTCGGTCCATACGAGCCGATCCGCCGCGACTATCCGATCGAGGAATTCCTCGCCGACCAGCAAGGTTCAGGCGTCGAGAAGGCGGTCTATGTCCAGACCAACTGGGCCAAGGAGGATTTCGAGAAAGAGGTGGCGTTCCTGCAGAAGACCGCGGAAGAAACCGGCTGGCCGCACGCCATCGTGGGCTATGCCGATATGACGGTGGCCGATATCAGGCCCCAGATCGACCGGCTGAAAAAATATCCGCTGCTGCGCGGCGTGCGCATGCAGCTGCACTGGCACGGAACGCCGGCCTTCCGCTTCGCCGCCTCGGCCGATCAGGTCATCGACCCGAAGGTGCGGGCCAATGTCGCGCGGCTCAAGGATTACGGCCTGTCCTTCGACCTGCAGCTTTTCCCCGCCCAGATGAAGGACGGGCTGACGCTCGTCGGCGACAACTCCGAGACGAATTTCATTCTCACCCACGCCGGCATGCTGACCGACATGGAGCCGGAGACCACCGAGGCGTGGAAGTCCGGCCTGCGCACGCTGTCAGCGGCGCCCAACCTCTATGCAAAGCTGTCCGGGCTCGGCACCTTCGTCCACCGCAACGACCCGGCGCTGATCGGCTATATCGTCGACAACGCCATCGACATCCTCGGCAGCAATCATCTGATGTTCGGCTCGAACTTCCCGATCGAGAAGCTGTGGACCAGCCATTCCGAGCTGATCAAGGCGCACCGGGAAGCGGTGGGCAAGCACGGCACGGCGGCAGAGGCCGATATCTTCTGGAACACGGCGGAGCGGGTATATCGGCCGGTGTAGCGCGCATCCCTTCTCCCCTTGTGGGAGAAGGTGGATCGGCGCGTAGCGCCGAGACGGATGAGGGGTGCCGGAAGGAACTCGGCGGAGAAATTGCCAGCGATTTGAAGCACTTACGTCTCCAAGGCAGTGATCCGTCCAGCACTCCTCATCCGACCGAGCTTCGCTCCGGCCACCTTCTCCCACAAGGGGAGAAGGGAAGGCGCCGCGCCTCACCTCACCGCACCTCGAACTCCGGATCGACCGGGATCTGCAGCGCTGTCACCATCTGGTTGGTTTGCCCGGCCAGCCCGATGACCGACACCAACTCGCCATGCTGCGCGTCGGTCATGCCTTTGGCCCGCGCTGCGGCGGTGTGCGAGTGGACGCAATAGGAGCAGCCATTGGCGGTCGAGACGGCGATGTAGATCATCTCCTTGGTAAGCGGATCGATGGCGCTGTCAGCGACCATCACCGCCTTGAGCTGCTCCCACACCCGCTTCAGCGAGACCGGATCATTGGCCAGCCCACGCCAGAAATTGTTGACGAAATCGGATTTGCGCGTCGCGCGGATGTCGTCGAACACCGCCTTGACAGCGGGAATGGCCTCGACCTCGGCATCGGTCAGAAGTTTCGTCGTGGCCATGGCTTGGTCCTTTCGCTTTGAATCGTTATGCGAGGTCGTTGAATCAGGTCGGGAGAAAAGGCGGCTAACCGCCTTGGATGAATCAGCAATTGACGCGCTGAGGCAAGACCGTAAGGCTGGCCGAGGCCCCTCACCTTCGTCATCCCTGGGCGAAGCAGGAGCGAAGCTCCGTCGCGGAGACCCTGGGATCCATATGTGGACGGCGCCCTGCCTGCAACGGTTGTTTTGCGTCGTT
>NZ_JAMYLV010000023.1:0-89409 GCF_040318195.1 Mesorhizobium sp. M1273 | reverse complement strand
GCCATCGCGGGGACCTTCGAGGTCGACCTCCATGATCTGCAGCGGCTTTCCGGCGGCAACGGCGACAGCGGCGCGCGTTTTCATCAGGCAATCCTCCCATGACGACCCATAGAGTTTCTCATTCCGCCATTGCTGCGGATGAGACCGCAATACGCTCATTCATCGCCGTATCCCCGCGAAAAGGAATAGGACTAAAGCAGACACGTAAGTCCACTTGCGGGGCTTTGATAAATCTTGTGGCGTCCGCTAAGCTCATTGTGGGCACCTTGAATTCGCGCTGGTCCGGGAACAATCGGACTTTAGTGCAAGAATAGGCAGTTTTATCGATGACGAGCGCGGTGCCAGGCACTCTCGCGGCCTTTTTGTGCTTTTTTTTCCAGACCGCCAACGTTACAGGCGTGATGGCCCAGGAAGTGACGGGCAAGCAACCGGTCGCAGCCGACAGGCCGGAAAGAAAGATAACCGAAATCAGAATAGGTTATTTGCGGGCCTACGCGCCGCAACTGGCGCTTTCCCTGCTGGACCTGCCGCCACGCGACGAAGGTGTCGCCGGCGCCAATGTGGCGATCGGCGACAACAACACGACAGGAAAGTTCCTCAGCCAGAAATTCAGCCTCGACATAGCCGAGGTCAAGCCGGACGCCGACGCGGTTCAGGCGTTCAACGATCTGATTGCCAAAGGTGACCGCTATGTTGTCGCTGACCTCTCGGCCAGGCAATTGCTGTCGATCGCCGACATCGCCCGCGACAAGGGCGTTCTGGTCTTCAATGTCGGTGCCACAGACGACAGCCTGCGCGAGGAAGACTGCCGCATAAACATTTTCCATGTGGCGCCGACACGAAGCATGCTGGCTGACGCGCTGGCGCAGTATCTCGTGGTAAAGAAATGGCCGAATTGGGTGCTGCTCTATGGTTCGCACGAGCGGGATCATCTCTATGCGGCCGCGTTGCGCCGCGCGGCGGCTCGCTTCGGCGGTCAGATCGTCGCCGAGAAGGAGTTCAAAGACACTGGCACGGCGCGCCGCACCGACACCGGCGCCACGCAGATACAGCAGCAGATTTCCGTGTTCACGCAGGATCTGCCGGAGCATGACGTGGTGCTTGTCGCCGATGAGAGCGAGGTGTTCGGAACCTATGTGCCCTACCGCACCTGGACACCGCGGCTGGTCGCTGGCACGGCCGGTCTTGTCGCATCGTCCTGGCATCCCGCAAGCGAGCAATGGGGTGGCATTCAAATGCAAAGCCGTTTCCTGAGGACGACCGGCCGGCGAATGCTGTCCAAGGATATGTCGGCCTGGACGGCGGTGCGGGCCGTGGGCGAAGCCAGCACGCGGACCAATGGCGACGATCCGAAGAAGATCAGCGACTACATCCGCTCGGACGATTTCTCGGTCGCCGCCTTCAAGGGACAAAAGCTGACCTTCCGCAAGTGGAACCATCAGCTTCGCCAGCCAATCCTGCTCGGCGACACCAAATCCGTGGTCTCGACATCGCCACAGGAGGGTTATCTCCACCAGATCTCCGAGCTCGATACGCTCGGCGTCGATCAGCCGGAAACGAAATGCGTCCTTAAGTAGAACCAATCGGGAGGAATTTTCGTGCAGAGACGAGCTTGCGCACTCGCCATTCTCGGCTTCATGGCCAATCCGGTGTGGGCTTACACCGTGTATGTCTCCAACGAGAAAGACAATACGATAACGGTCGTCGACACGGCGACGATGCAAGTGGTGAAGACCGTCGAAGTCGGCCAGAGGCCGCGCGGTATCACCATCTCGCATGACGGCAAGTTCATCTATTTGTGCGCCAGCGATGACGATACGATCGAAGTCATCGATACCGCGACGCTGCAGATCGTTGGCACGCTGCCATCAGGCCCCGATCCCGAACTGTTCGTGCTTTCGCCCGACGGCAAAACGCTCTACGTCGCCAACGAGGACGACAATCTCGTCACCGCGATCAACGTCGAGAGCAAGCAGGTGATGACCGAGATTCCCGTTGGGGTGGAACCTGAAGGCATGGCCGTCAGTCCCGATGGCAAAACCATGGTCAACACCTCCGAAACCACCAGCATGGCGCATTTCATCGACACCGACAGCCATGAGGTGACCGACAACGTCCTGGTCGACACGCGTCCGCGCTTTGCGCAATTCAAGCCCGACGGATCACAGATCTGGGTCAGTGCCGAAATCGGCGGTACCGTCAGCGTCATCGACAGTCTCAAACGCGAGGTGGTGAAGAAGATCCAGTTCGCGATTGCGGGACTGCGGCCCGAAACCATCCAGCCGGTCGGCATCGCAATCAGCGCGGACGGCAAGAAAGCCTATGTCGCGCTCGGCCCAGCGAACCACGTCGCCGTCATCAACACCGAAACCTACGAGGTCGAAAAATACATCCTGGTCGGCCAGCGCGTCTGGCATCTCGACTTCACCCCCGATCAGAAGACGCTGATCACCACCAACGGCAATTCCAACGACATCACCTTCGTCGACACGGCGACGGACGAGCCGGTTCAATCGGTTACCGTGGGCCAGCAGCCTTGGGGCGTGGCCATATCGCCCCACTAGACCGCAGCAATGATCAGGGAGACCGACGTGATGCATATTTGCCGCGGGGATGTTGCAAGTGCACTAGATGACCAGCGCGCCCCGAAGGAGCCAGCGGCATGCAGCATGTGAGGACAAGCGGAGCTGGAGAGGAGGTGGCAGCGCTCGATGTTGCCGGCGTCAGCCATTCCTATGGTCCGAAGCGAGCGCTCCAGGACGTCTCATTCTCGATCGCGCCGGGAACTTTCACCGTTCTGCTCGGCCTCAATGGGGCCGGCAAGACAACTTTGTTCTCACTGATCAGCCATCTTTACGGCACCCGCCGCGGATCGATCCGCATCTTCGGCCATGACGTCAGCCGCGCTTCGGGCGAAGCGCTCAGGCGTGTCGGCATCGTATTCCAGGCACGCACGCTCGACCTCGACCTCAGCGTCCACCAGAACCTCTCCTACCATGCCTCGCTGCATGGCATTGGCGGCCACCAAGCCCGGCAGCGCATTGCCGCGCTGCTCGATACAGTCAACATGCAGGGCCGTCAGCATGACAAGGCACGCAGTCTTTCCGGCGGCCAAATGCGGCGCATCGAGATCGCGCGGGCGCTGCTCCACCGCCCTTCCCTGCTGCTGCTCGACGAGGCGACGGTCGGTCTCGACATACAGTCGCGTGCGGGCATTTTGGCCACCATCCGCAAACTCGTCGAAACCGAGGGCATCGGCGTGCTGTGGGCGACGCATCTGATTGATGAGGTCGAAGACGGCGACCATGTCGTCGTGCTGCGGCAGGGCGACCTGGTTGCCAAGGGTAAGGTGGCCGACGTCGTTGCGACGAGCGGCGCCAGTTCGATCCGCGACGCCTTTTCCAGGCTCAACCGCATCGAGACAAGCGGCATCGCGGAGATGTCGCCATGAGCGCTCCCGCAATGCCCGCAAAAGTCGCCGCCCTCACGCCGGTGAAGTTCGAACAGTTTGGGCTCCGCCACTACCTCGTTTGCCTCAAAGGGATCGTCGTGCGGGAGTGCCTGCGCTTCCTGCATCAGCGCGAGCGCTTTATATCCTCGCTGGTTCGGCCGCTCGTCTGGCTGTTCATTTTTGCCGCCGGATTCCGGCAGGTGCTCGGCGTATCGATCATCCCGCCCTACAAGACCTACGTGCTCTACGAGGTCTACATCACGCCGGGCCTGTGCGGCATGATTCTGCTGTTTTCGGGCATGCAGTCTTCGCTGTCGATGGTCTATGATCGCGAAATGGGCAACATGCGCACCCTGCTGGTCAGCCCCTTCCCGCGATGGTTTTTACTGATCTCGAAGATGCTCGCCGGTGTCGCCGTGTCAATCGCGCAGGTTTACGCGTTCCTGATCGTTGCCTGGTTCTGGGGCGTCAAAGCGCCGCCGCTTGGCTATCTCACGGTGCTGCCGGCGCTGTTCCTGTCAGGCATGATGCTGTGTGCGCTCGGCATGCTTCTGTCCTCAATGATCAAGCAGCTCGAAAACTTCGCTGGCATCATGAACTTCGTCATCTTCCCCGGCTATTTCGCTTCTCCGGCACTCTATCCCTTGTGGCGTATCCAGGAGGCTAGCCCCCTGCTCTACAAAATTTGCCTCGCCAATCCATTTACTTACGCCGTCGAACTGATCCGCTTCGCCTTCTACGGCCAGGTTGACTGGCTATCGCTGGGCGTCGTTGCCGGCTGCACGCTGCTGTTCCTTGCCGCCGCCATCATCGCCTACGACCCTTCGCGCGGCCTGATGACCCGCAAACAGGACACGGGAGGAAATGCCTGATGGCGCGAATGATCCATGTTCGCGGTCTGGCTCTGGTCGCCATGCTCGCGCCGGGCGTCAACGCCATGGCAGCCAACCCCGATCCAGACTGGCCCTGCATGCAGCGCAAGGTGCCGCAACTCTCGCTCGGCCAGATCTGGAGCGGACCGGACCTTCCTTCAGCCGCGAAGGACTGGTCGAAGGACCCCACCATCTCCGCCCTGATCGAGGAAGTGTCGGCTCGCCGGATGCCGATTGCGGAAGCTCAAAAGAAGATCAGGGATTTCGCGGCCTCCTTGCCGGCCGAGCAACGTGCACCCAAAATGGCGATGATGGTGCAAGGCATGTTCGACCACCTGGACGCCGAGCGCTCGCAGGTGATCTCCGGCATTTCCCGCTACGCCCACAAGCAGCTCGAAATGGCCGCCGCGTTGCGCAAGGAAGCGTCCGAGGTCGATGCATTGCGGGCAAAGCCGGATGCAGATCCCGAAGAGATCGATCGGCGAACCGAACAGCTGAAATTCGCAACGCGAATTTTCGATGAACGCGTCCAATCACTGACCTACGTCTGTGAAGTGCCGACAATAATCGAGCAGCGGCTTTATCAATTGTCCAAGGCCGTCTCGGAAACGCTCGCCGCGAAGAAATAGAACCTCATTCGATCTTCGCGGCGGATATCATGATCCACGGCCGGGCAGCACGCGCCAGCGCTGAACGAAATAACCGGGATGCGTCTCGATCCACTGGGCGACCAGCGATTGCGCCTGCATGAAGGCGGTCCCGGGATTCATCGCCAGGCCGTCCACCATCTGTTCGCGTTGTTCACAGGTCTGCGGCACAGCCGTCAGGCAGACCATCATAACGAGCGTGTAAAGCATTGCCCCTTGTCCCCATCGATCCCGAACCCCATGCCCGGGAGGTTTCCGTGATTCCGACCAGTCTGCAGCGATCGCACATACGGATCACTTACGTGTGTGAAAGGAACGTGCCCCCCGCTCTTTCGCGCCGCAATATAACATAGCGCTAATCTAACGCCAACGACCGCAGGGCGTTCTGCAGAGCAATCGCGTCAGGTTGCGCCGCGCCAATGTGGTGCCGATGTTTCCAGCGTCGATGATTCCGATCTTGACGGGTGTTCGTCGATGTCATCAAACCGGGAGCCCGAGTTGCTTTCGCAGGCTTTTGTCGAATGCGGATGCGGGGACGAAACGGCGCAGGAAACTGACCTGGCGCGCCATTTTTCCAGCCGCATAGCGCCCCTTCGGAGCGGGATCGGTCGCAGCCGCCAAAACGGTCCTGGCCACCACTTCCGGCGCATCGCCTTTTTCCATCGCTTTCCGCACAGCTGCATTCATGCCGGCGCGCGCAGAGTCATAGATATCGAGCAACTGATCCGGCCTGGCGAGATTTTCTTCAAATGAGGTGCGGGTATAGGCGGGCTCCACCAACACGACGCGAATTCCGAAAGGACGCAGTTCGTGGTCGAGCGATTCGGAGTAGCCCTCAACGGCATGCTTGGTCGACGAATAAAGCGCGAAATAGGGAGCTGGAATGAACCCCTGCACCGAGCTCAAATTGACGATTCTGCCCTTGCCTTGGCGGCGCATTGTCGGCAACACCGCTTTGGTTACTCGCATAACGCCAAAGACGTTCACGTCAAACAACGACTTGGCCTGGGCCATCGAGGACTCCTCCGCGCCACCAAGCAGGCCAATGCCGGCATTATTGACAAGCAGGTCGATGCGCCCGGTCTCGGCCAGCACGTCCTGGACAAGTTTCGCCACCGACGTGTCATCAGTCACGTCACAGGCCAGCATGGTAATGCCATTGGATCGGTCGACGACCGCGCGACGGCTGGTTCCGAACACGCGAAAGCCCGCGTTCTGCAGGGCGTTGGCCGTTGTGTGCCCGATACCGCTGGATGCCCCGGTCACCAGGGCGACGCCTAGATTGGTCTTGCTCATGGAGGTCACTTCTTTCTTCGTTTTGGATTGGCGTGGGAGAAGCACGAAAGCTCGGAGCGAAAGGCGTCAATCATGAGCGCCTCCGGTACTCGCGCCGGCCAGATCATCCGTCCAGCGCCGGAACAGCGCGCTGGCATTAACGCCTCCGAAGCCGAAGCCATTGGCGATTGCATAGCCCATCGCCATCGGCCGAGCCCGGTTTGCGACGAAGCCGATCCCGTCGCCGGCCGGATCGGGAGCGCTCAGATTGAGGGTCGGCGGTGCAATCTGATCCCTGAGCGCCAGGATTGCGAAGATTGCTCCGAGCCCGCCGGCGGCTCCGAGCAGGTGTCCGGTCGCCGATTTCGTTGCACTGACAGCTATCGCGAAATCGCGCCCGAACACGCTCTTGATCGCTTCGATCTCACCCAGGTCGCCCACCGGCGTGGAGGTCGCATGGGCATTGAGATGACGAACCTCGCGGGGCGAAATCCCTGCTTGGGCGATTGCGATCTCCATGGCCCGGCGCGCACCGTCGCCGTCCTCTGGACCGGAGGTGACGTGATGAGCATCCGCCGTCGTGCCGTAGCCGACAAGCTCGGCCAGCGGCCTTGCGCCGCGCGCCAGCGCGTAGCTCAATTCCTCGATGACCAGCATGCCGGCTCCTTCGCCCATGACGAAGCCGTCCCGCGACTTGTCGAACGGTCGGGAGGCCTCATCAGGACGGTGATTAAAGGACGTCGAAAGAGAGCGTGCCGCGGCAAACCCACCGAGGCTGACAAGATTCATGCATGCTTCCGTCCCGCCGCACACGGCAATATCGGCCTCGTTGGCGCGGATCAGGCGAGCCGCATCGCCGATCGCCTGAATGCCGGCCGCGCACGCCGTCACGGGTGCACCGAGCGGACCTTTGAAGCCATAGCGGATCGAGACGTGGCCTGCCGCGAGGTTCACCAGGAAGGACGGCACCGTAAAAGGTGATAGACGGCGGACGCCGCGGCGGTCGACCGTGCGCACCGCCTCGGTTATGGCCGGGAACCCGCCGACGCCCGAGGCGATGATCGTGGCCGTGCGCAAGCGATCCGCTTCCGAGACGGGGACCCATCTTGCTTGGGCGAGCGCCTCTTGTGTCGCCGCCAGTGCAAAGAGAATGAACCGGTCTACCTTGCGCTGATCCTTCGGCGGAAGGATGGCTTCCGGATAGAAACCAGCGTCCGGATCTTCTTCTGTGGAGGGCACCACCCCGCCGACCTTCGCCGGCAGGTCGCACACCACATCATCCGCAAGCCTCCGGATGCCCGAGCGGCCGGCCAGGAGACGCGACCAGGACGCTTCGACATCGGCAGCAAGGGGCGTGACCGCTCCCATGCCTGTGACAACAATCCGTCGCATCTATTTTCCTATCAATTTGGGTGCGCCGCCAGCGCTGCGCACGCCGTTCAAGCGCCGGCTGCTTCGCGAACCTGTTCTGTCGCCGCATCCAGAAATGCCTGCGCGAGGTCGGGGTCGTTGACGACGCGCGAAAGGAGCACCGCACCGACCATTGTCGAGAGAATGGCCATGGCCCTGCCATCGAACTCCCCGCCACCGGTCTCAGCAATGAAGCGGCCGAGGATCTCGAGATGCTCCTTGATCCCGGCTTCGAACGGCGCTTTCACGTCCTTGCCCTGTCTGGCGGCATCCGAGCCGAGCGCCACGATCGGGCAGCCGTCCATCTTTTCTCCGCGATGGTCCATACTGAGGTAGAACGCGATCACCGCGCCAAACGGATCATCAGGGTTTGCCGCAGTCGCGGCCGACCATCGACGGATGGCGCTCTCCATCGCCCGCCTGGACGCCTGCGCCGCCAGGTCGTCCTTGGATGCGAACTGCTTGTAAAACGCGCCTTGGGTCAGTCCGGCACCCTTCATCAGATCCTTAAGGCCGATACCGTCAAAGCCGCGCTCCCGAAAAAGGCGGCTTGCCACGTTGATGACGGTTTCTCGGTTTTCCGCTGCCTGGGTACGACTTACGCGCATTGTTGACCTCTTTTTTAGATTGCGTTCGTAATCTATAGCCTATATGGAGTTCGAACGCAATCTAAAAAGGAGATGCGAAATGATCCGCAAAACCCTGAGCGCATCGCTCCTGGCCGCGCTGTTTCTTGCGACCCCGGCTTTTGCCGAGGAAACCACCGTCGGACGCCCGATCGAGGGCGGCAGCCTGCACGAGGGACACCTTGACATGGTTGTCTACTACGTCCCGGTCGACGGCGGCCTCCTGGAGGTCACCGCCACCTTCGCGCCGAAGACCGGGGGTGATCCGCTGCGCGTCGTCATGGGTCTCGCCGACGATGACTCCGTGGCCTTTTCCATGCCGGGCCACCGAGGCTCGCTCTACGCGTTCTCAAGGTCCGGGGATGAGGTGACGGTGTCGACCGAGACTGACATGCGTCTGCGAGCCGAAGCGACAATACGCTGAGCCGAAGTTCGGACTGCAGCCGGCGTGCTGCTGGCCGTGGGCTCTCGCGTCCGCTCGGCTCGCCACACGGTGCCTCGATCACGCCATCGAATAAGTTTGGGGAGAGGTCAAATGCTATACAGTTATTTTGTCGAGAAATCGATCCGAGAGAGCTTCGACCACGTCAACAACCATCGCTGGGATGAGGCGGTGAAGGCACTCGCGCTGCATGTCCATCACCGCGTTTCGGGCGCTCACGCGCTTGGTGGTGAGCGCCACGACAAAGAAGCCATGCGCCGCTGGTTTGAGCGCCTCGGCCGCGTCCTGCCCAATCTCCATCTCACGGTCAACCACATCTGGGTGAAGGGCTGGCCGTGGCATACCACCGTGTTTGCCCAGTGGGACGGCACCGCAACGCTGCTCAATGGCGACGCGTCGTACGTCAACCGTGGTCTCCACGTGTTCACCCTGCGGTGGGGCAGAGTCTATGCACTTGAGGAATTTTACGATTCACAAGCAGCGGCCCGCGGTCTTGCCGCCCAAGCGGCAGCTGGCCTCGAAGAAGCTGTCGCCGAACCAATTGTAAGCTAGCAGACGCTCAATCAAAGCCCACCGTTCCGTGAACGCGGGGCCGCTACCCGTGGCCCCAGCGCTGGAGGGCGGTCGCCTCGCTCCGCAAATGCGTGCCACCGCGATGCCTCCCTATCCTCGGCTCGTGCACGTCGGTCTGGAGATCACAGCCGATCAGCCGCTGATATGCACCATCGTTTGTCTGAAGCGTTTGCCTGGACCGCGCGCGCCCTAAGTTGCGCGACGTTTGGTGTTCGGCTCCTCGTGCGGATAGAGCTTGCCGAACAGTGGCAGGTACATCGCGCCCTTGCGCATCAGAAAATCGTGGAAGGTCGCCATCGCCGGCGAGATCGCGTGATCGCTGCGCATCACCGAAAACCATTGCCGGCGGATCGGCATGCCGACAACGTCGAGGATAACCAGCCTGCCGGCTTCGGTTTCGGCAGCGATGGTGTGGGCAGAGATGAAGGCGATGCCGAGCCCGGCCATCACCGCCTGCTTGATGGTCTCGTTCGAATCCATCTCGACGCCGAGATCGTCGATGCGGCCGGGCACGTCGCTCAGGAATATTTCCAGTGAGATGCGCGTTCCGGATCCGGGCTCGCGAATGAGGAAATGCTCCTCGGCGATCCGCTCCTTGGAAATGTCGCGTGCCGACGCCAGCGGGTGGTCGGGCGGTGCGATGATGACCAGCGGGTGATCGCCGAAGACCGAAGCACGCACCGGGACTTCCTTGGCCGGGCGTCCCATCAGCGCGATATCGATGTCGTGGTTCTTCAGATTGTCGATCGTCTCGGCGCGGTTGCCGATGGCAAGGCGCATGTCGATATCGGGATGTTCCTTCATGAAGGCGGCCATCAGCCGCGGCGCGAAATATTTGGCCGTGGAAACGACGCCGAGCCGCAAGCTGCCGGCGCGCACGCCCTTGATCGCATCCATCTTGTCTTCGAGCAGACGAAGCCGCTCCTCGATGGCCTGTGCCGTCTCGACGAAGGCCAGACCTGCGGCAGTGGGACGCATGCCGTCCGACGTCCGGTCGAACAAGGCCAGTTGGAACTCCTCCTCCACTTGCCGCAACTGGATCGTCACCGCTGGAGGAGACAGGCCTAACACCTTGGCCGCGCTGACGATTTTTCCATGGCTGATGATTGCCTGAACGGTCTTGAACTGCTTGAGCGTGAGGTTTCTCATAGGGCATACTAAAATTTTTTTATTGCCTGAGTAAAGTTATTGAATTTTACTTATCCAGCGTCGTTTGTTCTCCTTTCCCAATCCGGCCGACCCGAGGAGAGGCGGCTGGATCGGGAGGTTACGATGCCAGCGGCAACACTCGACGCTTTTCTGAACTCCTATCTTGGCGAGCCGGACGAACTGCGCTCCGCCGTCGTAGCGACCATCCGTCAGCTGACGCAGGCGGCCACCACAATCCGCAACACCATCAATCAAGGGGTGCTCGGCACCGCCTTTGCGGGAACCCGTGGCGCCAATGCTGACGGCGACATCCAGAAGGATCTCGATGTCTTCGCCGATGACATCTTCCTCGACGCCATGCGCCACGCTCCGGTCGCGCTCTACGCTTCCGAGGAACTGGAGCAGCCGGTGCTGCTCGACAGGCAAGCGCCTCTTGCCATCGCCATCGACCCGCTCGACGGCTCTTCCAACATCGACACCAACGTGTCGATCGGAACGGTCTTCTCGCTTCTCCCTGCAATTGGTGCGCCGGATGGGAATCCGGCCGCCTCGTTTTTGCAGGCAGGCGTGAACCAGCTGGGCGCCGGTTTCTTCATCTACGGGCCGCAGCTGGCGCTGGTTCTGTCGCTCGGCAGCGGCACCCATGTCTTCGTTCTCTCGACCAGGCTCGGCACCTTCGTCCAGGCCTACGAGAGCCGGATCATCCCACAGCGAACCCAGGAGTTCGCCATCAACGCCGCCAACTACCGGCACTGGGACGAGGCGGTGCGGCTCTACATCGATGACTGCCTTGAAGGCACCGAAGGCCCACGTGAGAAGGACTTCAACATGCGCTGGATCGCCTCTCTGGTTGCGGACTGCTACCGCATATTGATGCGCGGCGGCGTATTCCTGTATCCAGGCGACAAGCGCAAGGGCTACAGGCAGGGGCGACTTCGCCTCGTCTATGAGGCAAACCCGATCGCCTATCTCGTCGAACAGGCGGGCGGTGCCGCCACCGATACGATGACCCGCATCCTCGAAATCGAACCCGAGAGCCTGCACCAGCGCGTGCCCATGGTTTTCGGATCGGCGCGGGAAGTCGCGCGCATCACCCGCTACCACACCGAGCCGAGTGCCATCGGCGAGCGCGCGCCGCTGTTCAGCCGCCGCGGCCTTTTCAGGGCCTGAAGACCATGTCGGCAAAGCACCCCATCATTACCATCACCGGGTCGTCGGGCGCAGGCACCACCTCTGTCAAGCGCATCTTCGAACTGATCTTCCGGCGCGAGAACATCGGGGCCGCCTTCATCGAAGGCGATGCTTTCCATCGCTACGACCGCGCCACGATGAAGGCGAAGGTGGCCGAGGAGGAAAAGGCGGGCAATCCGAACTTCACCCACTTCCATGCCGAGGCCAATGAACTGGCAATCCTCGAAGAGGTATTCGAGGAATATGGCCGCCGGGGAACCGGAAAGACCCGCACCTACATCCATGATGAGGATGAGGAGAAGCAGTACGGCACGCCGCCGGGACATTTCACCGAATGGCGCGAATTTCCGCCGAGCGACCTGCTCTTCTATGAGGGCCTGCATGGCTGCGTCGTCACCGACAAGATCAACCTGGCCAGGCACGCGGATCTCAAGATCGGCGTGGTGCCGGTCATAAATCTCGAATGGATCCAGAAGATCCATCGCGACCGCGCAACGCGCGGCTATTCCACCGAGGCGGTGATGGACGTGATCCTGCGCCGTATGCCGGACTATGTCCGCTACATCGTCCCGCAGTTTTCGCAGACCGCCATCAACTTCCAGCGCGTGCCGATCGTCGACACGTCCAATCCATTCATCGCGCGCTGGATTCCGACGCCCGACGAATCGATGCTGGTTATCCGCTTCGCCAATCCCCGCGGCATCGATTTCCCCTACCTGCTTTCGATGATCCACGACTCGTTCATGTCGCGGCCGAATTCCATAGTGGTGCCCGGCAACAAGCTCGACCTTGCCATGCAGCTGATCCTGACGCCGCTCATCCTGCAATTGATCGAACGCAAGAACCGTGTGTCGTGAGGAGGACGCCATGAACAGCCAGGCAGCAGCACTGAAGCCCGTCGCCGCCGTCTCGGAGCGCGACATGGCCAACGCCATTCGCGCACTGGCGATGGACAGCGTCCAAAAGGCCAATTCCGGTCATCCGGGTATGCCGATGGGCATGGCCGATGTCGCGACGGTGCTGTTCAGCCGCTTCATCAATATCGATCCGTCGGCGCCCAACTGGCCCGATCGTGACCGCTTCGTGCTGTCGGCCGGGCACGGCTCGATGCTGCAGTATGCGCTGCATTATCTGCTAGGCTTTGAAGACATGCCTATCGAAGAATTGCAGCGGTTTCGCCAGCTGGGCAGCCGCACCGCCGGACATCCGGAATATGGCCATGCGCTTGGCATCGAGACGACGACCGGCCCGCTTGGACAAGGCATTTCGACCGCTGTCGGCATGGCGCTGGCGGAGCGCATGCTGGCGGCCCGCCACGGCGCCGATCTCGTCGACCATTTCACCTACGCGATCGCCGGCGACGGCTGCCTGCAGGAAGGCATCAGCCACGAGGCGATCGATCTTGCCGGTCACCTGAAGCTCTCCCGGCTGATCGTCTTTTGGGACGACAATGCGATCTCGATCGACGGGCCCACTTCCCTGTCGACATCGATGGACCAGCCGGCGCGGTTCAAAGCCGCTGGATGGCATGTCCAGTCGGTGAACGGCCACGACACCGAAACTGTTGCGGCGGCAATCGAAGCGGCTCAGCAATCGGACCAGCCGTCTCTGATCGCCTGCCGCACGGTGATCGGCAAGGGCGCGCCAAATCTGGGTGGTTCGGAAAAGACGCATGGCGCGCCGCTGGGCGATGCGGAGATCGCCGCGACGCGCGAAAATATCGGCTGGGCCTTCGCGCCGTTCGAGGTGCCGGACGATATCCTTTTCGCCTGGCGCGAGATTGCCGGCCGCGGTCAAGCGGCACGCCGCGCCTGGGAGAATCGGCTTGCCGCCTCACCACGGCGGCAGGCCTTCGAGAGCGCGGTCGCCGGCGCCCTGCCCGACGCGGTCTTCGAAGCACTCGACGCTTTCCGCAAGGAGCATGTCGGGAAGGCGACCAAGGTTGCAACGCGAAAAGCCTCGGAAATGGCACTCGCTGCGATCAATGGCGCAACCGAACTGACCGTCGGCGGCTCCGCCGATCTGACGCATTCGAACCTGACGATCACCAAGGGTATGAACCGCATCGCGCCGGGCGACTACGCAGGCCGCTACATCCACTATGGAATCCGCGAGCACGGCATGGCCGCAGCCATGAACGGCATCGCACTGCATGGCGGCTTCGTGCCTTATGGCGGCACGTTCCTGTGCTTCGCCGACTACGCGCGCGGCGCGATGCGGCTCTCGGCGCTCATGGGCCAGCGTGTCATCTATGTGATGACGCATGATTCCATCGGTCTCGGCGAGGACGGCCCGACCCACCAGCCGGTCGAGCACCTGGCGATGCTGCGGGCGACGCCAAACCTCAACGTCTTCCGCCCGGCCGACATCATCGAAACGGCGGAGTGCTGGGAACTGGCGCTGAGAAGCGAGAAGCGGCCGAGCGTGCTGGTGCTCTCGCGCCAGAACCTGCCGATGCTGCGCCAAGCACCTAGCGACGAGCCACACAGCGACGAGAACCGGTCGAGCCGGGGCGCCTACATCCTGCGCGAGCCAGCCGGGCAGCGCGCGGTGACGCTGATCGCCACCGGCTCGGAGGTCGAGATCGCGGTTGCCGCCGCCGAACGGCTGGAGACCGAGCACGGCGTCGCCGCCGCAGTTGTCTCGATGCCGTGCTGGGAGCTTTTCGAGGAGCAGGACGCCGGCACCCGCAAGGCCGTCCTCGGCTCGGCGCCCCGCATTGCCATCGAAGCCGCAGCACGGCTCGGCTGGGACCGCTGGATCGGCGACACCGGCACTTTCGTCGGCATGGCCGGTTTCGGCGCCAGCGCCCCTGCCCCGGACCTCTACCGGCATTTCGACATCACGCCCGAAGCCGTCGCGGCAGCGGCGCTGAAGCTCATCATCTAGGAGAAACCGACAATGGCCCGCATCACCCTTCGCCAGCTTCTCGACCATGCCGCCGAGCACGGCTACGGGGTGCCGGCATTCAACATCAACAACATGGAACAGGGCCTCGCCATCATGGAGGCCGCCAGGGCCTGCGATGCGCCGGTTATCATCCAGGCCTCACGCGGCGCCCGTTCCTATGCCAATGACATCATGCTGGCCAAAATGATGGAGGCGTTGACCGAAATCCATCCGGCCATTCCGCTCTGCATCCATCAGGATCACGGCAACAACGAAGCCACCTGCCTGTCGGCGATCCGCCACGGCTTCACCTCGGTGATGATGGACGGATCGCTGATGGCGGATGCCAAGACACCGGCGAGCTACGATTACAACGTCGCCATCACCGAACGTGTCGCACGCATGGCGCATTGGGTCGGTGCTTCGGTCGAAGGCGAGCTCGGCGTGCTCGGCTCACTGGAGACCGGCCAGGGCGAGGCCGAGGACGGGCACGGCGCCGAAGGTGCGCTTTCCCATGACCAGCTTTTGACCGATCCCGATCAGGCGGTCGACTTCGTGACCGCCACCCGGGTCGACGCGCTGGCGATCGCC
This sequence comes from Mesorhizobium sp. M1273, assembly GCF_040318195.1. NCBI lineage: Bacteria > Pseudomonadati > Pseudomonadota > Alphaproteobacteria > Hyphomicrobiales > Phyllobacteriaceae > Mesorhizobium > Mesorhizobium sp. M1273. Next base: position 74,293 of record NZ_JAMYLV010000023.1, on the reverse strand, counting down.
TGCGGTACCTCCCACGGCGCCTATAAATTCAGCCGCAATCCTGACGGCGGCATCCTGGCCATGCAGGTGATCGAGGCGATTCACGAAAAGCTGCCCAACACGCATCTGGTCATGCACGGGTCTTCCTCCGTGCCGCAGGAACTGCAGGACATCATCAACAACTATGGCGGCGAGATGCCCCAGACCTTTGGCGTCCCGGTCGAGGAAATCGAGCGCGGCATCCGCTACGGCGTGCGCAAGGTCAACATCGACACCGATTGCCGAATGGCCATGGCCGGGCAGTTCCGCCGCGTTGCGACGGAGGACCCGCGCGAATTCGATCCGCGTAAATTCCTGAAACCCGCCATGGACGCCCTGCGCGACCTTTGCCGCGATCGCTTCGAACGCTTCGGCACCGCAGGCCACGCGTCGAAGATCAGGGTGATCGCCATGGATGAGATGGCGAAACGTTACGCCGCAGGAAAGCTCGACCCTCAAATCGCAACCGCGAAAGCCGCCTGAGCGGCAAACAGGAGACCTGCCATGAACAAGATCGACATGCCCTCAGCAGGCACGCTCAAGGAAGGCAAGGAACGCTACAGGTCGGGCGTTATCCCCTACAAGAAGATGGGCTACTGGGAGCCGGACTACCGGCCCAAGGAGACCGACCTGATCGCCATGTTTCGGATCACGCCGCAGCCCGGCGTCGACCACGAGGAGGCGGCCGCCGCCATCGCCGGTGAATCCTCTACCGCGACATGGACCGTGGTGTGGACCGACAGGCTGACCGCCTGCGAGCTCTACCGCGCCAAGGCATTCAAATCCGAGCCGGTGCCGAACACAGGTCCAGGCACCAGGATCGAGCAACAGTACTTCGCCTATATCGCCTACGACCTCGACCTGTTCGAGCCCGGCTCCATCGCCAACCTGACTGCATCGATCATCGGCAACGTGTTCGGCTTCAAGGCCGTCAAGGCCTTGCGGCTCGAGGACATGCGCATCCCGGTGGCTTACCTCAAGACCTTCCAGGGCCCGGCGACCGGCATCGTGGTGGAACGCGAGCGGCTCGACAAGTTCGGCCGGCCGCTGCTCGGCGCGACGACGAAGCCCAAGCTTGGCCTGTCCGGCCGCAACTACGGCCGCGTCGTCTACGAGGCGCTGAAGGGTGGCCTCGACTTCGTCAAGGACGACGAGAACATCAACTCACAGCCCTTCATGCATTGGCGCGACCGCTTCCTCTACTGCATGGAGGCTGTGAACAAGGCGTCGGCCGCCACCGGCGAAGTCAAGGGCCATTATCTCAACGTCACCGCCGGCACGATGGAGGACATGTACGAGCGCGCCGAATTTGCAAAACAGCTTGGCTCCTGCATCGTCATGATCGACCTCGTCATTGGCTACACGGCGATCCAGTCGATGGCCAAGTGGGCACGCCGCAACGACATGATCCTGCACCTCCACCGGGCCGGCAACTCGACCTATTCGCGCCAGAAGAACCACGGCATGAATTTTCGCGTCATCTGCAAATGGATGCGGATGGCCGGCGTCGATCACATCCATGCCGGCACGGTGGTCGGCAAGCTGGAAGGCGACCCGCTTATGATCAAGGGGTTTTATGACACGCTGCGCGAGGAGCGCACGCCGCAGAACCTCGAAACCGGGCTGTTCTTCGATCAGGACTGGGCCTCGCTCAACAAGGTGATGCCCGTCGCCTCCGGTGGCATCCATGCCGGCCAGATGCACCAGTTGATCCATTATCTCGGCGAGGACGTCATCCTGCAGTTCGGCGGCGGCACGATCGGCCATCCGGACGGCATCCAGGCCGGCGCGACGGCCAATCGCGTCGCGTTGGAGGCGATGATCCTCGCCCGCAACGAGGGCCGCGACTATCTGCGCGAAGGGACCAAAATCCTCGAACAGGCGGCCAGATGGTGCACGCCGCTCAAGGCGGCCCTGGAGACGTGGAAGGACGTCACCTTCAACTACGAATCGACCGACACGGCCGACTTTGTGCCAACCGCAACGCCGAGCTTCTAGACGAAAGGAACGTCGCCATGATGACCAATCCCGGAAACAAGGTCACGCAGGGACAGTTTTCGTTCCTGCCCGAGCTAACCGATGAGCAGATTTCGGCGCAGATCAAATACGCACTGAAAAACCACTGGGCGGTCAGCGTCGAGTACACGGACGATCCACATCCGCGAAACACCTATTGGGAAATGTACGGCAACCCGATGTTCGACCTGAGGGACCCGGCGGGCATCCTGCTTGAAGTCGACAATTGCCGGAAAGCTATGCCCAACATGTATGTCCGGGTCACCGCCTTCGATTCGACCAAGGGCTGGGAAGCACCGCGCATGTCATTCATCGTCAACCGGCCACCCAATGAACCCGGGTTCCGGCTGCTGCGCCAAGAGCGTGACGGCCGCAGTCAGGGCTATTCGATCGTGCCTTATGCGACCGACAGGCCCGAAGGCGAACGGAGCTAGGCGAACCATGCTGGACGCGATAGCTAAGAGCGCTGCCGCGCAGGGCGAATCGGTTGATCTACAGGCCGAGTTCGAGGCCTCCAACATCGACGAGGTGATGGACAAGCTCGACCGCGAACTCGTCGGCCTGAAGCCCATCAAGACCCGCATCCGCGAGATCGCGGCGCTGCTCCTAGTCGACCGGCTTCGCCGCAAGTTCGGGCTGATCTCTGGCGCGCCGACGCTGCACATGAACTTTACGGGAAATCCCGGTACCGGAAAGACCACCGTGGCGCTCAGAATGGCCGAAATCCTGCATCGTCTCGGCTATGTCCGCGAAGGGCACATGGTCGCGGTGACGCGCGACGATCTCGTCGGCCAGTATGTGGGCCACACCGCACCCAAAACCCGCGAAGTGATCAAGCGCGCCATGGGCGGGGTGCTTTTCATCGACGAGGCCTACTATCTCTACAAGCCCGAGAACGAACGCGACTACGGCCAGGAATCGATCGAAATCCTGCTGCAATGCATGGAAAACAACCGTGACGATCTGGTTGTGATTCTTGCCGGCTACAAGGACAAGATGGACCGCTTCTTCGACAGCAATCCCGGCATGCGCTCGCGCATCGCCCATCACCTCGATTTTCCGGACTACGGCGTCAGCGAACTCAAATCAATCGCCGAGATCATGCTGGCGGAACAGAATTACCGCCTCAGCGAAGCGGCGGCCAAGGCGCTCGAAGAGTATCTCCCGATCCGCATGCGGCTGCCGCATTTCTCCAACGCCCGCTCCGTTCGCAATAGCCTCGACCGGGCGCGGCTTCGCCAGGCCGGCCGGCTTTTCGCATCGCGGGACCGGGCGTTGACGAAAATCGATCTTATCACCATCGAGGAATCCGATATTCGCGGCAGCCGCGTGTTCGCGGAAGGTAAGCTCGAAGGCGAACCGGAGACGAAGGCGCGCTGACAAGATGACGGCGGTTGGTGTGCAGCGACCGGAAACGGACGACAGAATGGGAGCCGACGACCATGGATAGCAAGACAATCATCGCGCCCTCGGTGCTTTCCGCGGACTTCTCGCGGCTCGGCGACGAGGTCGAAGCGGTCGTCCGGGCGGGTGCCGACTGGATCCATCTCGATGTGATGGATGGCCATTTCGTGCCCAACATCACCTTCGGTCCGCCGGTGGTCAAGGCGATCCGTAATCGAACGGACAAGGTCTTCGACTGCCACCTGATGATCGCGCCGGCCGACGCCTATCTCGGCGCCTTCGCCGATGCCGGCTGCGACATCATTACGGTGCATGCCGAGGCCGGACCGCATCTCGACCGTTCGCTGCAGGCAATCAGAAATCTCGGCAAGAAGGCCGGCGTGTCGCTGAACCCGTCAACGCCGGAAAGCGTCCTCGAATATGTACTTGACCGGCTCGATCTGGTGCTTCTGATGACGGTCAATCCGGGCTTCGGCGGCCAGGCCTTCATTGCGGCGGTCGTCGACAAGGTCAGGCGGGTCAAGGCGCTGGTCGGCCATCGTCCGATCGACATAGAGATCGACGGCGGCGTCACGCCCGAAACCGCTCCGCTGGTCACCGCGGCCGGCGCCAATGTGCTGGTCGCCGGCTCGGCCATCTTTAAGGGCGGCACCGAGGCGGCCTATCGCGCCAATATCGGCGCCATCAGGCAGGCGGCCGACGGGGCGATCCGGAAAGCGGCGTAAACCGTTTCATCGGAGGCAAACATTTCATCGGAGGAAAACTTGGCGGCAATCCCACCTGTCTGCGATTTCGGCTGGCGAGCCATCGACGCCGTTTTGCCAGGCGTCGACGGCACGTCGCATTCGATCTTAAGCCACGCCGGCCCGAACGGGCTGGTGGTGGCCTTCATCTGCAACCACTGCCCCTATGTGAAGGCGGTGATTTCACGCATGGTGCGCGACGCCAATGACCTCAAGGCCGAAGGCATCGGCTTTGTCGCGATCAACTCCAACGACAGCGACGCCTATCCAGATGATTCCTTCGACAACATGAAGCTCTTTGCCAGGACGAACGGCTTCACTTTCCCCTATCTCCACGACGAGCACCAGACGGTGGCGCGTGCCTACGGAGCCGTTTGCACCCCGGATTTCTTCGGGCTCAACAGCGAGTTGACGCTGCAATACCGCGGCCGGCTGGACGCGTCGCGACGCGACGCCGAATCGCCCAGGCTGAGGCGCGACCTGTTCGAGGCGATGAAGCAGGTTGCCCGAACCGGCGACGGACCGCTTGACCAGATCGCTTCGATCGGCTGTTCGATCAAGTGGAAGGATGCTGCATGAACGTCGGCGCAGGCAGGCCGTTTCGCTCGCCCAAGGCGATCCTGTTCGACCTCGACGGCACACTGGTCGATTCGGCACCTGATATAGCGGCCGCCGTCAACGAATTGCTGGCCGGCCACGATCTGCCGCCGCTGCGGCTGGATCAGGTCAAGGCCATGATCGGCGGCGGCATCAGGAAACTGGTCGAACGCGCCTTCGCGGCTTCCGGCACGCCGCTCCTCGGCAGCGCGCTCGATGAGGCCAACCGCGTCATGGCGCCGATCTATCGCAGGCATCTGACCGGCCGCACGAGGCTGATGCCTGGCGTCAGGGAGGTTCTCACGCACTTGCATTTGAGCGGAATAGCCATGGCCGTGGTGACCAACAAGCCGCAGCTGGCGGCGCGCGAAATCCTGCTGCATTTTCGGCTGACGGAATATCTCGGCGCGATCGTCGGCGGAGACGCGGTGACATACTTGAAACCGGCGCCAGACGCGCTGTTGCTGGCGCTCGACCTGCTTCAGGTCGAACCTCGTGACACGCTGATGGTCGGAGACAGCAGCGCCGACGTGGCCGCCGCCCGCGCCGCCGGCATGGCAGTCATTCTGCTGCGTGGCGGATACAGCCAAATTCCCGTTGAAGAGCTTGGCGCCGACCTCGTTTGCGACAGCCTGTTCGATCTGCCGTCCGCGATGCAGAGGCTGCAAGACGCTGCGTGACCCCATGCGCAAAGCCTAGCCAACGCCGGCCGAGCGCAGTCCAACGGCCGGCAGTACCGCGTTATTTTGAGAATTGTTTCAGATAAGCAATGACGTTGGCGATGTCCTCGTCTTTCTTGAGACCGACAAACGCCATCTTGGTTCCTTTGACCATCGCCCTGGGATCGCGAAGGTAGGTCGTCAGCGTGGCTTCGTCCCATTTGACGCCGGACTTGCCGGCCTCGGTCATGGCCTTGGAATAGCTGAACCCCGGATGCGTCCCGGCCGTTCGGCCGATGACGCCGTTCAAGGACGGGCCGACCTTGTTCTGGTCCTTGTCTGCGACGTGGCAGACCTTGCATTTGGCGAAGACCTTCTCACCCGCCGCGGCATCCTGTGCCTGAGACTGGGTAGTGACAAAGGTGGCGACGGACACGGCGGCGAAAAAAGCGACTGCGCGCATGGCATTTCCTCATTGATGGTGTGAGTGCCCGGGACACTTTACGCGTGTCGATGCCTTGATCGCCGGCATTCGTTTTAAAGCGGGAGAGCGAACCATTCGTCCTTCCTCCCCGGACTGGCAGGACCTGCACACCTCGAAAAGCTAGACTGCCGATGAGGGAAGTCAATCGTACAAAGGTCCTGTTTCGTTTCCCGACTGCGCGACGGGAAGTGTGTAGCGACACGCGGTCCACATCATTGACGCATGTTGGCCGAACGCGTAGCCTCACTCCAACCGGTTTGCTGTTTGGGCACCTTCAGGAATCCGCGCAACTCCAAAGCACGAACTCTGGAGAGTTCGCCGCGCAGGCGATGATAAGTGCCAAATGGACATGGTCGATCTCATATTAACGGTGTGCCTTAGCGCCAATCCGGGCAATTGCCGAGATGAACATCTCTATTTCGAGAGCCGCGGCTCTCTGTTCCAATGCATGTTCCTGGCGCCCGCCGAGATCGCAAAATGGTCTCAGGAACATCCGAGTCTCAAGGTCGTGCGCTGGAAATGTGCCGTTCCGAGCAAGGAACGAGCGATTTGATCGACATTCCTGGTTCGTCGACGGCCCTGAAAGAGGAGACGCCATGATGATTTCGCGGCGTACGACGCTGCGCTTGGCGGCTCTGGCGGCCATCCTCGCCTCAAGGCCGGTTGCCGTCTTTGCGGCCGCTAAGGTCCGAATTGGTGTCCTGAAGTTCGGCACCGTGAGCTGGGAACTCGATACGCTGAAACGCCACAAGCTCGACGAGGCCAACAGGATCGATCTGGAGATTGTCTACTTCGCCGGGGAGGATGCGACCAACGTCGCGCTGCTGGCGGGCGCGATCGACATGATCGTGACCGACTGGCTGTGGGTCTCGCGCCAGCGCTCCGAGGGCGGCGATCTTACATTGGCCCCTTATTCGACCGCCGTGGGGGCAATCATGGTGAAGGAGGAATCGCCGATCCGGACGCTCGCCGACCTCAAGGGAAAGAAAATCGGTGTCGCCGGCGGCCCGCTCGACAAGAGCTGGCTACTGGTCCAGGCGCTGGCCAGACGCGAGCACGGCCTCGAGCTGCCGACAGCCTGTGATGTCGTCTTTGGCGCGCCGCCGCTGATTTCTGAAAAGGCGATGCAGGGCGAACTCGATGCCGTGCTCAATTTCTGGCATTTCTGCGCCCGGCTCGAGGCCAATGGCTTTCGCCGGTTGATCGGTGCGGATGACGCGACGAAAGCGCTGGGTGCCTCGGGCCCCGTGTCGGCGCTCGGCTACGTCTTCCACGACCAATGGGCGAGCGACAATCCGGATGCCGCCCGGGGCTTCGTCAAGGCCTCAAAGCAGGCCAAGGACTTGCTGGCCAGATCCGATGATGAATGGCTGCGCCTGGCGCCACTCATGCGCGCAGAAGGCAAGGAGCTGGAAAAGCTGCGCGACCGCTATCGCCAGGGCATCCCCAGACGGCCGGTCGCCGAAGAAGCGGCCGATGCGGGCAAACTCTATCACGTGCTGGCCGCGATAGGCGGCGAGAAGCTGGTTGGCAGGGCGCCCGAGATGGCGCCCGGCACGTTCTGGCCGGAACTCGCGAAATGACCGCAACGGAAGACAAGTCGCGTCGACCCGGCTTTGCGACGGCGCTGACACCAGTGCTGACGGTAGCGGTTTCCCTGCTGGGACTTTGCCTGCTGTGGAGCCTCGCGGCCAATCTGTGGCAAAGCCGCGCTTTGCCCTCACCAGGGCAGGTCTGGCAGGTGCTGCTCAGGGAAGCGGCGAGCGGCGACCTTTTTTATCACCTTGGCGCGACGCTCGGACGGGTTGCTGCGGCGTACGTCGTCGCAATGATTATCGGCTCGGTCATCGGCGTCATCCTCGGCAGCCACCGCGGTGCGGACCGGTTCTTCAGTCCATGGGTGGTCCTGTTTCTCAACATTCCCGCGCTGGTGGTCGTCGTGCTCGCCTATATCTGGTTCGGCCTCAACGAGGCGGCGGCGATTGGCGCAGTTGCCGTGAACAAGATCCCGAATGTCGTGGTGACGATGCGCGAAGGCGCCAGGGCGTTTGATCCGCGTTATGCCGAAATGGCTGCCGTCTACCGCTTCGGCCCACTCGAGCGCATCCGCCATGTCCTGCTGCCGCAACTGCAGCCCTATTTTGCCGCGGCCTCGCGGTCCGGCATCGCCCTCATCTGGAAGATCGTCCTGGTGGTCGAACTGCTCGGCCGCTCCAATGGCGTCGGCTTCCAGATCTATCTCTATTTCCAGCTCTTCGACGTCGCCGCCATTCTCGCGTACACGCTGGCTTTCGTGGCGGTGATGCTTGTCATCGAACTTCTCCTGGTGCAGCCCATTGAACGACATGCAACCCGTTGGCGCGGTCGTCCCGCTTAGGGTCGACATCGCCGAAAAGACCTTCAGGTCCGCGCAAGGCGTCTCGATCACGGCGCTTCAGGGTCTGTCCTTCGAGATCCGGCAGGGCGAATTCGCTTGCCTGCTTGGGCCGTCGGGCTGCGGCAAGACCACCACGTTGCGCATCCTGCTTGGACTGGACAAAGACTTTTCCGGCTCTTTCCAACTGCCGCAAGGCGGCTCGAACCGCATCGCCGCCGTGTTCCAGGAGCCGACTTTGCTGCCATGGCGGACGGTGGAGCAGAATGTCAGGCTGGCGCTGCCGAAAAGCCTGAGAGCGAAGAGTCTCGACGAACTGTTTGACACTCTCGGCCTCGCCGGCATGCGCTCGCTCTATCCGGCGGAGCTTTCGCTCGGCCTTGCGCGCAGGGCAGCGCTTGCCAGGGCTTTCGCCACCGAACCGGCGGTGCTTTTCCTGGACGAACCCTTTGCCTCCCTCGACGAACAGACCGCCGAGCGGCTTCGGCAATTGCTTTTGACCGTCTGGTCGGCGCGGCCCACGACCGCCTTGATGGTAACGCACAATCTGCGCGAGGCACTGATGCTGTCGGACCGCATCATCGTGCTTGCGCAGCGCCCAGCCCACGTGCTCGGCATGTTCGACGTAAGAGTGCCGCGGCAGCATCGCAATCCACAGGTGATGAGCGATCTTTTGCGGTCATTCCAGCAAAAATTTCCGGATGTGGCCTGATCGCCTTACGGCTCGAATGCGGATTGCAAGGTATTTCGCAGCCAATGGCCAATAGCAACGGCGGGACTGTGAGGCGCACGGCCACGCGTACCTGTTCCGCCTGACTAAAAGCAACGTACGTCGGCTTCAGCCTGCGCGCGTTTCAGTTCCGTGCGCGCCGCCTTCGCTGGCGCGCTTTCGCGAAACAACCCTGCCGCCTCCCCTGTCGTCAGCGACATGCTTTTGAAGGTCTCCGCCCTCTCGTAGTGATCGTAAGGAAGGATCGAGGCGATAACATCGATCGAGCAGGAACAGCTTTCAAGCGCCTGACGGGTCTGGCCATTTGTTTGCATGCAGCCGAGCACGTAGTCGGCAATCGTTGCCGTCGGGTAGTCTCCCGCGGCGTTGGCCAAGTTCGTAAAAGCCAGCGTGGTCGCAAAGGCCACAGGCAAGGTGAGAGATCCAACAGACCTTATCATGAGGAACCTCCAGTTGGCCTGGACACCATGCATCCAGACGGGATCATCGCTCCAATTGGCGACGTGCCGCAAAGCCAGTCAAGCTCCCATGGCCTGCGTATAGGACCAAAGGAGGAATGCCCTATGGACCGACAAGAGCCCGCTTCATGACCCGCTGCGCACCCTCCTTCATGCGTTCATTTCATGCTTCGCTCACTATCGGCAGCGAGCGATAAGCACGCATACTTACTCGGAGGTGCCCCGCAGAATATATCGAAATAAAGTCAAATGTGTATCAGCTCGAGAATACGGTAACAATATGGCCGCTATATACATCGCTGCTGGTGGTCATCCTCTTATTAGTTTTTCACATGGTTCTTATTTTAATTGTTTCTGAATATTGCATCGCACCATATCGATATTGCAGCGCAGCGATCCATTGTAGGTTTTTGCTTGCCTGACCTTTTACGATGACATAGCTTTTTCCTGTTTCCGGCTTCAAGAGCGCCACCGTCATCAGGGAGCGGCGGCAGTCTTTCGAAGACCAAGGGGGGCGGGCGGTAACGGTGCCCTCTGCTTCGGGGTAGGTCGTGACAGCTGCCGGAAAATAACTTCCCAACATGAATTGCTTGGGCAAGCCCTTGTGGGGCTTGACGGTCGATTCTTCACTGCGAACCCGGGAGGATTTTGGATGCGTGTACTTGCGAAAACTACTTACATTCTGACGACCGCGGCGTTTTTATCGCTCGGCGCTGCCTATACGGCTTCGGCCAATGAAGACCTTGCAAAGCTCGCATCGGATGCGAAGAACTGGGCGATGCAGACGGGTGACTACGCCAACACCCGCTATTCCAAACTCAACCAGATCACTGCCGACAATGTGAAGAACCTGCAGGTCAAATGGAGCTTTTCCACCGGCGTGCTGCGCGGTCACGAAGGCGGGCCGCTGGTCATCGGCGACGTGATGTATGTCCACACGCCTTTCCCAAACAACGTCTATGCTCTGGACCTCAAGAATGACGGCAAGATCCTGTGGAAATACGAGCCCAAGCAGGACACGAACGTCATTCCGATCATGTGCTGCGACACGGTCAATCGCGGTGTTGCCTATGGCGACGGCAAGATCATTCTCAACCAGGCCGACACCACCGTCGTCGCGCTCGATGCCAAGACCGGCAAGGTCGTCTGGTCTGTCAAGAACGGAGACCAGATCGACGGCGGAAAGGGCGAATCCGGCACGTCGGCACCCGTAGTCATCAAGGACAAGGTGCTCGTGGGCGTCTCCGGTGCTGAATTCGGTGTTCGCGGCTGGCTGGCCGCCTACAATCTGAAAGACGGCAAGCTCGCCTGGAAAGCCTATTCGGAAGGTCCTGACGCAGACACCCTTCTCGATCCCGAGAAGACCACCCATCTCGGCAAGCCTGTCGGAAAGGATTCCGGCACGAACACCTGGGAAGGCGAACAGTGGAAGACGGGCGGCGGCACGACATGGGGATGGTATTCCTATGATCCCAAGCTGAACCTGGTCTATTACGGCACCGGCAATCCCTCGACGTGGAACCCGGTCCAGCGCCCCGGCGACAATCGCTGGTCCATGACAATCATGGCTCGCGATGCGGATACCGGTGTTGCCAAATGGCTCTACCAAATGACCCCGCATGATGAGTGGGACTATGACGGCATCAACGAGATGATTCTCGTCGATGGCATGGAGGTCAACGGCGCCAAGCACGACGTGCTGGTGCATTTCGACCGCAACGGCTTTGCCTACACAATGGATCGAGCCAGCGGCGAACTTCTCGTCGCCAAGAAATACGATCCGGCAGTGAACTGGGCGACGGAAGTCAACATGGATCCCAAGAGCGACCAGTATGGCCGCCCGCAGGTCGTGGCCAAGTATTCGACCCAGCAGAACGGCGAAGACACCAACTCGACCGGTATCTGCCCGGCCGCGCTTGGAACCAAGGACCAGCAGCCGGCCGCCTACTCGCCGAAGACCGGGTTGTTCTACGTGCCGACCAACCATGTCTGCATGGACTATGAGCCTTACAAAGTGAGCTACACCGCCGGTCAGCCCTATGTGGGCGCCACGGTGTCGATGTATGCGGCGCCCGGCGGTGACGGTAACATGGGCAACTTCATTGCCTGGGATGCAGCCAAGGGTGAGATCGTCTGGTCGAAGCCCGAGCAGTTCTCGGTGTGGTCGGGCGCATTGGCGACAGATGGCGACGTCGTCTTCTACGGTACCCTCGAAGGCTACATCAAGGCGGTCGATAAGGACGGCAAGGAACTCTACAAGTTCAAGACCCCGTCCGGCATCATCGGCAACATCACGACCTACGAGCATGACGGCAAGCAGTACGTCGCCGTTCTGTCCGGCGTCGGTGGATGGGCCGGTATCGGTCTGGCAGGTGGGCTGCTTTCGCCCGACAACGCCGCCGCCTGGCATGGCGCCGTTGATCAGGGCCGTGCGCAGGGCGATCAGGCCGCGGTCGTTGGAACCGCCGGTCTGGGTGCCGTCGGCGGTTATGCGGCACTTGCCGACTATACGACGCTGGGCGGCCAGCTCACCGTCTTCGGCCTCCCGGACTGATAACCGGGAAGAGCCTTACGGCTAGGTTCGAAAACGAGAGCCCGGGTCACCCCGAAGCCGGGAACCGGGCTCTCGATTGCGCCGCGCACCCAACTCCGATCAATGCCGCTGCACGACGGCAGCCAGGGTTTCTGGCAAACGAAGGAAGAGCCTGAATGATCGTTCGCATTGCAGTTTCCGCTCTCGCCCTGGTCCTGCTGCCTCTGGCCAGCTCAACTCTGGTACGGGCCGAAGACAGCATGGAGAAAGCCAAGGCGGTGAAGCAAGAAGGAGGCAAATATTTAGATGCGGACGGAAATCCGACCTACAAGATCGAAAACGGAACCGTCGATTGGTACACCTTCAGCGGGTACCGCCGGTATCACTCAGATTGCCATGTCTGTCATGGACAGGACGCCACAGGTTCGAGCTATGCGCCTGCCCTGGCTAATAGCCTGAAGACCATGGATTACGCCACGTTCCTGTCGATCGTCGCCGAGGGCCGCAAGAATGTCGGCGGCGGCAAGGAAAACGTCATGCCCGCCTTTGGCGACAACAAGAACGTCTATTGTTACCTGGACGATCTCTACGTCTATCTGCGCGCGCGCGCTGATGGCGCGGCACCCCGCGGCAGGCCGCCGAAGCACGAAAACAAGGCTCAGGCAGCCAAGGATGCCGAAGCATCCTGCATGGGTGGATGATATGACCGGCTGCACTGCATCGAAGCTGCGTGTCGTTCTGCCGATCCTCGGCGCGCTCGCCTTGCTGCCGTCGAATGTTCTGGCGCAAAATGCCGGGCTTGGCGCTGCGGGCGAACTGGTCGATCCCGACATTCTGCGCGTCTGCGCAGATCCCTCGAACATGCCCTTTACCGACAAGAACGGCCAAGGCTTCGAAAACAAGCTGGCTGAACTGGTTGCCAAGAAGACGGGGCGAAAATCAGTCGCTTACACGTGGTTTCCCACTGTCACCGGCTTTGTGCGCAATACGCTGGGGGCCAATCGATGCGACATCATCATGGGCTACGCCCAAGGCGATGAACTGGTGCAGAACACCAACGCCTACTACCGCTCCGCCTATGTGCTCGTATACCCCAAAGGCAACGGCATGGAAGGCATCGAGACGATCGAAGACCCGAAACTTTCCGGCAAGAGAATCGGCGTCGTCGAAAGCACGCCGCCAACCGCCAACATGGCCGCCAACAAGCTTCTGCGGACCGCCAAGATCTACCCGCTGGCGGTGGATACGCGCGTCACCCCTTCCATGGGGGAGGTCATGATCAAGGACATGCTCGCCGGCAAGATCGACGCGGCGGTCCTGTGGGGGCCGATGGCAGGTTACTATGCCAGGGAACTCGGAGCCGATGTCACCATTGTTCCGCTGCTGAAGGAAAAAACCGGCTCGCGCATGTCTTATCGCATCACCATGGGCGTACGCCCGTCCGACCAGGAATGGAAACGGACGCTCAACCGGGTGATCAGGGAAAACCAGGCGGAGATCACCAAGCTCCTGCTGGGTTACAATGTGCCGCTGATCGACGAGCACGACAATCCGATTACGCAATAGTTGGACGGGTCAGGAGGAGGAAAAACCTACGCGATGAAGAATTGAAGAGAAGACTACAGCTACTTTCGATACTTTTTTGTTTTTCGGTCTTTCAAAACCTTGTGTTCATTTGTCCATTTTGAGAACGTGATGGACGAGCCATTGCTTCGGTGCCCTGCAATGGTTGGCTAACCACCGGATCGGCCCCTTCGGGCTGGTAGAAGAGGAGAAATGTTATGAAGAAGAGCTGGACAAAACCGACCATGTGCCAGGTTGCTGCGGGCTTTGAAATTTCGCGCTATCTGCCTGCTGAAATTACTCCCAAGAAGTAGGCCGCAGAGGTGCGTGTCCCTGGCAACAGGGGCACGCATCCCCTTGCCGTATGGGATTTTCGTGAAAGAGTTTGAGGCGCGCAAAGCGGGCGGGCCGTTTTTTGCGGCTGCAAATTGGCTGCTGGTCAGAGAAGCCGCGGGGCGGGCGTTTTCATGCGCTTGAGAATCATCGGATCGGCGGCTGGCGGCGGCTTTCCGCAATGGAACTGCAATTATCGTCTGAGCCGTGCGGCTCGCACCGGGGTAGCTGGTGTGCATTCACGAACCCAATCGAGTGTCGCCGCGTCGCCGGATGGCCTCGGCTGGGTTCTGTTTAACGCCTCGCCCGACATTCGCCAGCAGATCGCGGCAACGCCTGAATTGCAGCCCGCGCACGATGCGCCGCTGCGCTCGACACCTATTCGCGCGGTGGTGCTGACCAATGCCGATGTCGATCATGTGGCCGGCCTGCTCAGCCTGCGTGAGCGGCAGCCTTTCGCTATCTATGCAACGACACAGGTTCTGGCGACGCTGGAGGCGAATTCGATTTTCAATGTCCTCGATCCGGCGCTCGTGCCGCGACGCATCTTGCCGCCGGCGCAAGAGCTGTCGATCTGCGACGCAGACGGCCACGACACCGGGGTGGCTGTCGAGAGTTTTCCCGTGCCCGGGAAGATAGCCCTCTATCTCGAAGAAAGAGGCCAGCCGGATGCCAATTTCAGCTCCGATGCCGGCGACACGATCGGCGTCCGTATCGCCGGAGCCGGCAGTCGCGGCTCCGTCTTCTACATCCCCGGCTGCGCGCGCATCGATGCGACCCTACGCACGCGTCTGGCCGATGCCGCATGCCTTCTGTTCGACGGCACGGTCTTCACCGACGACGAGATGATTGCTGCCGGCGTCGGCCAAAAGACCGGTGCACGCATGGGGCATCTGGCAATGTCGGGAGACGCGGGGTCGATCGCCGGCTTGGCCGATGTGAGGATCGGCCGCCGTGTCTTCGTCCACATCAACAACACCAATCCTGTTCTGGACGAGAATTCTGCCGAGCATGCAGCCGTCGAAGCGGCTGGCTGGGAAGTGGCCTGCGACGGGATGGAGATGGAACTTTGAGTGATTTCCACGACGCGGCCAGCAACGGCCTGTCCTCCAGAGAGCTCGAAGCCGTGCTGCGGCAGGTCGGTGCCGAGCGCTATCACAACCGCCATCCTTTCCATCACAGGATGACCAGCGGTGCGCTGTCGAGGACCGAGATGCAGGCCTGGGCGCTGAACCGCTATTGCTATCAGGCGGTCATTCCGCGCAAGGACGCCATGATCCTCGCGCATGCCGAGGATCCGGCGTTTCGCGCCGCCTGGCGCAAACGCATCGAGGATCATGACGGCGAGGACGGCTGGAGCGGCGGTATTGCGCGCTGGTTGCACCTGGCGACCTCGCTCGGTCTCGATGCCGACGCGGTGAAGAGCGAGAGGCTGGCCCTGCCGGCGACACGTTTTGCGGTTGGCGCTTACCTCTCCTTTTGCACGAACCGGACCCTGCTGGAGGCGGTCGCGTCGTCGCTGACCGAGATGTTCTCGCCGCTCATCATCGGCGAGCGGGTACCCGCGATGCTGGCCAAATACGATTATATCACCGAGGACACGCTGGCCTATTTCACCCGACGGCCCGAACAGGCCTCGCGCGACGCCGACTTCGCCCTCGCCTATGTGCTCGAACATGCCGACGCGGCGGAACGCCAGCAGCAGGCGATCGATGCACTGGTGTTCAAATGCGATATACTCTGGGCCATGCTCGACGCGCTTCAACACGCCTATGGCGAGCCGGGCAATATCCCGCCCGGCGCCTTCCGTCCGGAGGCAGCCCAATGATGGCACTGCGCGAAAGAGCCATGGTGTCGCTGCAGTCGGTTCCATCGCTGCCGAAGCACGTGCGCATACAGCATGACCCCGTGCGCCAGGCGTCCGCCGTGCTGTCGCCCGAAAAGGTGTTCTGGCCAAACGAGATCAGCCTCGACATATTGCGCCGCTGCGACGGACGGTCCACGGTCGGCGACATCATTGCCGGCCTTGCCGCAGATTATGATGCCGAACGGGAGGCTGTGGCGGCCGATGTCGTCGCCTTCCTGCAGGAATGGTCGGACAAGCTGCTGGTGAAGCTATGAGCGAGCCCCCTCTCCCCCCGATCGGCATGCTGGCGGAACTGACGCATCGCTGCCCGCTGCAATGCCCCTATTGCTCCAATCCGCTCGAGTTGCTGAAGGCCAATCGCGAACTCGACACGCAGAGCTGGCTCGACTTGTTCTCGCAGGCGGCCGACCTTGGCGTTCTCCAGGTGCATCTGTCCGGCGGTGAACCGACGCTGCGTCGCGATCTCGATCAATTGATCGCCGGGCTTTCGGCGCGGGGCGTCTACACCAACCTGATCACCGCCGGCGTCGGCATTGCGGATGGCCGCATCGAGGCATTTGCCGAAGCCGGGCTCGACCATCTGCAACTGAGCTTTCAAGGCGCACGGCCGGCGACCACCGAGCGCATCGGCAATCACAGGGGCAGCCACGAAAAGAAGCTGGAAACGGCACGCCGCGCTCGCGCGGCCGGCTTGCCGCTTACCATCAACGCGCCGATCCATCGCCACAATATTGAGGAGGTACCGGAATTCATCGATCTGGCCCTTTCGCTGGGTGCGGAGCGTCTCGAGATCGCCAACGTGCAGTACGCCGGCTGGGCGCTGACCAATCGCGATCAACTGATGCCCGAGCGTGCGGCCGTCGACCGCCAGGCGGAGATCGTCGCGGCGGCGCGCGAACGGCTCACCGGCATCATGAACATAGATTTCGTCACGCCGGATTATTTCGCCGTCTATCCCAAGCCGTGCATGGGCGGCTGGGCGCGCGACGCCTTCATGGTGACGCCGGACGGCACCGTACTGCCATGCCATGCCGCCCAGACCATACCGTCGCTCGGCTTCGAGCGTTTTGGATCACGCAGCCTGGCCGATATCTGGGCCGATTCCCCGGCATTTAATGCCTTTCGAGGCACGGACTGGATGCAGGAGCCCTGCCGCAACTGTGAGCGGCGCGAGATCGACTGGGGCGGCTGCCGCTGCCAGGCGATGGCAATCGCCGGCGATGCCGCCGCGACCGACCCGGCTTGCGCGAAATCGCCGATCCATGCGCGTATGGCAATGCTGATCGACGAAGCCCAGCGCGCTGCGACGGTTCCTTCGAATGACGAACCATTCGTCTACCGGCGTATCGGCGTCGTCACCGAGCCCGCCTGACTGCCGACCTATTCCTACGGCCTACCCTGGTGAAAGCCGTTCGGCATGCCACGTCATATGGTCATGCATGAATGTCGAAATGAAAAAATAGGAGTGATCGTATTCGTCCTGCATCCGCAATTTCAACGGAATGCCTGCCTTGGAGCAGGCGTCTTCGAGCAGCCAAGGCCTGAGGCCCTCCTGGAGGAAACCGTCTGACGTTCCCTGATCGACCAGGAATTCCGGGAAACGGTATCCATCCTCGATGAGCGAAGTGGCGTCGTAGCGCCGCCACGAGGCCTCATCCAGGCCGAGATATTTTTCGCAAGCCGGCTTCGACCAGCCGGCTGTGCTTGGCTGCACGATCGGCGCAAAGGCCGAGCAACTTCTGAAACGCGCGGGATTGTTCAGTGCGATCGTCAGCGCGCCATGCCCGCCCATTGAATGACCGAAGATCGACTGGCGCGCCATATCGGCGGGAAATTCGCGCCCGATCAAGGCTGGCAGCTCCTCGACGATATAGGAATACATGCGATAGTTCTTGGCATACGGCTCTTGCGTCGCGTCGAGGTAGAAACCGGCGCCGCTGCCGAACTGCCAATTGTCCTTTTCGTCCGGAATGTCGGCACCACGCGGACTGGTGTCAGGACAGACAACGATCAAGCCAAGTTCGGCGGCAATACGTCTGTATTCGCCTTTTTCCATCACATTTGCATGGGTGCAGGTGAGCCCGGAGAGGTACCAGACCACGGGGCAACGGCTTTCCCGTGCCTGCGGAGGCACGAAAATGGCAAACGTCATTTCGCATGAGCAGTTCGTGGAGAGATGCGAGTAAACGTGCTGGGCGCCGCCATGCGACTTGGCAGTCGAGACGAGTTTCAGGTGCTCTGGCATATATTCTTCTCCACCAATTTTAACCGCCGACCGTAGGCTCTACGACATCAAGGGTGATCGCGGCAACCTTGGTGGGCTGGCTGGCGCGCGGGGCTCTTGATCGGAGCCGGGATGGCCTGCCTTCGCCGACCGTCTTGGCGCAGCAAGGCGCGAGAGGCCACTCGCTGGCGCAGCGTTGCCAGCAAGCCATACGGGCCAGGCTGGGCGATTGTTGGCGATGCTGGCTATAACAAGGACGCAGTCACTGCGCAGGCATCGGCGATGCTTCCGGGACGCCGAGCCCTGCGCAAATGCGGCTTGACGTCCAGTACTTGCCAAACCTGGTCAGCGGCGGTTTCGCAACCCACCGATCGACTTTTGCCCCGCGGAAACCGCCGGCCGGTTGACGACAACCATTCGCGGTGTTCAGCAACGCCCGGATCGCTGCGGCAAATTTTCGCGCTCTGTCTGGTACTGCCGGGCCAGAACCCTGGGAACTCGCACAAGGCCTTCACGCTCACGGCCACGATGTCCGCTTTGGCCAGCAGGTCGACAGCAATGGCCGCCTGCCCCTCATCATCGACGACATAGGCGCGCAGCAGCACATTCGTGTCGGCCGTAACCCTCATTCCTCGCCGGACCCGGCCACAGCGCCCGCTTCCGCCATTGCCTCGTTGGTCTCCTCGATGCTGAGCACCCGGCCGTTCGTCTTGCCTCTGAGGAACCCGTGGAGGTCCCGGAACGACCCCTTTGCCCGTGCCGCCCTCAATTCCGCCCGACCGTCGGGCAGCAGATCAAGCTCGATCTTCTCGCCCGGTTTGATGCCCAGATGTTGCAGCACGTCCTTGCGGAACGTCACCTGTCCCCTTGTCGTCACTGTCAACGTTGTCATGTTAAACATTCCTGTTCATCGCGATAAGACAATGCAAATCTGCATTATTATCAATGCAAATGGTCGGGGCCAAGCTTGGCGTCCATGCGGCGACTGAATCGCGACCAGCGCTCTGCCAGAGCGAAGTCGCCAAACATCACCTGGAGGTCAGCATGCAAGCCAACACCACGGCCGCTATCCGCGTCGATCTTGCCGCAATGTTTGTCTCGTTAGAACTGTCTCGTTAAAAATGGCTCGTCACTTCGCTTCGGCTGGTGTCGGGAATGGCGCGACCGCCGCCGGGAAGCGAGGAAAGGCAGCGTCAAGTTCGAGCCAGAGATTAACAAGAACGAAGCCATCGCCGCATTGGCGTCTGCCTGCGTGGGTATGGACGGATTCACTCATGCGCAATATGAATTATGAATGGAGATGAGGCCTGCCGTGGCGCTCACATTTTCGCCGTGTCGCTGAGGCAGGTGACGCTCGTTCAATGACGCTGCGCAGGGCGGGTTGGCCTTCTGGTCTAACGCCGCCGGCAGAAGTGTCGATATCAGGGGATCTGGTCAATGACCGACAACAAGCCAGACGTTACCAAGGATTGGCAAGCGACGCAGGGCCAGAAGTCCTCCGCCACACGTCTTCGCCTTTTCGCCGCACTCTCGTGGGTCGTCGCCATTGGCGGCGAGATCTACGGAATTATGCTGCTTCGCCAGAACAAGTTCGACCAGGGACACCTGCCGCTGGTCATCGGCCTTCTGGTCGGCATCGCGATTTTCGCAATCGCCGGCAACTTGCTATGGAAGGCGGCCAACAGGCACGATCCGGCTCGTGCATCCGACGCGGCCAGGTTCTTCTTCCAAAACCAGCTCGGCGCAATCATCACGCTGATTGCCTTCCTCCCGCTGGTTTTCCTGATCCTCACCGACAAAAACATGGATCCGCGGACCAAGAAGGTTGCCGGCGGCGTCGGCGCTGCGCTGGCCGTGCTCGCGACGGTCATGGGGATCAGTTTCAAACCCCCGTCGGTCGAACAGTACACCCAGGATATGAACGCATGCGCAGCCCAGATCAAGTCGGGGCAGCCCACCACGGCCTGTTCGCCCGATGTCGCCGCTCAGGCGCAGGCGATTGCAACGGACACCGCCGCCGTGGCGGCGGCGACGCGGGACGCGAGCCACCCCGCCGGTCAGGATGTCGTCTACTGGATCGCGCCCGAAAACGGAGCCGCGAAGTCCAGCGAGCCGCATGTTTTCCACCTCTGCGCAGGCGTGAGCCCGCTGAAGGACAAGACTGTGAATAGTGGCTCCGTGACGGAGGCCTACGCACAGAACGCCGTCCGCATCACGAAGCAGATCGATATGGAACAGAAGCAGTGCGGGTTCACCGCCACAACCAGCACCA
Organism: Mesorhizobium sp. M1273; assembly: GCF_040318195.1. Classification (NCBI taxonomy): domain Bacteria; kingdom Pseudomonadati; phylum Pseudomonadota; class Alphaproteobacteria; order Hyphomicrobiales; family Phyllobacteriaceae; genus Mesorhizobium; species Mesorhizobium sp. M1273. The sequence continues at coordinate 54,018 of NZ_JAMYLV010000023.1, read as the reverse complement.
ACTGAACCCGTTTGCACTCGATCGGGTCCAGCCGTTGGTCTTGTCGAGAAGGATGGCGCGTAAGCGCAGGCTCAGTATTGACTCGCCGAAGCAACGCCAAACCGGGATCGCCCGGCTGGCCAATATTGTCCAGCTGCAAACTTATCCCCGGCGGGCAATGACCTGGCGTCTTACGCACGGCAGCTTCCGGCCTGAGCGCTTCGAATGAAGAATGACGTTAATGAAGCGCATAGCCGCCGGCAGCATTATGGGCGGGAAGCGAACCGGGAACTTCTTGCGTTCACCTGGTGGGCCGCATCGACCAGAAGCGGATTGGGCAAGCGTTCCATGGCATGTAGCGTCGGGTGTCGCGCACCTGCTGGACCCCTGTTGATGACTGGCCGATGCCGGTCTTCTGGCTTGGAGGCTGGGGAGTGGGGAGTCTCGGGGCGAACGACTATTTCATTCCGCCGAGGGCATTCGGCAGCGGCATGGCCGGCCTTCAAAGTCCTTTGGCCGGGAAGTTCGTACGAATAGTCGGAATCAGGCAACCCCCCTGTTTTCCGAGCTGGATTTTGAAGCTGTGAATGAGCGGCTATGATGAACGCGCCGAGTGCAAGTAAGGTCACGAAGGCCCCTACAATAAGCTTTAGAGGAGACTACGTCGATGACGAACGTGCGCGCCCTTGTCCTTGAACGCCAGCACGAACTCAAGCTGCGTGACATCGATCTGCCACAGACCGTCGGCCCGGGCGAAGTTCGCATCAAGATCCATACGGTGGGCATCTGCGGCTCCGACGTGCACTACTATACGCATGGCCGCATCGGCCCATTCGTGGTCGAAGCGCCGATGGTCTTGGGCCATGAAGCCGCCGGCACCGTCGTCGAAACGGGGGAACGCGTCGAGCATCTGAAGGTCGGCGACCGCGTCTGCATGGAGCCGGGTATCCCCGATCCCAATTCGCGGGCGAGCCGGCTCGGCCTCTACAACATCGATCCAGCGGTCAGGTTCTGGGCAACGCCGCCGATCCACGGCGTGCTGACGCCCTATGTCGTCCACCCCGCCAACTACACTTTCAAACTGCCCGACAATGTCAGCTTCGCCGAAGGCGCCATGGTGGAGCCCTTCGCTGTCGGCATGCAGGCGGCTGCCAAAGCAAAGATCGCGCCGGGCGACACGGCGGTGGTGATTGGCGCAGGGCCAATCGGCACGATGGTGGCGATCGCGGCGCTCGCCGGCGGCTGCGCCCGCGCCGTTGTTGCAGATCTCGCCCAACCCAAGCTCGACATCGCCGGCGGCTATCAAGGCGTGATCCCGATCAACGTCCGCGACAGGAACCTGGCGGCGGAGGTAAAGCGCCTGACCGATGGCTGGGGCGCCGACGTGGTGTTTGAATGCTCGGGCTCGTCCAAGGCATGGGAGACCCTGCTCGATCTGCCGCGGCCCGGTGGCGCGGTAGTGGTCGTCGGCCTGCCGGTGGCGCCGATCGCATTCGATGTCGCCACCGCCTCGACCAAGGAAGTCCGCATCGAGACTGTGTTCCGATATGCCCACCAATATGAGCGGGCAATCGCGCTGATGGGGTCGGGCCGGGTCGACCTAAAGCCACTCATTTCGGCGACCTTCCCCTTCGAAGATTCCATCAACGCCTTCGACCGCGCAGTCGAAGCCCGGCCGGCGGACGTAAAGCTTCAGATTCTGTTGCCGGATTAAGGCGAGTTCCAAAGCCCCCGGGCTGTCCTCCCGATCTCCTCGATGCGTTGCGTAGGCTTCCGGGCTTGTAGCAAGGGCATTGGCAACCCAGTTTTTGTTGGCATCAACCGAGCCTATCGCCTGAGCGGTTTCTCCTGAAAGGTGGCTTTCAACAACGCGAGCTGGCGCGCAAGCAAGGAGGAACACATGAACTGGGATCAAATCAAGGGAAAATGGACGCAGTTCAAAGGCAAGGCGAAAGAGCAGTGGGGTGACCTCACCGACGATGATCTTGATCGGATCGAGGGCAACCGGGACCAGCTCTTGGGGCGTATCCAGGAGCGATATGGCATCGCCAAGGAAGAGGCAGAGCGCCAGGTTGATAACTGGTCCAGAAGCATCAGCTGAGCCTTGGACGCAACGCCGTCTTCTGCCCCCACCGGGGTGAAACTTTGCGTCGCCCGCCGTGCCGACTGGTGCGGTGGGCTCTTTCGAGAGGCCCCGCGAGGAACCTTTAGCCGTATCTAATATTCTACTTGCGTGGCGGGCTTCGCCCCGGCGTGCGCCCCGCCCGGAGGCGAAGGAGCGTAATGATGAACAACATTATCTGGCTGGTCGGCGCGATCGTGATCGTAATCGCCATTTTGAGCTTTTTGGGTCTGCGATAGCATCTGAACCCTCTCTTCGAGCCGGCGACCGTCCCCGCTCGGCATGGCCTCAGCGCGCCCAAGCAGGTCAGACTTAGGTCCCAAGCAAGATACTCCAGGATTGGACCGAAGCCCCGGCTGAGGAACGTAGCCGGCTGGCTTACGTTGTGGTGAGCTTTGGCGCGACGAAGATGCGTCCGGGCGGAAGAGTTCAAGCCAGGGAGGAGAGGCCCGACGCTCCGAACGGGCGTCGGGCCTGGGCGTAAATGCAAACAATCAGCAGACTGTTCAATTCCCATGCCCAGGCAGCACGTGCTGTGGCCAGGCTTCAGGCTGCCGGGATTCGTCGCCGGCAAATCAGCGTGGTCGGATCTTACAACGACAATGATGAACCGATCAGCGTTGCTGGATATTACGACGATGAGATGAGCGCTCTCTGGCGGGGTGCGATTGCTGGTGCCGCACTTGGCGCCACGGCTGGTCTGTTGGCCGGCTTCAGCGCTTTTGGAGCTCAAGACGTTGATCCTGCGGGGATGACCGGCATGGCCCTGGTCGGTGCGGCGTGGGGCGGCTTTGCCGGCGTGCTTCTCGGAACTTTCGCCAATTCTGCCCAGAAGCCGCGCAAGCCGAAGATCGCTGAGGGTGTCGTACTGGTGATGGCCCGCGTCGATGAAAGGCAGGCCGGCGCCGCGCATACGGTGCTCCGGAGTTTCGCGGAGATGCCTTCCGGGCCGATGAAGAGGAGCGCTTTGCCAAGTTCAAGCCGGCTCCGCGTCCGATCTGGTGCCCGATGAAGTTTGTTTCGCGAAACGGCAATTCAAACCGGAGGCGCCCGACGAAAGCTTGGCAAACCAACACTTTGGAAGCATGCGGGCTACTTGCCGTCGTGTTGTCCTTTATTATTACCGTTCTGTTGGTTGGTCTCATCCTTGGCTGAACCCATGCCCCTGCCACCGGCGACACTATGCCGGGCAATTGGCGAAGGTTGTGGCCAGTTCGAAGGATTAAACCATTCGTGCTAAGCGTTAATAGGTTATCGGCAAAAGTAGAGGGCGATCACGTGGACAAACGGGCTGAAGGAGACGCGGAGAAATTGGCTCGAGGCGAGTTCGAGCTCAAAGCCGAACGATATGGTGTGAACGCCTTTCTTCTCGTTGTCGAACTTGTAAATCTGCTGGAAAAGCGCGGAACGATCAGCAGCGACGACGTCGCGAAAATCGCCGAAGCCGCCGCACTTGCCGTTGCCGCATCCAGCGAACCCGACGTGAACAGCATCAATCTGTTGCAGGCCATCGCTGCCGCACGCCGGCCCAAATAGGCTTATATCAAATCCGCCAGCAATCGGCGCCAACCGAGGCGTGGACTACCGAGATCAAAGGGACGGATGCGGAGGGCAAGCGTGTCGAGGACAACGCGTGAACAGTCGCTCCCGATTTATTCCTGGCCTTTTCTGTACTCAATCTCTGAAACCACCCACCCTGCCGGTTGCCGCCACCGATGCACATGCCAGCGTGCCAATGCGCACGACGAGTGCGCTGGTGCGGCGAAGCTTGCGCAGCTACCGCGTGCTCATGCACCGCAGCCTAAGCCTGATGTTGATTACTCAGCCGGTTGAGTTCAGCAGGTACAAACGTCCGCTTGTAGAATGTCCTTCTTGCCCATTAATGCAGACGCTCTACCTCGTCCCGATGATTTGGGCTGCCGCTGGAAGGTTCTGCGATGCCGGCGAAGTCGCCAATCCACCGCCGATGCACGACCTGGTCATTCTGCGGCTGGTCAAAGAAACGGGGATCACCGTCGAACAGGCGCGCGATCTCATCAACCTATTGGGCACCCTCAACTGGGACTCGCTCTTGCGAGAAGCCCGATTCCTTACCAGCGCCGCTGAGGCGATAGGCACTCAGTCACGGATATTGAAATATTGAAAGCGCCACAAAATCCGCTAATCTCAACTGCGGTCGCCTTTGCTTGCCACGGGGTGACCACCTAGCCTAACCCCGCTCCGGCCAAAGCGTCCCCCGCCCTCGCCCCAACGCCGGAGCGGGGCTTTGGTTACCCTGGGCCTTGTCATGCGCATCGTGGTCCTTGCCACGATGGCCAGTAGCCACGGTGTCGGTGCGGTACTTCATTGTCGCTCAACGTCGCCGCATGTCCCTTCAAAGCGACGCGCTTGTTCACTGGATGACCTTCACGATCCTGCGTGTGCCTGGATCGACCAGGACGGTCTGGTTGTCGACGACGACGTAGCGGTATTTGACGTTGGGGACTTCATGAAGCTCGACGGTATCAGGCAGGGTCGAGCCGACATTGAGCTCCACGCCGGGGAGCTGGACGGACGCCAGAGGCTGCTTTTTCACATACTCGCGTACGATCGTCTCCTGCTGCGGTTCGATGACCACATCCTGGGCGGCAGCGGCGCCAATACCCGCAAGCAGCAAAAACCCAGCCGCGGCTGTGGAAAGATGCATTCTCATGATTGTCTCCTTTCCTCGTGAGCCACCTCTGCGCTGCGCTGCGTCATGCCGTTCGCAGCGGGGTGACTAGGCCGGTAACGCTATCGGGTGGAGCTAGTTCCGCCGATCGGATCGCTTGCCGTTTCGCTCCATTAGTTTGGAACAAACTTTTTTAGCCGCAGTTTTGCGGGGTGAAGGGAAGCATTTTCCAAGGAGATCTCTCATGAAAGGCGTTCTGATCACCAGCATGTTAGCAATCAGCGTCAGCTGCGGGGCCGCACTTGCCCAGACGCAGCAGTCGACCGACGACCAGTCCGGCGCCAATTGTGCAGCCGGCACTGCCAATTGCCAGAACGGCGCCAAGATGGGCGAGCAGGCTCAGGGCAAGGCCGCCACCACCACTGATCAACAGGCGCAGGGCAAACCGAAGCTGAAGACCGGCGAGCAGGCACAGGGCAATGCTGGCGCTACGACTGACCAGCAAGCCCAAGGCAAACCGAAACTGAAGACCGATCAGCAAGCCCAAGGCAAGGCTGGCGCCACCACTGACCAGCAGGCCACGGGCAACACGAAGATGACGACCGAGGAGCAAGCCCAGGGCAAGGCTGGAACCACCACCACCGAGCAGGCTCAGGGCAGCTCCAAGATAAAGCCCAATCAGCAGGCTCAGGGCAAGGCTGGAACCACCACAACCACCGAGCAAGCTCAGGGCAAGGCTGGCGCCACGACTGAACAACAGGCCACGGGCAGCACCAAGATGAAGACCGACGAGCAGGCTCAGGGCAAGGCCGGGACCACGACCACCGAGCAGACCCAAGGCAATGCCTCGACGCAGACGCAGGACCAGAGTTCGACCGCTTCCATCAGCAATGTGACCGTTGAACAGAAGACCCAGATTACCCAGGTCATCAAGGAAACGAACGTCCAACCCGTTTCCAATGTCGATTTCGACATCTCCGTCGGCGTCGAGGTTCCGCGAAAGAAGGTCCGGCTGCATCGTCTGCCGGCGCGCATCGTCAAGATCGTTCCGGCTTATGAAAATTACGAGTATTTCGTGCTCGCTGACGGCCGGATCGTCATCGTCGACCCGAATACCTACAAGATCGTGATTATCCTGACCTAGTCGTGGCCAGACGGTCTACCGTGGGTTGATTCACTAAAAAAGCCCGCCGCGCAGCTCGGGCGGCGGGCTTTTCCGTACCCAGCTCCAGCGTCTGCAAATCGCAAATCAAGGTCCGTCCTCGGGGCGAGGAGTGAGCATGGTCTGATCGACGGTCTCGGGCAGGCAGGGACTGGGCAGGCAGCTTGTTCGGACTGACGCGGTGGTCATGGCATCGATATCCGTGACCAGCACCATTCTCGCGTAGTGCCGCGGCCACAGCGGCTCTCCAAACAGGACGAAGACGCCGCCAATCATCAGCGTCACCAACAAGAGTGCCGTTGCGTTTGCAAATATCTCGCCGTAGCGCATGGTAACCTGTCCTGGCCGGAAATCGATTCAGCCTGTGACAGCGGCAATCGGGACGGTGCCGAAACCCAGCTCTACTGCCCTTGGCGCCTCGCGAATGCCGCCTCCCGTTGGATCCTCTCGGGAATAAGCCAGGTGAATAACGGCACTCTCGGTACTTTGTTCCCGGGTCCCGACGACAGCCGCTCCCTTCATGCCGGACGTTTCCGTTTGCGAAGCCGCTGGCGGTCGTCGCCATTGATGCGCGGCAGCGAGATCCTTGACGTGACGTTCGTGCATCTGCAGCACTGGCAGCGTCTTTTTGGCAACTCCTTCATTTCAGCCGGATCGTCGCCGGAATTTGCGTAAGCGGAAAACAGCGCCACCGCTTCCTTATGCGCCTGGGTCTGCATGTCGATATATTTCGATTGGAAGCTGTCACCACTGGCCTCCTTGAGTTGGTCGGAGAGCGCGCGAAGCTTCCGTGGAGATCGTTCGCCAGTCTCAGAACTGCCTGACGTCTCAGGACCCGCCACTCATCGAGCGCGCCGCCGGCGACTACGGCTGGGCGGCGGTCCACCGCCATCAATATAGCGATTGGCCGTACGGCGCCGGCGGAGCTTCTGGATAGCCAGGACCCGCAATGCGCAGCCCTTGTCCGGGCTCTGAACAGAGCCGGCGAGGATGCGTGAGGACCGGCTGCGTGGGTGAGATGTCCGAGCCATCCCAGCGTTGACGCCGATCCCGGGGCCGTTCGGCACGGTGTTCGGCAGCGGGCTCGCGCTGGTCCCGCTCCAGATCGTCGCGGGCAGCCGGAGGGTCTGGTTGCCCGCCATCATCAGAGAGCGCCAGTTTTCGCCTGTGGCGTTCGGTCTTATGGTCCGTCATTCGGTGCCGATGATCAGCCGGGTGGAGAAAGTGGTGCGCACCGGTCGGCTGCAGATCCTGACGGGCCCGACGGTGCAGACCCGCTCGGCGTTCCGGTCTTCCTGCTCGCTGTCGTTATCGCGCTGCTGATTCCCTTCGGCAATATCCTGCCGGTGCTCTCACTGGTAGTCTTGGCCGTCGCATTGATGGAATGCGACGGTCTCGTAACCCTGATTGGACTGCTGCTCGCCTCGACGTCGTTTGTCGCGACTGCGGCTCTGCTTGTTGTTGTGGCATCAGCGGTCCCGACGTCCTAAGCGCGGGATTGCGAGATCACGGGCGCGTCGTCAGGCATTGAGTCCGAGACCCGCCGCTCACTGACGGCCCAGGCCTGCTCTTCGACATTTTCATCTGCCTCAAGTCTGCGCCGCAACTCCCTTATCACGGGGTGCACTGGAGGTGCGAACCAAAGGATTGCTATGGAATTTAGAGAAGGACTTCCTCTGCGACCAGCTTCCGGTCGGGAGCTGGTAAACTTTTTGACCATCGGCCCTAAACAGAGGACCGTAACATCCCCATCTCCTCGGCTGCGCCGCGGTCGCGGTGAGGGATAGGCGCCCAGCCTGGTTCGGTTTCGCCGTTGCGGAGCCACGGAAACGGCAGATTCCCTCACGTTGGCGGTGCGGCGGTGGAACGGGGCGACCGAGAACCGCTGTTGCCGTTAAATCTCAGTCTTCGCTGCAGGCCAACGCGATCAACGTCCACACATATTTCTGAAAGTCTCAGGCTTTAGCAGCCTTCCGCCCGTAGCGATCGCACCATTCGCACGACGACGGGATCGTAGGCGATTTTTTCGGATCTGCTGTAGTTCATTATAAAGAGCGCCGCACCGTCATTGCAGACGGCAATGACGCGTACGTAGCGGATTTGCCCGTCCCTGATACCGGAATAACTGGCCCACGTCGGCTTAACGCGCCGATAGGTCACTTTCCAGCCCGCCTTTTCATCCTCGACAATTCGATGCTCTATTTCGGCGCGGAAACTGGCCTTTCCGAGCCTTGCGCCCCAAACAGCAAGAAAGGCCTCGTTTTTGCCCTGAAAAGCTGCTCCCTGGTCGGAACGCTGAGTTAAAACAAAGCCGGGGGGCGCATCGAATACAAAGCCAAACTGCTTAATGCCGAAGGGCTGCCACTCTTGCGCATAAAGAAGCGTGGTGGAAAATAACAACGAGACCAAGCTAAGCAGCAAGCGGAACATGGCGCTTAATTAGGGTCGAGTAATATACCGTCCATACCCTGCCGGAGTTTTTTGCCAAGCCGACCTAGCATCGGCAAGCTGGCTTAGTCGCAGACGCCGGCGGCGCCGCTCGACACGGCTGCTTAACCCGACTTGGCTCCAAACTCGTACTCGGGCGATCACCTTGGCCCGATGAGGCGCCGTTAGTGAGCTGCCGCTGGCCAGCGCCGCCGCACGCAATCGATGGCAAGATTTTGTGGCCGCAGTTGGTCGGCAATCCAAGGCTTACGAATCCTCGCGTCCAATCCCTGTGCAGATTCCCACTGGAACCAATGCGACCGGGTCCGGTTAACAATCGAAGGGGCCCCTCGGATCTTGAATGATGGTCGATCTTTTGAACATCGAGCTGCCTAAAGCCAGGCAGCGCGTGAAACGAGCGGAGCTGTCTCTCCAGCGTGCGACCGAAATGCTGGACAAAGACTGCGGCGTCGGCATTAACATCGCGCTGTGCGACAGGATTAGGTCTGCACAACGTCGACTGGCCGAGGCCAGAGAACGTCTGGTCAAGATAGATTCCACCTGCACGGACTGCGGTCTGACGCTGAACATCCGGCCGCTTGGCGGAGCATCGCAACAGCCGCAAATTTCCGCGCGATGCGCGATCAGGGCCACTGGTATTCCAGAGCTTCCATGCGTCCACAACCGACGGTTGGAGCGTAAAGGACGAACTCGGCACCGAAATGTCAGGTCGTCCCCCGGTCGCTACCGGCAGCAACAAGGTGGTACCGGAAGTTGTTGCCGATGCGTCGTCGAAATAGCGACCCTGGCGGATGCGGCCCGGAACGCGGCAAAGGTCTCCGGCGGAACGCTGTCAAACTCGGTATGCCTTGGCGCTGGCTACAAACCAGACCGAGAGGATTCTTCTTTCCGGATCAGACCCCGTTTTGCGTATGGAGGTGGAGGGCATGACGGCAACTCGGGTCGAGACGGTCAACGAGCGGAGAGGCAGTCGCGTTCCTTGTCTCCGTCCCTCAGCAATCGGCGCAAACGCCGAACATGGAGCTGGCGCTCCTGCGAGGAAGCGGAAAGAGATCGGAGGGTCGTCTGCGGATGCTGCAGCCGCCCACGCGCCCGCTCAAGGCTTAGTTTCTTCCTGGGGAGGAGCTTGTGGGTCAGGACAATCAGGGACGACGGAGTGGTACGCTTCGTTGGCAGAACGACCGCTTGATCGCAGCCACCTGGAACAGCGTCGAAATCGCAATCATCACCAATATCATCTGTCTCGTGCTTGGTTCGGTCTCACCTTGATTGTCGCCGCGCACGCCGCGGCGCGTTGGAGGATGTCATTGGGATTCCTGTGTGAAAAGATCCGGGTAGGATTGCCGATTGGGCCTGTGCGCCCATAGTCACGGCATGAAGGCGGAGTATGTTGAACTGGTTTTGTTGGAGCAATCACTTGCCAATACAGGCGGTATGAATCGGGCGTTTTCCGACCGAGTGGATGACATCGCGGAGAAAACTGGCGGATCTGTCTTGTTCGACGTTCGCGTGGACGGCGATTCTCGCATTCAGAGGATGGCGGCGATTGGGTACGGCGCAAACGACACCGTGGTAGCAATCATGATGGATAAAAACGGACAACTTAGATCCGCGCCGGTGGACGCAGACAACGACTTTCTGGTGGCCGAACTAACCGTGTGGAGTTCGCTGCCGATGGCAGAGCAGGCCTCTGCCAACTACCACGGCGCGGCAGAGAGCTTGCTTGCGAAGCTTCGCAAATCGGGCCGTTTCGACCGGTCTACCTGATCTTTCTCAAAGTCGGATGGCGGTGGCGTGATGGCGAGACACACGGTAGCGCGTCGTGTGGGTCATGTCCCACGAGTCTGAATGTCCCACGAGTCTGAACCAAAAAGAATGTTTGATGTCAAGCTCTTTACCGCGTCGGTGGCCCGCAAGGGCGAATTGGGACCTACAAGTTCAGCAATGATGGGCAAATTGTCCGCGTCGGTCTGAACGGGTCGACGGCACATGGACGATGCCGTCCGAATCGGTGACATAGCGCTCGCAGCGAGCCCGGATTGACCAGTTCGAGGTACGCGGGCTGATACGAGGCATCGATCACCCGCTGCAGGGTCAGATCGCTAGCGAGCGTCGCGCCGTACACGGTGGAGGCCAAGCCCGTGGCTGTGCCAAGCCCCCGTGGGCACGCTGGGGAAGCATGCCGTAGGGGCCGTCAATATAGGCGCTGCCGCGTGGCGCGCCGCTGCGACCGTGCCTGCTGGCAGGTATAGCTGCCTGCCGTCGCATAGGCCGTGGAGCCTGCATCGTCACCGTATCCAGCCATGCCGATCCTCACTTTGCAACATTCAGGTTCCGCCCACGTTGAGTTCGGCTCAGGCTGCGAGGAAAACACCTGGATGACCTACCGGCAGGCGCAGGACTTCGGTGGTCAAGCCCGTAAGGGCGAAAAAGGCACCCTCGTCGTCAAATATGGCACGTTCACGCCGAAGCATCACGACGATGACGAAGACCGCGCGATTCCATATCTGAAGGGCTACACCGTCTTCAATATTGAGCAGATCGAGAACATACCGGATCGCTTCTTCAGCCCCGCCGAGGAGCTCTCGGCAATCCGGCTCCGCACATCGAGGCCCTCGAGAGCTTCGTCCAGAACATCGGCGCAAGCGTCAGCTACGGTGGTGCCAAAGCTTGCTACCGGCCCAGCATCAACGACATCCTCATGCCTGACCGCGGGCGTTTCGACAGCGAGGTTCACCTTTACTCGACTTTGCTAGACGAGGTTTCGCATTGGTCCGGCGCAAAGCATCGCCTGGACCGCGATCTGACGGGCAGGTTCGGCAGTGAAGGCTACGCCGTGGAGGAGCTTGTTGCGGAGCTCGCGGCATCGTTCCTGTGTGCCGACCTGGGCGTGGCGCATGATCCACGCGACAACACAGCCGCCTATCTGGCGAGCTGGCTCGCCGTCCTTAAGAGTGACAAGAGAGCCATCATCACGGCCGCTGCGAAGGCGCAGGCCGCTGCCGAGTATCTCACAATGCTGCAGCCGGCCGTCGGACTGGAAGCCGCGTAATGAGATGGGGTGTCCGGAGGCCGGCGGTGGACTTCGGCGCCATCATAGCAATCGATCCTTCATCGTTCCACCTGGCGCCATTTGGTTGTCCGCTGACAACCGCTGCTCTGTCTGAGGTGTTCTCCTGCATTCCCTGTGAGTTGTCCGCGGACAACTAAGCTCGAAACGGCATCAGGGTTAAGCATTTGTAAATTCGTAACGAAAAGGGTCTTATTGTAACTGCGCAGTTTATCGCATCTTAGCGCTAATTGCGCAGTTCGAGGGCCAAGGATGTTGCAGCCAAAATTGGCGGCGGCCCTGAGCGCGTTTGAGGCTGGTGCACGGCATTTGCCGGCGGCGTTTCCTCCAAAACAACTCCATACTCGGCGATCACGCATCCTCTGGGACCACGAGCAAATCCCTTGAGCCTGACTGAACCGACACTTGACAAATCGGCGGCCGTCCGACACGTTCTTAACAAAAGGCACAACAAACTTACAAAAGTTCAAGTTGGCACAATCTGGCCGATAGGGAGAGGGCCGATGCGTCTGTGTGACCGAGCGGAGATTTGCGCGTGAGCACGGTGACCGTGACCCGCGAAGCGCCCAGATGGGCCCTTCCCCGGTTCATGACGGCCGAGCATCCTTTCCCCTGGCTCGCGCCGATCACGGTGATGCTTCTCGTTTTCGGCATCTATCCCCTCGCCTATTCGGTCTGGCTGTCGCTTCACAAACGCAATGTCGTTTCCCGTCAGCTCGACTTCGCCGGGCTCCACCAATGGACGCGCGCCTTCTCGGATGCGCGTATGTGGCATTCGCTGGAAACCACGCTGATCTACACCTTCGTCGCGCTTGCGGTTCAGCTTGCGCTCGGCATCCTCATCGCGCTTCTGCTTGACACCGATCGCAAAGGTTACGGCGTGCTGCGGGCGCTGATGACACTGCCGCTGGTGGTGCCGCCTGCGGTGACCGGAATGATGTTCCTGCTGATGCAGGACGGCTCTTTCGGCGTCCTGTCGTTCTACCTCTATGCCCTCGACCTGATCTCGCCGGCACAGCCGATCCTGACGCAGCCCGGAACCGCATTGGCGGCGATCCTGCTGGCGGACATATGGCAATGGACGCCGTTCATGGTGCTCATCATCCTGGCAGGGCTCAGGGCGCTGCCGAAGGAACCTTTCGAGGCAGCCGCGATCGACGGTGCCAACGGCATCCAGACGTTCTTGCGGCTCACATTGCCGATGCTGCGCAAGGTGATAGCGGTCGCGGTGCTGATCCGCGGCGTCGATCTCTTTCGCATCTACGACTACGTCTACATCATCACCGCCGGCGGGCCAGGCACGGCCACCGAGACGCTTTCGTTCTACGCTGGCCGTATCTACTTCACCGGAGACTTCCCCTATGCCGCGACCCTGTCGCTGATCGTGCTCGTCGTCTTGATCGTCGTGTCGAATCTCTTCGTCAGGCTGTTCAAGGTGAGGTTCTGATGGAGTCGTCGCGCGCCCAAACGATCGCCCGCGACGTGCTCGCCGTCCTGGTGGTGGCGATCTTCATGTTCCCCATCGCGTGGTGGGCGCTGTCGTCTATCAAACCCTATTCGGCGATCTTCGACCGCAGCGGACCGGTCTACGTCGGTTTCACACCGACGCCGGACAATTACCGCGTGACGTTGCTTGGCGTCTCACGCGTCGACATCGGCATGGAACAGGGCGGCGAGGCGGCCGGGGTGATCAAGGGTGGCGCCAGTTCATACGATTCCCGCCAGTCGTTGCTCGACAGCGCCATCATAGCCGTCGGATCTACGGCGCTGACGCTGCTGCTGGCCACCCTGGCCGCCTATTGCCTGTCGCGAATGCAGTTCAGCGGCCAGCAGTCCTTCCTGTTCTGGATTCTTTCGCAGCGCTTCATGCCGCCAATCGCGATCGTCATTCCAATCGTTTTCATGTTCCGCGATCTCGGCTTGCGCGATACCTATACGGGCCTCGTCCTCGTTCACAGTTTGATCAACCTGCCGCTGGCGGTTCTGCTTTTGAAGTCGTTCTTCGACGATGTTCCGCGCGAGGTTGATGAGGCGGCGCTTATTGACGGCGCGACGCGCTGGCAGACGTTCCGACGCGTGGTCCTTCCCATGGTCAAGGGCGGCATCGCTGCGACGGCCGTGCTGTGTTTCATCTTTTCGTGGACCGAGTTCCTGCTCTCACTGTTCCTGACAACGTCGATCCGCACTGTGCCGGTGAAGATCTCGACCTTTGTCACCTCGACCGCGACCGAGTGGGGCTACATCACAGCGCTCGGCACGTCCGCGATCATACCCAGCTTCATCTTTATCCTGCTGGTTCAACGGCATCTGGTCCGCGGCCTCACCCTCGGATCGCTGAAGGAGTGAGGCGCTGACGAGAAGAACGACGACAAAAACGCAATGGAGGAACGATCATGAGCTTCAGTGAACACGACAAGAAGACATTCGTAGCCGATACCTGCAATGACTTTACGGCGCGCCGGATAACCAAACGCGACTTCATGAGGAAGATGGCGCTCGCCGGTGTCGGCTTTTCCGCCTTCGGATCGGCCATGCTAGGTGGTGGCCGCACCAGTCGGGGGATGCTGGGCCTCGGGGTTGAAGAAGCCCGCGCCCAGGACGCCGATATGCTGAAGTGGCTGGCCGACGTCGGCAAACCATATGCCGGCACCAAAATCCGCTACACGTCGGAAGCGACGCCGCCAACGATTGTTGCCAACCAGCTTGTCGCGGGTGAATTCACCAAGGCAACCGGCATTGAGGTGGAAGTCGAGATCGTGCCGCTGGAGCAGGTTCTCGCCAAGGCGACGCAAGACGTACAGGGCCAGCTTGGCACCTATGACGTCTACTATCTCGACCAGTCCTGGATGGCGACGTTTGCCCAGGATGTCGTCGATCCGCGCGAGTATTACGACCAGAACAAAGAACTGGCGATGCCGAACTTCGACTGGGACGATTTCTCCAAGCCGTTGGTCGACGGCATCGCCATGTACAACGGCAAACAGTGTGGAATTCCATTCGATATTCCGATCTTCATCCTGATGTACCGCAAGGATCTTTTCGACAAACACAACATTGCGCTGCCGACAGACCTCGACGCCTACCTCAAGGCCGTCCAGGCGCTTACAGAGGCAGAAAAAAGCAACGGAATCTTCGGCACCGCGTGCCAGGCGAAGTCCGGCCACTATTCGCTGGAATGCGACTGGACCTTCGCATTGTGGGGCCATGGCGGTTCTGTCTTCAACAAGGACAAGAAGTTTGTCGGCAATGACGAGCGCGGCGTGGCCGGGCTCAAATTCTATCAGGAGCTGGTCAAGAACTCGCCGCCGTCGGCGACGACTTGGACCTGGGACGGCCAAGGACAGGCCCTGACACAGGGACAAGCCGCCATGGCAATCACCTGGGGCGAGGATTTCCCCGGCTTCGATGCCAAGGATTCCAAGGTCAAAGGCCTGTTCGAGGCCCTGCCCGCGCCCAAGGAAGTTCCTGGTCGTCGCGCCGCTGCCGATTGCGGCTTCAACGAAATCCCGGCCGTCGGCCACCAGGGCGGCTCGACGATCTCGCTGTCGCAATATTCCAAGAACAAGGAAGCGGCATGGCTGTTCATGCAGTGGGTCTGCTCGAAGGATGTCATGGCGCGGGTATCGACGCTCGGCGGCGGCGCCTCGCCGATGCGCAATTCCTCTTTTACAGATCCTCGGGTCAAGGCGAAGGCTGTTGTCGGCCCCGGAACGACACGCCATTTCGACGCGATCAAATACACGATCGACAATCAGATGGGATCTGAGCCGGACATGCCGATCTGGGCGGATCTGTCGAACAACGACATTCCGGTTGAGCTCGGCAAGTTGCTTACGGGCCAAGACTATGGCGGCGATGCCAAGGCGTGCCTCGATGCCATTGCCGGCATTGTCGACGGCAAAGTCAAGGACGCCGGTCTTTAGCGGCTGGTCGGTGATTTGGGCGAAGGCGGCTTCGGCCGCCCTCGCCGGTTGGCAACGTGGCGGCAATGGTTCCTGATCTCGTCATCGGCATTGATTCCTCGACCTCGGCAACCAAGGCGATCGCCTGGGACCGCAATGGTCTGGCCGTGGCCGAAGGTCGTGCACCGCTTGCAATGTCCAACCCGCGTTCGGGCTATTTCGAGCAGGATCCGGCCGAGTGGTGGACCTCGACGGTCGCAGCGCTGCGCGCCGTGACGTCAACGGTTTCGCCGGCACGCATTGCCGCCCTCGCGATTGCCAACCAGCGCGAGAGCTTCGGACTTTTCGACGAGCAAGGCGAAGCGGTTGGGCCGGCGACGCTCTGGCTCGATGAGCGCGCCCGTGGCAAAGCACGCCGCTTCGGCGAGAGTTTCGGCGCGGCACGCGTCCACGCAATATCCGGCAAGCCGCTGGACGTCATTCCTTGCCTTTACCGCATGATCTGGTTTCGCGAGCAAGAGCCCGAGATTTTTGCCCGCGTGGAGCGGATGGCCGAAGTCCACAGCTATCTGGTCTTTCGCTTGAGCGGCCGGTGGGTGACGTCCACCGCATCCGCCGACCCGATGGGCATACTCGATATGCGGGCTATGGACTGGTCGAACGATATACTGGAGGCAGCGGGCGTCGCCCGGCGCATGATGCCGGATCTGGCGCGGCCCGGCACCGTTCTGGGCCAACTGACGTCGCAAGCGGCCATTTCGACGGGCCTGCGCGAGGGCACGCCGATCGTCGCCGGCGGCGGCGACGGTCAATGCGCCGGCACGGGCGCTGGTGTGTTGCAGCCGCGATGCGCTTACATCAACCTCGGCACGGCGGTCGTCTCCGGCAGCTTCGGCACGGACTACGTCCACGACCAGGCCTTCCGCACCGAAACGGCGGTCGCCGATAATGGCTACATCTACGAGACGTGCCTTCGCGCCGGCACTTTTCTTGTCGACTGGATGGCGCGCGAAATGCTTGGCGTCGATCTGCATGGCGCAAGCGATGCGCTGGAGGCGCTCGAGGCCGAAGCCGCTGCCAGCCCGATCGGCGCAGGCGGCATAATGCTCCTGCCCTACTGGCAGGGCGTCATGGACCCGCACTGGGATAGTGCGGCCCGTGGTGTGATTGCCGGGCTTTCGGGCTCGAGCCGCCGCGGCGACATCTATCGCGCCGTGCTCGAAGGCATAGCGCTGCATCAGGCCGCGACAAGTCAGCGGGCGGCTGCGGCTGCCGCCCAGACCATCGACCAGTTCATAGCCATCGGCGGAGGAGCGAAGTCCGACCTGTGGATGCAGATTCTGGCGGATGCACTCGATCGTCCAATAAAGCGTTCGACGACCGTCGAAGCCTCCTCGCTAGGCGCGGCGATGGCGGCGGCAAAGGGGGTGGGCTGGTTTTCCACGATCGCCGAAGCGTCGCTCGCAATGGCCAGCGAGCCGGCCAAAACCTTCGAACCGGACACGAAACGGGCCGCGCTCTACGCCGAACTTCTTGCGATCCATGCTGATCTTTGGCCAACGCTTGCAGCCTGGAACCAACGCCTCGCGGCCTTCATGGAGGCCGATCATGGCTGAAGCGACCAACTGGAGCGCGTTGATCGAGGACGTTGTCGCTGGACGCTGGACAGATCCCAAGACAGGCGCGGCCGCGGTCCTGCCGTTCCAGACCATCGAATTGCTGGAGACGACGGAAGGCCGCGAGGCGGATCTCGTTGCGCCGCTGAAGCTAGGCAGCCGCATCGCCGTGGTCTCCGATATCAACACCGTCGATGTGATGGGCAGGCGCGTCGCGAAGGCGCTGCGTGCCATCGCCGACATCGACGAAATCGTGCTGCCTGACGGCCTCGACTGTGATGAGGCGACGATCCAGATGGTCAGGGAGAAGACACGTCACGCCGAAGGGGTCGTGGCCGTCGGGTCGGGCGTCCTCAATGACAGCTGCAAGCATGCAACCTTCCTCGACGAGCGACCCTATGCCGTCTTCGGCACGGCCGCCTCGATGAATGGCTACGGCGCCTCGACAGCGTCGGTGACCTTGGCCTCCGGGCTCAAGATCTCGCTGCCTTCACACGCGCCCCGGGGCATCTTCCTGGACCTTGGCGTGTCGGCCGCAGCGCCCGCCTGGCTCAGCGCCGCCGGGCTTGGCGACAGCCTCTGCCGCTCCACGGCCCAGATCGACTGGTGGGCTTCGCATCGGCTGTTCGACACTTACTATTCCGAGGTGCCCTACCTGCTGCAGGCGGGCGATGAGGAGCCGATGCTGGCCCATGCGCCTGGCCTTGCCAGGCATGACGTCACCGCTGTCGGGCATCTCCAGCGCGTCTTGACGCTGTGCTCGATGGGCGTGTGCTTTGCCGGCGTTTCCCATCCGGGGTCCATGGGAGAGCACCAGATTTCCCATTGGGTCGACATGTTCGCGCAAGACCATCATCCCGGCACCACGCACGGCCAGCAGGTCGGGGTTGCCTCGCTGGTCATGGCGCGTCTGCAAGCGCGGCTGCTGGACATGAAAGAGCCGCCGCAGGTGAAGCCGACCGCCATCGACGAAGCGGCGATGCTGGCCCGCTATGGCGCGCAGCTTGGACCACTTTGCATTGCCGAGATGAAGAAAACGGCACTCGACGCCAGCCAGTCGGAAATCTTCAACCGCAGGCTTGCGGAAATCTGGCCGGCGCTGCGCCAGGAGGTTCGGCCCATGGCAATGCCGGTCGCCCGCATGGAGGCAGCACTCAAGGCTGCGGGAGGGCCGGTCACCGGCGCGGAACTAGGGCTGCCGCGCGCGCTTTGGCACGACGCCATTCGCTATTCGCGAGAAATCCGCGGCCGATGGTCCTTTGTCAACCTGGCCGCCGATGCGGGACTCTTGGAAGAGTTTCTGGAGAGCGAATGGTGAGAGCGCATCCGATCGCCAATCGCTCGCATGGCGAAAATGAGATCCAACCGGCAAGGGCAATCGAAGGGTAGCAATTTATGGCGTCTGTCACCATCAGCAACATAAAGAAGGACTATGGCGCCCTCTCGATTATCGACGGACTCGATCTCTCGATCGAGGATGGCCAGTTCGTCGTTTTGCTGGGGCCGTCCGGCTGCGGCAAGTCCACTCTGTTGCGCATGATAGCCGGTCTCGAGCCCATCACGTCCGGTGAGATCGCCATAGGCGACAGGGTCGTCAACATGCTCCATCCCAAAGACCGCAATATCGCGATGGTCTTCCAGAATTACGCGCTTTACGCGCACATGACCGTCTTCGACAACATGGCCTTTTCCATGCAGTTGAAGAAGCGCCCCAACGAAGAAATCAAACAGAAGGTCGGGTGGGCGGCATCGATCCTCAACCTGACACCCTATCTGGAACGGTATCCCCGCCAGCTTTCGGGCGGCCAGCGGCAGCGCGTCGCCATGGGTCGCGCCATCGTGCGGGACCCAACTGTGTTCCTGTTCGACGAACCGCTGTCCAATCTCGATGCCAAGCTGCGGGTGCAGATGCGCACCGAAATCAAGGAGCTCCACCAGCGGCTGAAGACCACCACCGTCTATGTCACGCATGACCAGATCGAGGCCATGACCATGGCCGATGTCATCGTCATTATGCGCGACGGCCATATCGAGCAGATCGGGCGCCCGCTCGATGTCTACGATCGCCCGGCAAACCTCTTCGTCGCCTCCTTCATCGGCTCGCCCGCAATGAACATGTTCCATGGCGAGGTGGCTTCCGAGCGCGACGCCTGGGTGGTGCGGACCGACGAGCTATCCCTCCCGCTGCCGCCAGGGGCTGCGGTCCGGCCCGGCCAAAAGGTGATCTACGGCATTCGCCCCGAACATCTTCGACCAGTGGCCGACGGGCGCGGCATTCCAGCGAGGATTACGGTTGTCGAGCCGACTGGCCCCGAAATCCACATCTTTGCCAGCATGGGCAACACCGCGATCTGCTCGGTGCTGCATGACCGCATGGAGGTCTCTCCTGGAGCTGTGATCCATGTGGAGCCGGCGCCTGAGCGAATCCACCTGTTCGACGAAGGCAGCGGCGAGCGGCTGGACAAGGGAAGAAGCTGAATGGCGCGGATCGTTATCCTCGGCGCCGGCGTCATGGGCTCTGCCATGACGCTTCCGGCCGCTCACGCTGGTAACCGCATCACTCTTGTCGGGACCCATCTCGATGAGGAGATCGTCGGCTCCGTGGCCAGCACAAGTCATCACCCACGCCTCAACATCAATCTGCCTGATGTGGTAACCGCCTGTTCCTGGACCGAATTCGGGGCGGCGATGAACGATGGACCCGATCTGCTTGTACTCGGCGTCTCGTCGGCCGGCATTCCTTGGGCGATCGACCGCATTGCAGAAAGCATCAAGTCGCCCGTGCCGATACTGATGATTACGAAAGGGCTTGCGGCAAGCGACGAAGGCGTGGAAATCCTGCCACATCTGCTTGCCCGCGAGATCGAGCAACGCACTGGCTTGTCGGTCCCGGTGATGGCCGTCGGCGGACCGTGCATTGCCGGCGAACTGGCGGCGCAGCGCGACACCTCTGTGATCATGGCCGGGCATGATCCCGACCAGGTCGCCGCGGCGTCCCGCATTCTGCGCGCGCCTTTCTATCATGCGCGATCGTCACCCGATCTCGTTGGGGTCGAGATCTGCGCCGCTTTCAAGAATTTCTACACACTCGCCGTTGGGGCTCCCGTCGGGCTGCTCGAGCGCGACGGCAAGGCGCCCAATGGCGCACTCATGCACAACCTGGCCTCGTCACTTTTCTCGCAGTCCCTCGCCGAGATGGCGATTCTGGTCGAAGCCCTGGGTGGAAAGGTCGAAACAGTGCTGGGGCTGGCCGGCTCCGGCGATCTTTACGTGACCTGCCAGGCGGGCCGTAACGGTCGCATGGGGCGCCTGCTCGGCCGCGGCCTGCCCTATTCCGTGGCGAAGCGCGAACATATGAGTTCAGACACGGTCGAGGGCGCGCAACTGGCGCTGGACCTTGGTCCGACTTTGAAGAATATGATGGCCCGGGGTGTACTTCCCCACGATCGCCTGCCGCTGACGAGCGCCATCATCGACGCAATTTGCCATGATGCTCCGCTGGTTTTGTCCTTCGACCGCTATCATCGAGGCTAGCGGAGCCGGGAAACTCGATTGATGCCTCATATCGATGAGCACATGGCTCCGCCGAGCCGCTCTGGACCCGCTGCCGCGGAGTGGACAGGATGATCTGATGGAGAAACCAGCGCGAAAGAAACGCGATGGCCGCCAAGCCGTAACGAGTTCCGTCACGGCCGATCGCGAGGAAGGGCTGCTCGTGCGCGCCGCCTGGCTTGCTTATGTCGGTGACCTGACGCAGGCGCAAATCGCCAAGTCTCTTGGCCTGACCCGCCTTCGCGTCAACCGGATGCTGGCGCATGCCCGTCAGCGCGGGATCGTTCAGATTCGCATCAATTCCAAGGTGGCGAACTGCATCGAGCTGGAGCACCGGCTGCGGGACGCCTATGGCGTTTCCGACCCAATCGTGGTTCCGACACCGCCCGATCCTACCCTGGTGCCACAGGTGATCGCAGCCGCTGCCGGTGAAGCCCTGTCGCATAGAATCCGTGACGGGATATCGGTGGGCGTGGGATGGGGACGCACGCTCCAGCTTAGTCTGCGCTCAGTGACCGTGCGCCCCGTCAAAGGCATGTCGGTCGTTTCCCTGCTTGGCGGGCTCACGCGTGGATCGGCGATCAACATCTATGAAATCGCCTCGCGGCTCGCGGCGCTCTTCGACGCGGAATGCTACTACATCGCGGCACCGGTGTTCACGGATACGGAGGCCACGCGCGATCTGCTTATGCGCCAGTCCATTCTGGAAGACGCCTTCACCCACGCCCGCGACGTTGACGCCGCTTTCGTTTCGGTGGGCGCGGTGCACAAAGACGCCACCATCTTTCGGATCGGACTGGTAGGAGACAATGATCTCAGATCGCTCCAAAAAGCCGGAGCCGTCGGCGATATCTGCGGTCACTGGATCGGCGCCGACGGACAACTCGTCGATCACCCGCTAAACAGCCGTGTCATCGGCCTCGCCCCCGAACATCTGCGCGACGTCGACACTGTGATCCTGCCCTCCGGCGGCCTCGACAAGGTTCCGGTGCTGCGCGCCGTGTTGCGTCTGGGAGTCGTCGATGTGCTGATCACCGACGAGAAAACCGCCGAGGCGATCCTTGCGGAAAAGCCGTAGCGCAGACTGACCTCTACCAGCCGAACGGCTCGCCAGTGACCGCTTCTTCGCGTCACAGAACCTCGTGGATTTCCTCGATCGAAGTCTCGCCGATCCGCTTGTCGAGAACGATCTCGCCGCGCGCCATCGCCACGACCCGGTCACAGCATTCGAAAACATGATGCATGTTGTGGCTGATGAAGACGCTGGTGATGTTCTGGGCCTTGAGGGCGCGAACGAAGCCGATCACCTTTCGCGTCTCCTTGACCGAGAGATGATTGGTCGGCTCGTCGAGGATCATGACTTTCGACTTGAAGTGCATGGCCCGGGCGATCGCCACGCCTTGGCGCTGGCCGCCCGACAGTTCGCCGACCAGCGCGTCGGGCGACCTCAGATGCAGATCGACGTCGGCGATCGCTTTGACGCTTTCGTCACGCATGCGCTTCTGGTCCAGGATGCCGATGCCGAAAACCGAGCCCTTCACCGGTTCGCGTCCGATGAAAACGTTGCGTGCGATGGTCATGGTCGGGACCATCGAATTGTACTGGTAGATCGTCTCGATACCGCGATCCATGGCGTCGCGCGGGTTCGAGAAGCGGACCGGTTCACCTTCGATCCTGATCTCGCCGCCATCGGGCTTTTGGGTGCCTGACAGGATGTTGATCAGCGTCGATTTGCCGGCGCCGTTATCGCCGACAAGGCCCAGCGCCTCGTCTGGATAAATGTCCAGAGTGACGTTCTTCAAGGCGTGGACGCCGGAATACCATTTCTGGAGCCCCTTGATCGCGATGATGGGTGCCGCCATGATCAGGTCTCCACCTTCATTGCCCTGCCCCGCTTTCGAAGCCAGGCGTTCACGACGACCGCGAAGATAGTCAGGAAGCCGATTGCCATCTTGAACCAGTTGGCGTCAACCTGGCTCAGCACCAGTCCGTTGTCGATGACGCGGATCAGGGCAGCCCCGATGATGCCGCCGAAGATAGTGCCAATGCCGCCAGTCAGCGAGGCGCCACCGATGACGGCAGCCGACACGGCTTGCAACTCCAGCCCCTCGCCGATCGAAGGCAGCGGCGCGCCAAGCCGCATCACCTGAATAGTGCCGGCAAAGCCGGCGAGCACCGAACAGATCATGAAGCAGGCGACCTTCACCCGGGCCGTCGGGATGCCCATCGATTGCGCGGCGGGCAGAAAGCCGCCGGTGGCGCGCACCCAGTTGCCGAAATTCGTGCGCGACAGAAGCACCGTCACCAGGATTGCCACGGCGAGAAACCAGAAGAACGACATGCGAAAGAGGTCGCCCGGCCCCACATAGATCGTAAACAGCCATTTCGGCAGAGCGTTGGCCGGGATGACAGGAGGGAAGCCACCGGAGATTACCACCGTCAGCGAACGCGCGATGAACAGCATGCCAAGCGTGGTGATGAAGCTTGGTATCGCGAAACGAATCGTTATGAACCCGTTGAAGAAGCCAATCAGGGCGGCGATCGCGAGCCCGGCGGCAAAGGCCGGCGCGAACGGCACGCCTGCCGCCAGCATCACCGCCATGGTCATCGGGGTCAGCGCAAATACCGAGCCTACCGAAAGATCAAACTCGCCGCATATCATCAGCAGGGTCACGCCGATCGCGACCAGCCCCATTTCAGGCAGCAGCCCAAGCATTCCGCGCACGTTCTGTGTGTTCAGAAATACGCCGTTCGAGCGAATCTGAAAGACGAGGAGAAGGAGGAGCAGGAACACGACCGCCGCAAGCTCAGGCTTCTCCAGATAAATCTTCATCAAGCGCTTCATCATTCGCTCCGGCTTGGGATTGTTTGCGCTGGCTTGTCGCATCGGCAAGGGGATGGCGGCAGTTTGTCGGCTACCGCCCCTGACATGGGAGATGCCGTTGGAGGATGGGACGGAGCCGACGCCCAAAGCCGTGCTGCCTGGCCCTCCCCTTGCCCCCTCCGCGTAAAGAACGAGGAGAGGACGCTGGCTTCGCGCCTACCGCACGCCTTGTGCGGCCAGTTCCTTGAGCTTCGGCACGTCTTCCTTGACGATGATGCCCTTGCCGGTGTCGATGTCTGCTGGCAGCAGACCGACGTTCTTGGCGAGATAGGCTTCCATCACCGGCATGAAGCCCTGCATGTAGGGCTGCTGGTCGACCTGAACCTGGATGTAACCCGCTTCCATCTGTTGCAGGACTTCCGAGACGATGTCGAAGCCGCCCATCAGCACCTTGCCCGGCTCGATCCCGCGATCGATCAGGACCTGGGCCACGTAGGCATGCCAAAGGCCGGTGTCGAAATACACCGTGGTGTCCGGGTGGGCAGAGAGATAGGCGCCAACACGATCGGCGACGACGGCGCCATCTGTGCCGGTGTCGAGCCGTTCAATGACCACTTCGCGTCCGGCATTCGCCGCCTTGTATTCCTCAAGGAACTTCATGACGCCGGCAGCGCGCTGTTCCGACCAGTTCTGACCGGGCGCGGAGACGCCGACGAGCGCCCTGATCTTGCCTTCCTTGGGGAAGAACTCGGACATCTTCTTGCCGAGTTCGTAGCCGGCGGGAATGAAGCCCTGGCCGATGAAGGCCTGGCGGGCATTGCCGGCTGCACCCTCGGTGTCGTCGACGTTGGACGCGATGACCGTGACGCCGGCAGCGCGGGCGTCGGCGATGATCTGGTCGAAGGCATTGTTGTCGACGATCGAGGTGATCAGCGCGTCCGGTTTTGCCGCGAGTGCCGCCTGCATGTTGGCCGACTGTTGCTCGATCGAACCTTCGGTCTGCGTGAAGACCATCTGGCAATTGGCCTGGATCTTGGCGCAGGCGTCGTCAAAGCCCTTCTTCACCGCCTGCCAGAACGGGTTCGACGCCGACGAATGATGCGTGAAGACGATGTTCATCGGCTCCTGTGCGCGTGAGCCGATTGCCGAGCCTCCAGCCAGTACTGCTGCCAAGGCTGCCGAGATAAGTAGCTTCTTCATGGTTCTCCTCCTCCGTAGAAAGCTGCTTCAGGTTCATTTTCAGAGAGTAGATGCCTCGCTCACCCGTCGAAGCGCCGTGAAGGCGCGATCGATCTCCGGGTTCAGTTCCATGCCGAGGCCCGGTCCGGGAGGCACGGTGATCATGCCGTTCTTCACCTGCGGCAAAGCGGTCACAAGGTCGCGGTACCAGGTCTTGTAAAAGGCCCTGACACTCTCCTGGACAAGCGCGTTCGGCGCATTCAGCGACAGGTGGGTCGATGCGCCGAGCACCACTGGACCTGTGCAGTCGTGTGGCGCGACCGGCAGGTGCCATGCTTCAGCCATGGCAGCGATCTTGCGCGCCTCCGAGAGCCCGCCGCACCAGCTGATATCAAGCATGATGACACCGGCCGCTCCGGTTTCGAGAAGGTCGCGGAAGGCCCACCGGGAACCGAGCGTTTCCGAAGCCGATATCGGCGCCAGCGAAGCCTCGGCATAGCGTTTCAGGCTGGACAGGCTGTCCATCCTGATTGGATCTTCGTGCCAGAAGGTCTTGTGGGGGGCAAGCTCGCGAGCGATCTGCATGGCCGGCAGCAGCTGCCACATTGAATGGAATTCAACCATGATGTCCATCTTGTCGCCGACCGCATTCCGGATTTTCTCGAACGGCGCCAGCGCGGAATTCAAGTCGGGCTGCGATATATACTGGCCGCGCGTTTTCTCGGCGGCCATGTCGAAGGGCCAGATCTTCATGGCCGTGATGCCTTCCTCCAACAACGAATGCGCCAGTTCGTCGGCGCGGTGAAGGAAGCCGTTCAGATCATCATAGGCGTCGCCAGGCTTATCGAGCCCGTAGTTGGCCGTCGTCTGCCCGGTGGCCTTCTTGATGTATTCGGTTCCGGCACAGGTGTTGTAGGTCCTGATCTCGTGCCTGGTGAACCCGCCGAGGAGTTGTGCGATCGGCTGACCCGTCGCCTTTCCGAACAGATCCCAAAGCGCGATGTCGAAAGCGGAATTGCCCCTGACTTCCGCGCCCGTCGATCGGAAACCGAGATAGCCGACGAGGTCGGCGGCAAGCAGGTCGATCTGCAAGGGGTCGCGCCCGATCACGCACGGCGCGACATATTCGTGCAGATAGGTCTCGACGGTTTCAGCCATGAAAAAGGTCTCGCCGAGTCCGACGAGGCCTTCGTCCGTGTGAACCAGGACCCACAGAAGGTTCGGCCGCTCCTTGAGCCGCAGTGTTTCCAGTTTCGTGATCTTCATTGCGCCCCTGCTCCTCAGGCGATGCCGGCCGCCAGTAGGGCCTTGACGCTCTCGTCAAAATGCCTCGCCATCAGGTCACGCGCCGACTGGGGATCACCGGTCTCGATTGCTTCGGCGAGGTCGATATGGATCTGGATCATCGCCAACTGCTCGGCATCCGAAGGGCGGGTCCGCCAGCCGATCGGCCAGGTCTGGCGCGATACGCGCTCGAACGCGCCGACGATGAGGCTGAAAACCGGATTCTTCGCAGCCTTGGCGATTTCGAGGTGAAAGGCGAGATCGTGCTCCATGACCTGTTCCGGCCGCTGGAAATTCTCGAGCATGGCGAGCGCGTGCGTCCTGATCCTTTCCACTTCGTCGGCTGTTCTGCGCAAGGCCGCCAGCATGGCGGTGCGGGTCTCAATCGTGCGGCGCACGTCATAGATTTGCTGCACCGTGATCTGCTCGGTGTGGACGCCATGCTCGATCACCAGTGACATCGCGCCATAATCCAGCTCGGCGACGGTAGCCCGTCTGCCCGCCCTCAGGTCGATAAGCCGCATGGCGGCGAGCGAGCTGAAGGCCTCGCGAACCACGGTACGCGAGACGCTCAATTGTCTCGAAAGCGCGGCCTCGCTGGGCAGCCGGTCGCCGGGCCCGAGCTCATGCGCGCGGATATGGCGCGTGATCTCGCCGATCGTATTGCTGACCAGGCTCGCTGCGTCGGAATGTTTTGCGGATACGGCCGTGCTCACGCAATCTCCCGTTCAGGAGTGGGCAAACCTGTATGGCAGGTTTTCCAGATATGTTGATAGTACATAGGAAAGCTGTAAGTCAATCGAGTCTTCGCCGGGAGACCTCGGCATCATCGCCGGGGACATCGATGACCAGAGGCTTGCATGAGCGATGCTGTTGACGCGACCGATGCCGGTCGGCCGGGTGCGGGAGCCTGCGTGGTCGAACAGCGATCATCGCGCTTGGGTAGGGCAGACATTCTCGTCGTGAACACCGGCGGGCGGCCGACCATGCCGCCCGAAAATATCTCGACGGACGATTCACTGCTATTTCGATCGACGCACCCCATATGAGCGGAAAGAGTGTCACTTGAGGACTTGCCTATGCTGATTTCGCGTTGGGGACGGTTTGCAGTTTTGTTTGTGGGGTTGTTCCTGGCATTTTCCATGGTCGCTGTGGATCACGCCGATGCGCGCCGTGGCGGCAGCTTCGGCAGTCGCGGCATGCGCACTTTCCAGCCGGTCCCGCCGACCAGAGTTGCGCCGCAACCGGCCGCACCGGTCGAGCGCTCGATGACGCCCAATGCGGCCACGAACAATGCGGCCCGTCAGCCGCAGGCATTCCAGCGCCCGGGCTTCTTCAACGGCCTCGGCGGATCGATGATACGTGGGCTGCTTCTCGGCGGTTTGATCGGCGTTCTTCTGGGTCATGGGTTCGGCGGCTTGGCCGGCATGTTGGGTCTTTTGCTCCAAGTACTGCTGTTCGGCGGCGCGATCATGCTGGCGATCCGCTTTTTCCGCTCGCAGGCGGCGCAAAACCCGGCACCCGCTATGGCCGGTGCCTCGCGAGGCACCGGGACCTTTGGGCGAAGCGCTGCAGCCCGGCCTGACCCGAGCAACACCGCAGCGTTCCCCATTCCAGGCATTGGGTCAGGATATGGCGGAACGAACCAAGACAATGCTTCCGATGAGATCACACTCACCCAAACCGACCTCGACACGTTCCAGCAACGGCTGACGGAAGTTCAGGAGGCATTCGGGCGCGAAGATCATGCTGCATTGCGCCGGTTGGTGACATCCGAGATGGTGTCCTATCTGTCCGAGGAACTTGCCGACAATGCCAAAAAGGGCGTCAGGAACGACGTGTCGGACGTCAGCCTGCTGGAGGCCGATATTGCGGAAAGTTGGCGGGAGGGTGATCGCGACTACGCGACGGCTGCTTTGCGCTATGAGTCTCGCGACGTGACCCGCGACCGCATCAGCGGCAAGGTCGTTGAGGGCGGGGCCGATCAGCCGACGGAGACGGTCGAACTGTGGACCTTTACGCGGCAGAACGGCGGTGACTGGAAGGTTGCCGCAATACAGCAGCCTGGCTGATGTGCTTGCCTTCGTTGAGATCTCTGCCCAGAGGTTGTTCAGGTTTCGCGCTACCACTCGAAGACCAGCGCCCTTTTCGCGCTTGATCAATCCGTCACGGACTGATGCGGTAGCTCACCAGCGCGCGCCGGCGTCGGCCGGTCGGTCAATCGAGTCTTTAGCACGTCGATGAGGCTGATTGTGATGGCGATCACCGCAGGTCCGAGGACAAGGCCGGATGCTCCGAACAAGACGATGCCGCCGACCGCGCCGATAAAGGCCACCACCGTGTGGAGGCGCAACCGATTCCCGACAAGCATCGGATAGAGCAGATTGTCGATGCCGCCGACGATGACGCCGCCCCAGACGGTCAATATCGCTGCGCTGGCCCAAGCTCCCTCCAGTGCGAGATAGACCGCTGCGGGCACCCAGATCACAAACGCCCCGAGCACGGGCACGATGGCAAGAAGTCCCATGACAAGGCCCCAAAAGACTGGCGTCGGCAGGCCGAGCCACCAGAACATCAGGCCACCCAATGTTCCCTGGACGGCGGCGACGAACACGGTGCCGAGCAGTGTTGCATGGACGGTCTCCGCAAAGCGAGACAAGATGTAGGCTGTCTCCGGAGCGCGCAGGGGCGAAAGGCCCGCGACGGCTTGCAGGCCATGTTGGCGGTCGCGCAGAAAATAGAACAGAAGATAAAATGTCAGGCCGAACATCGCGACTTGATAGATGGAGCCACGCAATAGCGATGTGCTTTGTCCCGTCAGCCATTGCACGAATGCGGCGACTGAGCCGGCCGGATCGAATTGGTTCTCGATCCATTGGGCAATGGCCGAAAGCGTGGGATAGCCAGACATGAAGCCGACTGCGTCCCAACCGCGGATGACCTCCTCCAGATAAGTCGCTCCGTTTACCGCCTCGCGAACGAGCTGTTGTGCGACGAGCGCCAGCGGCAGGCCGACGGCGATCGCCGCGACGCTTACCGATATCAGCGCTGCCAGGTTTCGATTTCCGACCCGTCTCTCAACCCACCGGTGAGCCGGAGACAGAATAATTGCCCGGACGAGCGCCCAGGTCAATGCCGGCAAAAAAGGCCACGCCAGCAGATAACAGACATATAGACCGATCGCCGTCGCTGCCAGGACGCCGAGCAATTTCAATTGTTTCACATCCGGCATCTGTTTCAGATCGGGCATCTCTCGCCGTCTCGCAAGCTCAGCGAGCCTAATGGTTTTCCCGAAGAAAAGGCAGGTCGGTTGCCGTACCCGGTCAGGCTGCCGCTGAGGCGCTTCGAGTGACCTTCAGGGGATTTTGACGACATGCAAATTGACCTGATATCGCTCGCCTGCGCTTTGACGGCCTTTCAGCCCGTCTTTGACAGGCAGATGGGGCTTGAACAAAAGCGACGACAGGAAAACGCTTCAGAACTCCCACGGAGATGTCAGAACGAGTCCTGCCGTCTCGAAGTCAGTCAGATTGCGCGTGGCGAGGCGGCCCCCGTTTACTCGAGCGATCGCCGCGATCATGCCATCGGGTGCCGACATGCCGCGTCCCTGGCGAGCAGCAGCACCCATAATTTCCCCATAAACCAGCGCAGCCTCTTCTGTCAGACCGAAGATGCGGTCTGCGAAACGCCGGCGCCAGTCCGACAACCCTTGCTCCAGCCGTTCGGCACGTTGATCCGGTCTTATCTTCTGGATGCCGAACGCGATCTCGGCAATCGTCACGGTTGGAAGCGCGAGTTCGGCATCGTATCGGATCAGCCAGGCAATGACCGCCTCGTCTGGGGTCTCTTTCAACGTTTCGGAAACGACGTTCGTATCGACAAAGATCAAAGCTCGACGCCTCGATTCGGCCGGCGACTCTCACGGATCACCGCCTCAAGGTCGATGTCTGTGCCGGATTGCGCTGAAAGCCGCGGGTAGAAGGCAGAAGCAGGCTCACGACCGGCCTCGCGGACCTCGTAAGATTCGAGGGCGCGCTCGACCACCTCCGCAATCGAGCGGTTTTCACGACGGGCAAGCCGGTGTGCAAGATCACGCGCCTTGGCGCTGCGGACTGAGAGTTGTGGCTCGGCCATATCGGACTCCTTGGCACCCATTGTATAGGCTCATTTCGCCTGCTAGCAAGATGGCATCTGATGGCTTGATGTCAAAACCGATGTTGCAGCGAGTTGCGGCTGCGCAGAAATAGGAGATAAAAGGCCTAGCGTCGGTTGCCGTACGGGTTGTGGTGCTGTCAGGATGGCGAAACCAGAAGGCGTTGGGTGCCTAGGCAAAGCCAAAGCGCGATTCAGGGGTTTTGCAGCCTATCAAACCGCTCGCTGGGGCTTCAATGGCGGCTATCAAGGCGGAAAGTTCGTCAATGACTGGCCCTAACGGCTTGCGACCGAACCCGATGGACCAGTGCCGAGCGACAAACGGCATAGACGCATTCTCCGAACCAATCGAGCGGGCCAATCATGCTTTGGGCGCGCGCTGTCGGCTCGCGCTCCTGTTTCAACGATGTCGCCGAGGCGCGCGATCCGGCCCATCATCCAATCCTGCCAGCGAATAGCTCGTGCTTCGCCCACCGGCTTCATCTCTCACGAGTATCCCTTGCGCCAGGAGATCATTGATATCGCGCAAGGCCGTGTCAGGTGAGGTGTTGGTCAGCACTGCCCATTTCGAGGAGGTGAGCTTGCCTTCGAAGCCGTCCAGGAGCCGATTGACGACTTTGCGCTGGCGTTCGCTTAGAGGTCGTTGGACCATCTCCTCCCAAAAACGGGCCTTTCGCAGCACATTGGCCAAAATCTCCTCGGCCCCGCTGAAGGCGCGGTCGAGGCAGCTTAGAAACCATTGCAGCCAAGGGGTGATGTCGAGACTGCCCTTCTGCGTCCGTTGGAGGATCGCGTAGTAGTCCTTCCGCTCCGCCCGGATTTGCGCGGACATGCTATAGAACCGCTGAGCGCTGCC
Source organism: Mesorhizobium sp. M1273 (assembly GCF_040318195.1). NCBI lineage: Bacteria > Pseudomonadati > Pseudomonadota > Alphaproteobacteria > Hyphomicrobiales > Phyllobacteriaceae > Mesorhizobium > Mesorhizobium sp. M1273. The sequence continues at coordinate 23,222 of NZ_JAMYLV010000023.1, read as the reverse complement.
CTCCGATCGCGCCAACATCATGTCGGCGATCGCGCGGGCGATACGGCCGTTGCCATCCTCGAAGGGATGGATGGTGACGAACCATAGATGGGCGACCCCCGCCTTCAGAACGGGATCAAGCGGCGCGTAACCGTTGAACCAGTCGATGAACGAGGCCATTTCAAGCTCAAGCCGGGCCGCTGCTGGAGCTTCATAGTGGACTTTCTCCCGACCGATGGGACCTGAGACGACCTGCATCGGACCAGAGGCTTCATGCCGCCACGCACCGACGATAATCTTCGTCATGCCGCTGCGACCCGTCGGAAACAGGGCCGCATGCCAGGCGAACAACCGCTCATCCGTAAGTAGCGCCTGATAGTTCTGAGTTGCGTCGAGCATCATCTCGACCACGCCCTCGACATCGCGGTCGACCGGCGCCAGTGCGCCAATATTCATGCCCAGTCGGCGGGCGATGGACGACCGCACCTGTTCCTTGTCGAGAATTTCACCCTCAATTTCGCTGGATTTGAGAACGTCCTCCGTTAGGGTCTGAAGCATCGCCTCGGCACGCAATTCGAAGCCTAGCGCCTCCATCCGCCCCAGCAGCCGGCCCTGCCGATGGCGCACCGTCGCCAGTTGATCGGCAAGGTCCTGGCTGCGCCACTCGAACTGCGGCCAGTTTTCAAGCTCGTAGATATAGGTCGCCATATTCTCCGCACTTTTTGCGTCGAATATGGGCCTCAATCGTCGTATATGCAAGATCATTTGCCGCAATTTATGCGGTGAATAGACCAGCTAAACACCGCATGGTCACGGCTTATTATTCCTCTTGTCGGCTTCTTCTCTCAAAGACCTCCCATTTTGACGCTATATCTCCTCAGGTTATGAGGCATTTTGCGGCTAGGCAGTGAGATGGCACTGGTCCAGTACTCCGACAATGGCTTCTTCGCTCCGCGCACGATTGCCGACGCCTTTCGCACGACGAGCGACGAAGTCGGTCGAACTGCCGGGCTGGGCAAGGATGCCGTCCAGCACAAGCAGCGGGTCCGGTCGGACAAGACCATGGCCGATGTGGTCCACAAGGTCGAGCCGTGCTTCGGTTCAACCCTTCGCAAGATCGCCCGCCTTGCCGCTACGAATTGAGAGCTGTGGCTCGGCCATATAGGATTCCTTCGCAGCATTACTTAAACCCACTGGACCCAAGGCGGTCGCCCTCAATCAGCAGTAGACCTGCCCAAGCTCCACCCGTCCGTGCGTTGCGGCCGCCCTAACGCCGGATTGTGCGCGCCGCATCTACCGCTCGCGACTTCGTCTACGACGCTCCCGACGACCAGCTCCTGCGCTCATTGCGCCATCTGGCACGCGGAAAGGCTCGCTGAAACCGCTCGACCGCCATTCTAGAAAGACGACTGACAAGGCCTCCCTTTGGCGGCATGATGCAAGCATAACATCTGAGCCTTCCATGCTCAAATCGCCGAGGGTTGTTGAGAACTTCGGATGACCCGTATCGCAACCTTTAACGTCAACGGCGTGAACGGTCGCCTGCCCTTGCTCATCAAGTGGCTGGGTCAGACCGACTATGACATCGTGTGCCTTCAAGAACTGAAGACTTCGGACGAGAAATTTCCCGCGGAAGCCGTCAGGAACGCCGGTTATGGCGCGATCTGGCACGGGCAAAAGTCCTACAACGGTGTAGCTATACTCGCACGGGGAAAGGAGCCCCTGGAGCGTCGACGCGGCCTGCCGGGTGACCCTGACGATACTCACAGCCGGTATATCGAGGCAGAGGTGGATGGGATCGTCGTGGGGTGCATCTACCTGCCCAACGGCAATCCAGCGCCCGGCCCGAAATTCGACTATAAGCTCCGCTGGTTCGACCGTCTGATCAGCTACGGCCAGCTACTGCTCAAAGAGGGGATCACAAGCGTTCTGTGCGGCGACTACAACGTCGTGCCAACGCCGATCGATGCGGTGGTGCCGAGACGTTGGACGGGCGACGCAGTCTACTTTCCGGAGAGCAGGCAGGCCTACGCCGAAATGCTAGACAATGGCTGGATGGATGCCGTCCGCTGCATTCATCCGGAGAAAGGCATCTACACGTACTGGAACTTCTCCTACCGAGGCGGTTATGATCGGAGTTCCGGCCTGCGGATGGACCACCTCCTCGTCAGCCCATCACTTTCGAACAGATTACGTGACGCGGGCGTGGACGCTGACCTGCGAGGCTGGGAAAAGCCGAGTGATCATGTGCCCGCCTGGATAGAGATCGACCCGGCCGGCAATTAGTTGACATGATCGAATGTTCGGCGGAATCGCCGGGCGTCTTCGCCCACTGCTAATAGAATGCGCTGCGAGATTGCTCACGCTGCTTTTCTAGCAGCCGCCCTAAACGGACGGTCAATGGTGAACGCATCTGGACGGATGGCTGCCTCGACCTGGCTCCAGGTCACGGGACGGGCGATTGGGAAGCCGGGTCGCGCTCGTGGGGAGAAGGCGCCGACCGCCGTGTTGCCGCGCCCATTGCGAAGGTAGTCGATGAAGATGCGGCCCTTTCGGGCTGCCGGCGCGGCGGAGAGCAGATAGCGATCAGGATGGGCTTCAGCGAGGCGCTTGGCGAACGATCGGGCAAGGAGCCGGGCATTGTCGTGCGTGATCTTCGTCTCAAGTGGGGCCATCAGGTGAATTCCCTTGCCGCCCGTCACCTTCGGCCAGCTCTGCAGACCTTCCGCTTCCATGATGTCGCGGAGCGTTAGCGCGGTCTCGATCACTTTGTCCCACTCGACCCCCTCGCCCGGATCAAGGTCCAGAACGACCCGGTCGGCATGTTCGATGTCGTCAACAGCAGCGTTCCAGGGATGCAGCTCTACCGCATCCATCTCGACCAGCCCCAGCAAGCCGGCAAGGTCGTCCACCCACACGCGCACACCTTCGCCACCCTCGCGCTTTTGAACGCGCAACTGATGCACTGCTGCGGGGATCTTCGGCAGCGCGCCCTTGTGGTAGAAAGTTGCCCCGAGAGCATGGCGGACCAGCTTCAGCGGTCGGTGGCCGAGATGGACGAGTGCGTAATCGGCAACCCTCTGCCAGTAGCGCGCAAGCTCTTCCTTGGAGGGCGAGACCGCGTCGGGCAGCAGTTGCAGGATGTTCTCCCTGGCAATGCCATGTTCCTGGGCTGGTCCACGTCGCTTTGATGGCGCCGGAGGCTTGGCCGGGATCGCGACCAGGTCTTCTCGCAGACCCTTGAATACTGCCTCACGCAACACGCCGCGATCAGTGACGCCGCTGAACTGTACCTCGGCCAGCACCTCTGGTCTGACCCACGTCGCCTTCGGCTTCACGATGGGCTCTGACAGAGGCGACTTGCTGATGATCAGCGGGTCGAGCCGCTCTCGAACCAGTTGAGCAACGCTCAAGGTGTAGCCGCTGCGGGCCTTCCCGGCATAGAGCAGTCGGTCGCCCTCGCGGCGACCGATGTAGAGGGATGCGATGCGGCGCGGGTGAGCGCCCAGCTTCTCGACAAATGCCACGATGGGGAAAGTGTCGCTCTTGATGCACTTCACCTTGAGCCAACTGGTCTGGACCCCTGAGCGGTAGGTGGCATCGGTGCGCTTGGAGACGATGCCCTCCAACCCCATACGGCAGGCATGTTCAAATACGTCCGTGCCGCCCAACTCCAGATGTTCGGCGTAGGTCAATGTCGGGGCTGAGTTCTTCAGCAGCTTCTCTAGGGCTGCCTTACGCCTTACCAGCGGCTGCTGCCGCAGATCGCGCCCGTTGAGGTGCAGCAGGTCGAATGCGTAGAAGATGAGCCTCGGCGAGTCTGGGCTGCCCAACTCCCGTTCCAACGCTTGGTAGTCCGGCAGGCCAGTGTCGCCGAGAACGACAGCCTCCCCGTCGATGATCGCCGCCTTCACCGGCAAGTCCGCCGCCGCTTGAACAATTCGTCGGTATCGGTGCGACCAGTCGTAGCCACGGCGCGTGAAGGCTCTCGCTTTGCCGCCCTCAATGATCAGTTCGGTGCGGTAGCCGTCGTACTTGATCTCATGAAGCCATTCGCCGCCCTCGGGCGCATTCTCGACCAGCGTCGGCGACTGGAACTCAACGAAAGAAAGCCCGTCTGTGGCGTTACGCATGCACCCTCCGACGGCGAGTCAAGACGCAGAGCAGCAATAGGTTCCGGGGCATTTTAGCGAAATTGTATGTTGGGGCAGTTTATGGTTCCGTTGGAATTAGCATCAATTATCAAGCCGCGCACATAGCAAGCACTGGCGCGAGCTGGAGGCGGATTTGCTATGGCTCGATCTGCCGCCAGCCAAAATGCAATGACAATAGCCAGCGGCTTGGGAGGCTTGCGTGGCGCGGATCGTAGTCGCACCGCAATTGCACCGCCGTGTAGTCGTAGTCGAGGTGTCGGGGTCCGCCGAGCATCCTGATCTGATGTGCATCCTGACATGGACTCTCCTTCCATGGCTGCATCGGGGCAAGCGGCAATTTCTGTCCTCACCAAAGGTCCGCTTTGTGAATAGCCGTTCATTGCGGCTGCCATGGATGAGCAACGGTCGGGTGGAAGCCTCACATTGCTGCGATCGATCTGAACCGGAACGGGCGCGCCATGAACAGAAATTGAGAAACATCTTCCGAAGTGGACATTCGGGTGATGCGCTGGGCACGGAAGCAACGAGGCTCGTGCATTCGGGGCGCGCCCTCTTTAAAGCCGTCACGGGGCTTGCAATTCGGTGGCGCATTGCGACACTTGTTGCATGAGCACGTCCGCACAACCAGTGCGTCTGGCCCGCCCCGAAAAGAAGCGGCGTCGCATCCCTATTGCGGTCATCATGGCGTTGAGTTTTGGCAGCCTCGTATTCCTGTCGGTCGGGGGCGTGCTCGCGTTGTCGGTCGGCGCCAATTTTCGCAACACGTTCGACTTGCTCGGCGCCCAGTCGACACTCCTGATCGATGCGATGGAGGACTCGCTGCGCGCAGAGATGGGGGACGCCGAGAACGCGGTCGACGGCATCGCGCAGCTGTATGCCCAGGGCGAGTTCCAGATCGACGACGAGGCGATGTCTGCAGCCGTTGCCGGTGCTCTGGCTACCGCCTCGGGGGTCGAGGCGATGCTGATCTGCACCCCCGACCTGGTCTGCCGCGGCGCCGCGCGCTCAGTCGAAAACAACGTTGCAACGGGCGCCATCGAGCATTTTCCGGCCAAGCCCGAGAAGTCGCCCCAAGTCCGCGCCGCCCTCGAACAACGCAGACGGGTCGGCGGCAGGCAATGGGGGGCATTCGTAGCCAACGAGTTCGGCCTGTACGCGCATGTCTCAGTGCCGCTGGCACGTGATGGCGTGACGCAGGCCTGGGTGATCGCGGCGGTCGAATTGCAGAAACTGTCCGATATCACGCGGGAGCTATCATCGCGATTTGGCACGCATGCCTTCATTCTCGATGGCGAAGACCGCGTGCTCGCCGACCAAAGGCTGGCCGATCCCGACGCTCTGAAGAACGGCGTCCTGCCGCTGACGCCGCTGGCCACGTATGGCGATCCGGTATTGGCCGCCTATAGCGCGCGGAAGGTAGAGCGGGATTTCGACACGCGCCGCGCCCGCGACATAGAAATCGCCGAGATCGACCGCAGCGTGGACAATGCGTCCGAGTGGAGCGGCGACGCCACCTACATCGCCATCACCCGCAAGATCGCAGGCTATGGCGACAAGCCCTGGACGCTCGGCGCGTATTTCGAGACCAGTCAGATCAGCAAGGAGATCGAGCGCGTGTTGGGATCGGCCCTGCTCGGTGTTGGGGCGATGGCCGTGGCGGTCATCGTCGCGATCCTGCTTGGGAGGCGCCTGTCGCGACCGATCCAGGCGATCGCCGGCCAGGCCATGCGCGTTGCCGATTTCGATCTCGACGGCGTGACTCCGCTGCCGCGCAGCAGGGTTCTGGAGTTGGACAACCAGGCTTCGGCCTTCAACGCCATGCTGATCGGTCTGCGTGCATTCTCGACCTATATTCCGCGCTCGCTGGTGGCCAAGCTGGTGCGCACCGGAGAGGTCGGCATCGCCGAACCGCGCGAAGCGGTCGTCACCGTCATGTTTACCGACATCGTCGGGTTCACCACGCTGTCGGAGCAGATGGACGCCGCAGCCGCGGCCAGGCTGCTGAACCACCACTTCGCGATCCTGTGTGGCGCGGTCGATGCACATGGCGGTACGGTCGACAAGTTCCTGGGCGACGGCATGCTGGCGTTCTTCGGCGCGCCGGATCGTCTGAAGGGCCATGCCGCCGCGGCCGTCCGCGCCGCCGCGGCGATCCGCGAGGAGCTGGACAAGGACAATCTGGAAGCGGCTGGCAAAGGCCGGCCTCCGCTTCACGTCCGCATCGGCATCCACACGGGCTCCGTCATCGTCGGCAATATCGGCGCATCCGATCGCGTGAACTACACAATCGTCGGCGACACCGTGAACATCAGCCAGCGGCTTCAGGAACTCGGCAAGTTGCTCGCACCAGATGCCGCGACCGCCATCGCGATTTCCGGCGAGACTGTTTCGCGGCTCGACGAAAAGTTCGAAACGATCCCGGCGGGCAAGCACAGGTTGCGCGGGCGCGGCGAAGCGACGGAAGTCTTTCAGCTTCACAAAGTCGCGACGTCAGCACCGCCCCGTGTGGACGTTCGCCACGCCCAAGCAGGCTAGGGCCATGCCGCTTCCCTGCCGCTGATCGGCGGCTTGGAGAAGCCCGCGCGAATGCTGGTTCCGGCTAATGCCGACTTCCAAAAAGAGAATTCGGCTCCGCAAGGTCTCGAAAGGGTCATCGGCGTGAATTCGTCCTGCGCGAACGACCTTCCCCTCGGGGTCGCTCAAAGACTCCCATCTTGCGGACCAACCTCACCAAGGCGTCTGGGCTAAAAGGTCCCGCTCGAAGCCGGCTGCCGGTGTTGGTCAGGATGATGTCGCTGGCGACAGCACCTCTTCGAGCAGGGCTGTTGTAATGGCAAGGCTATCAGCAGTCATCTCCTCGTAGTCTGGCATGATCATGAGCTGTGCGATCGTCCGTCTGACGAACTCCGGATTCAGCTCTGCAAGCCGCTCCCTTGTTCGAGCGACACGATCCACGCCGGGCCCCGACCACGATGAAGTCAATCTCGCCCAGGCCCTCGAACGCGAATTTCTGAAACCTCGTCCCGTCGCCGTAATCGAGCGGTTGGAAACTCGTTCGCTTCGAAAACATGGTGATGCACACGGCCGGTGAACATCTTGAGCAGCTCTCCGGTCACATCGCGGCTCTGAAAGCGAACGTCGGACTGCAGCGCCTTGTTGCAGGCGTCCATGTCGGGATAACGGATGGCGAGCGCCATGGCATAGACGGGGGCGCCCTCATCCCGTGCCGTGCCATCCAGAACGCGCACCTCCTCGGCTCCAGGAAATTGCGTCCACAACGGCACTAGCCTTTCCCTGACAAAGCGCCGGAATTCGCTCTCGCGTCCGGGGTGGATTTCGCCTTCGAACAGGGCGTAGCGAATGATCATGGCGAGGGTTTCCTGATTTTCTGCGCTTGGGATGGCCGCCGGCCGGCAAGGGCAGGTCGCGGTGCAATTCGTGGATTTGTCGTGCGAATGAGATGCGGGCGCATCGCGTATTGCGCCCGCATCGCCGGGCTCCTACTTGCCCCAGATCTTCTTGTATGCGTCGCGGTAGCCATTGCCGGGGTCGAATGCGTTCTTCGGCCCGCCGTCGAACTCGACATTGTCGGCCGTCACCACATGCAGCGGCGACAGATAGCCCGACCATTTTTCGCCAGCGATGGCGCGGTTCAGCTCGTCGACCAATTGCCAGCCCTGCAAGTTGAGCGGTTCGGCAACGGTCACCTTCTGGAACTGACCGGCGCGAATGCGCTGATAGGCCGATTCCGAACCGTCGCCTGCGGCGACATTGATCGGCGCGTCGGTACCGGCTTTGCCGGCGGCGGCAAGTGAGGGTCCCATGAAGTCGAAATAGAGGTCGTTGATCGCCAGTGAATGCGTCCAGGTATCGCCGTACTTCTGCAGCAGCGAAGTGGTCAGCTGCGGCATGCGCTGGGAGGTCTCGGCGATCGGCGTGTCGACATATTCGAGCACCTTGCCGCCCAGCCGCTCGATCTCCGCCTTCATCTTGTCTGCCTTGGCGATGGCGATGGCGTAGGTCGAATCGGTGAAGATAACGACGCCGGGCTTGCCCTTGGCATCGGCGTAGGCCCAGTCGGCCGCGGCCGTGGAGACTTGCATGGCATCCGTCGACACGTTGGCGAACACGCCGCTTTTCTCGTCGGGCCCGATCACCGGTCCGGCATGCCAGGAGACCAACGGGATACCTGCGGCCTTGGCCTGTTCCAGCGCCGGCGCCTGCTCGACCGCGTCAAAACCGTTGATGACGATGCCATTCGGCTTCAACGCCATGGCTTGGCCGAAGGCAGCGGTGCGGCCGCCGATCGAGCCGGCGCCGTCAATCACCTTGACCTCCCAGCCGATCGCCTTGGCTGCTTCCTCGACGCCGTTGGTGACGCCCAGGATGCCGCCGTTCTTGAGGTCGCCGGCGAGCACGACGATCGTCTTGCCTTGCTGCGCCTTCGGACCGGTGGTCGGGCCATCCCAGGCCGTGACCTTCTGCGCATATTTCTGGACGACCGCCATGGCGTCGGCTGTGGCGTCCGCCCGTGCCTGGCCGGCGAACAGGACAGGAGCAGCGATTGTCATGGCCATCAAGGCTACGGATGATTTCAGGAATGTTCTGCGTTGCATGTTGGTACCTCCCTTGGTTTCTAGAAATTGCATGATCTTTCAAACTCGGCTTTCGATTGGAGTTGGCGACATGTCACCGGCTGATGTCGCCCGCCACCGGACCAACACCGGCCGGATGTGCGTTGACGTAGATGGCGTAGAGGGATGTCTGAGCGGTGATGTAGAGGCGGTTGCGCTTGGGACCGCCGAAACAGACATTGGAAACGAGCTCGGGAACCAGGATACGGCCGATCAGGGTTCCGTCCGGTGCATGGACGCGCACCGAGTCGGCGCTGGAGGCCCAGATGTTGCCGTCGCGACCGACGCGAAAACCATCGAAGAGGCCAGCCCCGCACTCGGCGAAGATGCCGCCTGCACGCGCCGACCGGCCATCGACGGCAAGGTCATAGGCCTTGATCGCGCGCGGCAGGCCGGGCACATGGCTGGCGCCGCTCTCCGAGACATAGAGGATCGTCTCGTCGGGCGAAAAAGCCAGGCCGTTCGGCTGCACCATGTCGGTGACAACGGCGCTCACCTCACCCGAAAGCTCGTCGAACCGGTAGACATGGGAGCCGCCGATCTCCGCTCTGGCGATCTTGCCCTCGTAGTGGCTTTCGATGCCGTAGACCGGGTCGGTGAACCAGATCGTACCGTCGGATTTGACCACCACGTCATTGGGTGAATTGAACCGCTTGCCTGCAACGGTTTCGACAAGCGTCTTCCAACGCCCGTCATGCTCGAGCCGGGAGACACGGCGCCCGCCATGCTCGCAAGCAACGACGCGGCCTTCGCGGTCGAGGGTGTGGCCGTTCTGATTGTTGCAGTGCGTTTCGAAGACACTTACCGAGCCGTCGCCTTCGTCGTAGCGCAGCAGCCGATCGTTCGGGATGTCCGACCACAGCAAATGCCTTGCGGCGGGGACATACACCGGTCCTTCCGCCCAACGGCTACCGGTCCATAGCCGTTCGAGCTTGGCATGCCCGATCATCAGCTTGCCGAACCGATCGTCGAGAATCTCGTAGTCGCTCATCCCAGGTCCCCGAGGCTCGACGTCACTTCGAGCGCTGCGCGACGGTCTTGGTCCTGGCTCTTTGCGCCGCGCCGCGCTTGCGCTGGGCGTAGCCGGCAATGCCTATGGCGACGAGCAGCGTCACGCCATTGAACAATGGCTCGACGAAGAACGAGCCGCCGAACTGCTGAATGCCGGAAATGCCGACCGCAAGGATGATGACGCCGGTCATCGTGCCCCAGACATTGACACGCCCGGGTTTGATCGTGGTCGAGCCAAGAAAGGCACCGACCAGAGCCGGCAGGAGATACTCCAATCCGACGCTGGCCTGGCCAATACGCAGCTTGGAGGCGAGAAGCACGCCCGTCAGCGCCGTCAGGAACCCCGACGAGATGAACGCCCCGATGACGAAACGGCGCACCGGAATGCCATTGAGAGCAGCCGCCTTCGGGTTGGCGCCGATGGCATAGACATAGCGGCCGATCGGCAGATATTCGAGAATAATCCACAGTGCGACGGCGATGCCCAGCACGTAGAGGCCGGTGATCGGCAGCCCGAACACCATCGTGCCGTTGAGCGCGTAGAAGCCGTTGGGCAAAACGCCGACAACCTGCCGGCCGCCAGTGTGCCAAAGCGCCAAGGAATAGAGCACGGTGCCGGTGCCCAGCGTGGCGATGAAAGAGTCGATGCGGGCGACTTCGACCAGCAGGCCGTTGAGGAAGCCGGTCGCGGCGCCGAGAACCAGCACAATCATCACTGCCAGCGGCCACGGAATGCCGAACATGGTTTGCAGACTGATGGCCAGGATGTGCCACAGCACAATTCCGTAGCCGACGGTGAGGTCGATCCGTCCCGACGCCATCGGGATCATCGCCGCCAGCGACAACAGCGCAATAATCGCCTTGTCGGAGATGATCGAGCGCAGGTTAAGCAGCGTCGGGAACGTGTTCGGCAGCAGGATCGAGAACAAAAGGATCAGCAACACCGTCAGGATCACCAGCCCGTAGACCGGTAGCAGCCGGATGACCTTCTGCCCCATGGACAAATCAGCCATCTCGCCGCGGGTCGGTTCGAGGGCGCTGGATTCGATCGATTGCATGAGTTCGCTCCCAGAAAGATCAGGCGGCTTCGGAAGCCGATGCCGCGGTGATCACGGCGGATGTGGTGAGGTCTTTGCCGGTGAGTTCGCGAACGATCTGTCCTCGCGAAAACACCAAAGCGCGGTGGCAGATGTGGGCAATCTCCTCGAAATCGGTCGACACCACGACGACGGCGAGGCCGGCTTCAAGCGCGCGGCCGATCAGCCGGTAGACCTCAGCCTTGGCGCCGACATCGACGCCGGCCGTCGGATCCTCGGCGATCAGCAACGTACGCCCGGTGTGCAGCCAGCGCCCGACGACCACCTTCTGCTGATTGCCGCCAGAAAGGGCTTCGATCGGCAGATTCGGGTCGTTGGGGCGCAGCCCGACGGAACTGCCGATCGCCTGCGCTAGCGCAGCCTCTTTATGAGGCGCGAGGAAGGAAAACAGGCCGCGCTTGCCGGCGCCGGGATTGAGGAAACTGTTCTCACGGATCGACAAGGATCCAGCGATTGATTCTTCGGTCCTGTCACGCGCGATCAGGCCGATGCCGGACGACATCGCCGCGATCGGGCTGGACAGGTCCGGCACAGCCCCGCGGATCGTCACCGTGCCGGAAAAGGCCTGGCAGCCAAACAGCGCCCGGCCAACCAGTTCCTGCCCGGCGCCGCGCAGGCCGACCAGGCCGAGCAACTCACCCTTGCGAACGTCGAAAGACACCGGGCCGGCACCGGCGCAGACAAGGTCGCGCACGGCGCAGATCGTCTCGCCGGCCTGCGTCTCTGCCTTGCTGAAAACCTGGCTGACCGGACGGCCGACGATCATCTCGACCAGTTCGTCCGGTTTCGTATCGGCGACCTTCTTCTGGCCGACCAGCCTGCCGTCGCGCAGCACGGCGACGCGATCGGCGATGCGAAAAATTTCATCCAGGCGATGCGAGACATAGATCATGCCGACGCCGCGTTGCTTGAGCGGACGGATGGCGTCGAACAGCCGCTCGACCTCGTCGGCGGGAAGACTGGCCGTCGGCTCGTCGAGCACCAGCACATCGGCCTCGGTAGCCAAGGCGCGAGCGATGGCGACCAGCGATTTTTCGGTGCGCGTCAGATCTTGAACGCGTGTCGTCGGGTCGAAGTCACAGCCGACCAGCTTTAACGCCTCATGCGCCCTCGCCTCGGTCGATCGCCAGTCGATCAGCCCGGAGCGCAGCGAAAAGCCTTGGGCCAAGCCGACATTCTCGCCGACCGTCATCCATTCGATGAGACCGAGATCCTGGTGAATGAAGGCGACGGGCTGGCGCTGGTTCGGCCGCGGCGGGCGATGATGGTAGGGCTCGCCGCGAAACAGGATTTGGCCGCCATCCGGCCGATAGATGCCGGCGAGCGTCTTTATCAGCGTCGACTTGCCGGCGCCATTCTCGCCGAGCAGCGCCAGGATCTCGCCCTTGTGCAGATCAAGCGTCACGTCGGAGAGCGCGCGGGTGCCGCCGAACTCCTTGGTAATTGACTTGAACTCGATCAGTTTTTGCTCGGTCACAATGCGTTCCTCCCGAGATAAAATTATGTTATCGATAACATTTCTAAGCGTCAAGCATCAAAGAAAATATGGCCAACGGATCAGTTGGTCTTGCCGTCGAGCAGACGCATCATTTCGGCCGAATCCCTTGGCCCCAGTCCTGCGGTGCAGAGCAGGCGATGGATCTCGACCACCTGCCCGGTCATCGGCATCGGCGTCTTGGTTTTGAGGGCAAAGGATTGCAGCGAATCCAGGTCCTTCAGCATGTTGTCGATGCGGCCGGTCGGCGAAAAATCGCGGGCAGCGAATTTTGCCATGAACTCCTGCATGATGCTGGAATCGGCCCGCCCGCCCTTGAGTGCCGCCGGAATTGCCTTCGGATCGACGCCGCCGGCTTCGGCAAGCTTCACCGCTTCGGCGACGGCCTGGAACAGAACTGCGCAGAAAAGCTGGTTGATCAGCTTGGTGGTCTGCCCTGCCCCGCTCGGCCCCATCAGCGTGTAGTTGGCGCAGAGATGCCGCATCACCGTGCGGGCTTGTTCGAAATCAGCCGCCTCGCCGCCCGCCATGACGGTCAGTCGGCCGGCCAGCGCGCCGGGAACGCCGCCCGAAAGCGGGCAGTCGAGCCATTTCATGCCGGTCTCGGCAGACAGCTTCCTGGCCATCTGCGCGGTGTCGACGGGATCGATCGAAGACATGTCGATCAGCAGCTTTTCGGGCGACGCAGCGGCCGCGACACCGGCATCGCCGAACACCACGGAACGCACGATGTCGGCATGGTTCAGACTGAGGATGACGAAGCTGCTCGTCCGCGTTGCTTCGGCAACAGACGCGACGGCAACCGCACCCTTTGCAGTCAGCGCGGCGACCTTGGCCTTGTCCAGATCGAATACCGTCACGGCTTGCCCAGTCTCGATCAGACGGGTGGCGATCGCCGACCCCATGATGCCGGCGCCGACAACGGCGACTTTTGCTGGTTGCGTCATCTCAACGTGCCTTTTTCCTTGATCCTGGCGGGGGCGACCCCAAATGCACCCAGACCCTCCAACACTCTATCGGCGATCGTGTCCACATGCGCGTCGATGTCCACTGTGACCACCAGCGGTTCGTCGCCTGGATTTTCCAGTGTGGCGAACTGGCTGTTAAGCAGAGCGGGTGGAAAGAAGTGGCCGCCGCGCTCGGCGAGCCTGGCTTGCAGCACCGCACGTGACCCGTGCAAAAATACGAAAAGCACCGGCCCGCTAGCACCATGGCGAAGGCGATCGCGATAGGACTTCTTCAGCGCCGAGCAACTCGCGACGAGCCCACGTCCTTCTTGATGTGCATGGCGCAAGGCTGCGCCCAACAGGTCCAGCCAAGGCCAACGATCCTCGTCGGTAAGCGGAATGCCCGCCGACATTTTTTCGACATTGCCACGCGGGTGCAGCACGTCGCCTTCGACAAAAGCAAGCCCTAGACGAGCCGCGATAGCGACGCCAATGCTGGTCTTGCCGCAGCCGCTGACACCCATCACAACGATGGGCCAGGACTTAGAGGCAGGTTGTGATGCCGCCATCGACATAGAGCGTGTGTCCATTGACAAAGGATGAGGCCGGTCCAGCTAGAAAGATCGCCGCGCCGACCAGTTCGCCGACATCGCCCCAACGACCCGCCGGTGTTCGGTTGGTCAACCAGGCTGAAAACTCGGGATTGTCGACCAGCGCCTGGTTGAGCGGCGTCTTGAAGTAACCCGGCGCAATGGAATTGATCTGCAAGCCATGCTTCGCCCAATCGGCACACATGCCGCGCGTCAGGTTGCGCACAGCGCCTTTCGTGGCCGTATAGGGCGCGATGTTCGTCCGTGCCAGTTCGCTTTGCACCGAGGCGATATTGACGATCTTGCCGCGCTGCCGCGGGATCATGTGCCGCGCCACCGCTTGCCCGACGAAGAACACGCTGGAGATGTTGGTGCGCAAGAGTTCCTCCCATTTGTCAGCGGGGAAATCCTCGAGCGGCATTCGGAACTGCATGCCGGCATTGTTGATAAGGACATCGATGGCGCCGATCGTCGCCTCGATCTGCGCGACGCCGTTCGCCACCGCAGCATGATCGGTGACGTCGAAGACGGCGCTATGGACCTTGTGTCCCTTCGCTGTCAGTGAATCCGCAGCCGTTTTCATTTTTTCGGCGCTGCGTCCGTTGAGCACGATTTCGGCGCCGTGCTGCGCCAACCCCTCGGCCAGCGCCAGGCCGATCCCTTGCCCCGAGCCGGTGACCAGCGCCCGCATGCCGTTCAAATCAAACAACGAACTGCCCAAACGCTCCTCCCGAGCAAGCTTTCCTGAAGCGGCCGCGATTTCCATCACCCCGCCGCCAGTCGCTATTGACATGAATGTTATCGATAACATAGTCAATGGGAAAAATGGACTCGCACAGGAGATGATGCCGTGACCGACATTTTGATGACAGGTCCCTATCCGGATTGGGACATGGCAGATCTTGAGGCGAAGTATCGCGTCCACAAACTTTGGCAGTCCGAGGACAAGGACGCGTTGCTCTCAAGCCACGCCGGCGCGATCCGCGCCATCGCTACGCGCGGCGAGCTTGGCGCAAGTGCTGCGCTGATGGGAAAGCTGCCGCAGCTCGAGATCGTTTCCTGCTACGGCGTGGGCACCGACGCCATCGACCTTGCCTATGCCAGGGCGAACGGCATTCGTGTCACCAATACACCAGATGTGCTGACCGAGGACGTAGCCGATATCGGCATCGGGCTGCTGCTCGCCGTGGCGCGAAAAATCCCGCAGGCCGACGCCTACGTACGCGATGGAAGCTGGCGCAAGGGCAATATGGGGCTGGTCACGCGTGTCTGTGGAAAAAGGCTGGGCATTGTCGGCATGGGCCGCGTCGGTGCGGCGGTGGCGAAGCGCGCCGCTGCATTCGACTGCACGATTTCCTATTTCGACAACCGCAAGCGCGACGATCTTCCTTATGCTTTTGTCGGCGATCTGGTCGAACTGGCGCGCGACAGCGAATTTCTGATCGTAACGCTCGCCGGCGGCGAAAGCACAAAACACATGATTAATGCGTCGATCCTGGCAGCGCTCGGAGCAGACGGTATCGTCATAAATATTTCGCGCGGCAGCACGATCGACGAGACCGCGTTGCTCGCGGCCCTGGAATCCAGTGCCATCAAGGGTGCCGGGCTCGACGTGTTCTGGAACGAGCCAACCATCGACGAGCGCTTCCTGAAGCTTACCAACGTCGTGCTGCAACCGCACCACGCCAGCGGCACGGTGGAGACCCGCAAGGCCATGGGTCAGCTCGTTCGCGATAATCTCGCGGCCCATTTCGGCGGACAGACCTTGCTGACACCGGTCGTCTGAGAAGGGATCACATCATGAAGTCGATCGTCATCCACGCGGCAAAAGACCTGCGGATCGAGGAGACCGATCCGGGCTCCCCTGGCGCCGGACAGGTCGAGATCGCGGTCGAGGCTGGCGGCATCTGCGGCTCGGACCTGCATTATTACAACCATGGCGGCTTCGGCGCGATCCGCCTTCGTGAACCCATGATTCTTGGCCATGAGGTTGCGGGCACGGTGCGGGCCCTCGGCGACGGCATCTCCACACTTGCGGTTGGCGATCGCGTGGCGATCTCGCCCAGCCGGCCCTGCAATGCCTGTCGCTACTGCCTGCAAGGCATGCAGAACCAGTGCCTCGACATGCGCTTCTATGGCAGCGCCATGCCGATGCCGCACATCCAGGGGGCGTTCCGCCAGCGCCTAGTCGCCGAGGCGTGGCAGTGCCACAGAATAGCCGACCACATCTCCATCAACGAAGCCGCTTTCGCCGAGCCCTTCGCGGTGACGCTGCATGCCATGAACCGCGCTGGCTCGCTGCTCGGCAAGCGGGTTCTGGTCACCGGCTGCGGGCCGATCGGCGCGCTTTGCATCCTCGCCGCACGAGCCGACGGCGCGCGCGAGATCGTCGCCACCGATGTCATGGACGGCGTGCTGGCGAAGGCCCTGGAGATCGGTGCCGACCGGACGATCAATGTCGCGACAAACAGCGAAGAGCTCGCCGCCTACAATGTCGACAAGGGTAGTTTCGACATGATGTTCGAGGCCTCCGGCAATGAACGCGCGGTGCGTGCAGGGCTCGATGTCCTGAAGCCACGCGGCGTGCTCGTGCAGCTCGGTCTCGGCGGCGATCTGTCAATCCCGCAGAACCTCATCGTCGCGAAAGAGATCGAGATGCGGGGCACTTTCCGTTTCCACGAGGAGTTTGCGCTCGCCGTCGACCTGATCAATCGCCGCCGGGTGGATGTCAAACCGCTACTGACAGGCATCTATGCTCTCGACGAGGCGGTCGCGGCTTTCGACATCGCTGGTGACCGAAACAAATCCATGAAGGTTCAGATAGCGTTCTGAAGATCCTTCGGTTGCGCTGGAGGCGCATCGGCACATCGCATTAAATCACGTCGGCGCCAACCGCCGCCAAGGCGGCGTGTGCCACATCGAAATCCTGCTCGCCGGTTCCGACCCGACGCCGATGCCGCCCGCAAGGCGTCTGCCGAAGCGGATCGGCAAGCCCCCGGGCAAATTGGTCACGTCGCCCTGCGATGCGATACCGGCTGAGAGCGCCACTTCGAACGCCATGCCGCCAGTAGCGGCGTTTATTGACGCCGCGGGTGCACGCCTTCGCCTGCGCCGTACGCATGCTGAGGAACCGCGCGCCATCCATGCGCAGGCTGGCGAGGACTTCGCCGCTCGCATCGACGACCACGAGACATTGCGGCACGCCCATCGTGACGGCGCGCGCTGCTCCGGCTGCAACGGCTTTCAAAGCACCGTCATGCGTGAGGGTGATGGTCTCGCGAAACATCGCTGCTGGGCTGCCCTTCGCTGCGTTTGAATCGATGCAGGAACTCAGGTGCTTTCGCGCTCGACGACGCGATAGCTTGTGAGGACGATTTCTTCGCCGTGTCGTTTCTCGTCGCCTCGGATCACCTGGATCAATCTGCGGGCGGCCTGTTGCCCGATGCCGTAGCAGTCGACATTCACGGTGGTGATGCCGGGATGGCAAAAGGCGGCTACCTCGTAGTCGCCGAAGCCGGCAATGGCGATGTCCTGCGGGATCCGCATGCCCCGGCGCTTGCATTCCATCAGTGCGCCGAAGGCCGAAAGGTCCGAAACGCAGAGTACGGCTTGCGTGTCCGGCCAGCGCTCCAGCATGCTGACGACGGCCTGGCCTCCCTGCTCGATGGATATCGGCGGCACGCCAAAGGAAACGAGGCGCCCGGTTGGCAGGCCGAGCTCCTCAATGGCTCTGACAAAGCCTTCGCGCCGTTGGCTGCCGCGCGTGTCGCGCGAGGTCGTGCCACCGATGTAACCGAATTTATTGTAGCCTTTTCTGGCCAGCGTCTTGACGAGAAGTCCCATCGCCTCTTCATTGGAGAATCCGACCACCTGATCGATGGGTTTCGCCGGCAACTCCCAGGTTTCGACTACAGGGATGCCCGCGTTTTTAAGAAGCCGGCGGGCGCGCTCCGTATGGGCGCCGCCGGTCAGAATGATGCCTTCGGGCCGCCGACGGAGCATCGCTTCGATCAGCTTTTCCTCCTTCTCGACCGTATAGTCGGTGTAGCCGAGCAGAAGCTGGAGTCCCGTGCTCTCCAGTTCATCCGTTATGCCGCGCGCCGTATCGGCGAAGTTGGAATTGTTGAGTGATGGAACCATCGCGGCAACAAATCCAGTCTTGCGCGAGGACAGGCTGCCGGCCGATTGGTCGAGCACGTAGCCGAGGTCGTTGACCGCGACCATGATCTTTTCCCGCGTCGCCTTGGAAACGAGGCTGCCCTCTTTCAGGGCGCGTGAAACCGTCATGGTGGACACACCTGCCCGCCGCGCCACGTCGACCATCGTCGGGGCGTGGCTCTCGCCCGGTCTCGATGAGGCGGCCTTGGCCATCATGCCGCTCCACCAGCCGGCAGCGATGTGCCCAACCAAAACGCTGGACACTCGGGCACAAGCTCTCTGCGGCGTCCGGCATCGCTCATGAACCACCCGTTGGAATCAACTTCACGCAAGGCATGTTATCGATACCATATCAAAAGACAACAGCCACATACGGCCCAAGCGTCAACATGGTCATGAGCACCGGTTTGGGCCGCGATCACACTTTGGCTCTCCTGCCGACGACGATTGCCGAATGAGGTCCGCCCGACAGGACCGGACACCGTTTCTTCGATGCCTGCCGGGCGTGGGTGCGCCAGCTCTGTCAGCCAGCCCATAGCGAGCAAGTCGACGGTGTAGGCGACGGGATCAGGAGCAGCAGGGCAGGAACGCCCGCCATTGGGATGCCGGCACCACACGATAGACCGCCTTCATGTAGTTGGCGCTCCCGAGCAGATAGATCGCCGGTCCGCCAGTGAGGATCAGGACTTAGGTTAGGCCGTCTTGAGCGGATCATGGGAATGCGCCAGCACCAGATCGTTGCCGACGGCGGCGGCGATGACCCCGCCGACCAGGATCCCGTGGGCATAACGAAGCCTATCTGCCGAATTATCCGAGCAGCCGGCGCACCATGCTCAGCCGTCGAACACATTGGGCTGATCTGTCCCCTGCCACCAATGAATCAGGGCGATCCGGTTCTTCGCCTTCGAAATCCGGAACAGCCGTTCGAGCAAGGTCTTCACCGTCGCCGGCGAGATATCGAGATCCTTGGCGATCTGTTTGTTGGTCATGCCTTTGTTGACCAGCATCATGATCTCGGCCTGTCGCGGAGAAAGCCTGGGCGGCATGGGCGAACCTTCGAGCACCGCCGCGAGCCGCCGGCGTCTTCCGCACCCTTGCCCTTGGGCTTCCTGGCCTCGGGCATGCGGAAGTGGACCGTCTTCACCTTGCCCTCGCGGTCAAGATACATCGCTGTGTGGTCCGACTTCTTGGGCGTACTGTAGACGCGTTCGGCCTTGGGCGGCAGCTTCACCTCGCCCCAATTGTTGGTCTCGACGATGACGCCCTTCTTGGGCAGGTTCTGCGTCATCCACTCCTGCTAGGCCCCCAGGAAGGCGTCCACGTCGGTGGTGTAGCGGCTGTCCTGGTCGGCCGGGGCGAACAGATCCTCGACCCAGGCGATGCCATAGGCCTCTCGCAGATCGTCGCCGAAGCTGGCGTCGCGCGCATACATGCGGGTCTTGGCGAGGCCGTTGGCGACAGCCCACCACGAGACCTGGGGATCGCCCTTGGTCGGCTTATGTGCCTTCCAGACCTCCTTCTGCTCCTCGAGCGAGGCGGCCGCGATGGTGCGGAGCTGGCGCTCGTCGGGCATGTCGCCCTTGGCCATATGATCCAGCATCGCCGGCAGCACATTGGCGAGCAGGCGCAGCTTCTTGATCTGGCGCACCGACTGGGCGAGCGCGATGCCGATCGCCTCTTCGGTCCAGCCGAGCGCCACGAGACGCTCGATGGCGCGCCACTGGTCAACGGGGTTAAGCTGCTCATGCGCGATCGTGGTGACCAGCGAACGCATGGCGCCGCCATCCTCGGCGCAGGGAACGACGATAACGGCGACTTCCTCGAGGCCGGCGGTAATCGCCTGCTTGACGCGACGGTGGCCCTCGTCGATGACGAAGCCGTTGCCGCCATCGGTTTCTGCGGCGACGACGGGCGGCTGCACGATGCCAACAGCCTTGATCGTCGCCAGCAGCAGCGCGTCGGCCTGCGGGCTGGACTTGGAACGGCGCGCCTTGTCGGGATTGTCCTTGAGCGAGCGCGGATCAACGAATTTCAGTTCCATAGGAATTCTCCTTGGAGGGTTGCAGATGCGGCCTTTCACCGGTCCTTTCTCGTCTTCCTTCCGAAGACATCCCCCTGCCCCCGGAGCCGGCGGGCCGGTGCAACTGCCTGGTGAGCATCCCTGCCCGGCAGGACAAGCGGGGCTTTCAGCCCTGCGCCGGACGACGCGGCCGGGATTGCGAGGCTGGCGGTTGAGCGTCAGCGCCACCGGTCTGGCCGATCAGCGAGGGGGTTTTCCTTGCCTCCATTTCCTCTCCCTATGCTGTCCAAATCTGCTGGGCGGAGCGCTCACGCCTGACGGAGCTTGAAATCGGCGTATATTATGGCAATATACATCGATGATCGAATGGGAACGGATTGCCGGCTTCGACTGGGATGCGGGCAATGCCCGCAAGAGCATCGACAAGCACGACGTCAGCCAGGCCGAGGCGGAACAGGTGTTCTTCAACGAGCCGTTGCTGACCGTTCCCTACGCAAAGCACAGCGCCATCGAGCAACGAATTCATGCTCTCGGGCGCACCGATGATGGAAGGCTGCTGCACATCACCTTCACGCTTCGGGACAAGGAGACCAAGATCCGGGTGATTTCCGCCCGGGATATGAGCCGCAAGGAGCGAGGCTACTATGACCAAGACAGCTAAGCCGGTTCCGACCTTTGCATCGGAGGCCGAGGAGCGCGCCTTCTGGGAGTCCAACGACTCCAGTGAGCATGTCGATTGGAGCAAGGCAGAGCGGGTCCGCCTGCCCAACCTCAAGCCGTCGTCGACCTCGATCTCGTTGCGGCTGCCCAATAGCCTGCTCGAACGGATCAAGGTCGCGGCGAACAAGCGCGACGTGCCCTATCAGTCCCTTATCAAGACCTGGCTGTCCGAGAAAATTGACGCCTCTCGAGGCTAAGGAGGCCGGCCTTAAGCCGCCTCTACCTCTCCCGATAACGAGCGGCAATGCCGATCTTGACAGGATGACGAGCGGGGGCTTCTTCCGCGACAGCGTTACGCTGGTCAGCGGCGCGACCGGCACCGGCAAGACGCTGCTGGTGACCAATTTCCTGGCCGGTGGCGTCGCGGCCGGCGAACGCTCCTTACTGGTTGGCTACGAAGAAAGCCGCGGTCAGCTCATTCGCAACGCGCGCAGTTGGGGTGTCGATTTCGAGACGATGGAAGCGGAAGGCGGGCTCAAGGTCGTCTGTCTCTATCCGGAGGCGCAAAGCCTTCCCGACCATCTGCTGATGATCCGTCAATTGGTCGAGGAATTCAAACCGGATCGGCTTGCCATCGACAGCCTTTCCGCGCTCGAACGCATTGCGCCGGAGACCGGCTTTCGCGAGTTCCTGATCAGCCTCACATCCTTCGTCAAGAAACGGGAAATCGCTGGACTTTGCACCGCCACGGACAAGTCGCTGGTCGGCGGCCATTCGGCGAGCGAACAGCACATCTCGACGCTGACCGACTCCTTCATCCTTTTGCGCTACATTCAGAAAGCACAGTTCATGTATCGCGGCCTCATGGTGCTGAAGATGCGCGGCAGCGAACACGACAAGCAGATCAGACGCTTCACGATCGATGGCGGCGGAATGCATCTCGGCCAGCCGATAGAGGGCGCGCCGGATGTCTTCGGCGGTTCCGCGACGAACGATTCGTCATAGTCATACCTGTGAGGAGGCCAGAACGATGACGCGGAGCGCGGCGGAAATTTCCGACCTGACCGATGATCCGCAGCTGACCAGCATCAGCCAGCTCAGTTTCCGTCTCCTGATCGAGAACACGGCCGACGGTGTCCTCGTCGTCGATCTTTCGGGAGCGGTTCTCTACGCGAATCCGGCCGCGGCCCGCATTTTCGGGCATCCGCTCGAAGAGCTTCTTCATGTTCCCCTCGGGCGGCCCGTCGTCTCGGGAGAAACCGCAGAAATCACCGTGGCCCGTCCGGGCAGCAAGGCGGCCGAGGTCGAGATGCGCGTCGTCGAGGTGACCTGGGATGGCAAACCTGCCCTGCTCGCCAGCCTTCGCGACGTGTCCGCGCGCCCCGCGCAGGAAGAACGCCAGTTGCAGTCGCAAAAACTCGAAGCCATCGGTCGCATCGCAGCCGGCATCGTTCATGGCTTCAACAATCTGATCGCCTCTTCGAATCCGGCCTCCGGCAGTTGGCAAAGCAGCTTGCGGAGAATCCCGCCGATCCGAAAATCGGTACGCTGATCGAGGAGATGCTGAAGCGCACGCGAAATGGCGGCGCGCTGACGCAGCAGTTGCTCGCCTTCTCCCGGCGTCAGTTCCTGGAGCCCGAAAAGGTCGATCTCAACCAACATATTGGATCGCTCACCGCTCTGCTGGAGCGGACCTTCGGCCGCGACATCAGGATCGAGCGTCATCTCGATCCAGCGCTCGGTCCGGTTCTCATCGACGCCAATCAGCTCGACGTCGCCATTCTCAACCTGGCGGTCAACGCCAGGCACGCAATGACAGACTACGGCAGGTTCACGATCGAGACGAGTGACGCGCCTGACGATCTGATCTGAAAGGATTGGCGGCGTTGTTCGTTCGCTTGACGCTGAGCGACACCGGCCACGGCATGGACAAGCAAGTTCTCGCCTAGGTCTTCGAGCCCTTCTTCACGACAAAAGGCAATGGCGAGGGAACAGGGCTCGGACTCAGCCGAGTCTACGGCTTCGTCAAACAGTTCGGCGGGCACATCCGCATCGATAGCCAGGTGGGCAAAGGGACCAGCGTGCATTGTTCCAATGTTTGCTCACGCTGTGATGCCAACAGGGCAAGCTCTTGCGGCAGGGTGCCGCAAGGTCGCGACGAATGAACGCCGGCCCAGTTCAACCCGCGCGACGTCGGTCAAAGCTGGGGGGATCGATCTCCATCAAGCGGTCTGCGGCCTCGACCGCAGTTCGTATCCTGCTGCACAGCGCGAGATTTTCGGCCAGCATCTCTTCAGTGCGTTGAAGCGCGAGCTCGGTCCGGTGGATGCGCTGCCTGGCATTGGCAACTTCCGATGTCAAAATATCGGCCGCCATCCCGTGGCCGTGGGGTTCCATAGTGTCCATGGGTTTCTAATACATGGGGGGCGATATCGTTCCCTGATGTCGGGCGAAACGGCGGGCCGCAGAAAAGCGCG